>JANPLH010000286.1:0-67193 GCA_031426435.1 Saprospiraceae bacterium | reverse complement strand
TGAAACGGTTAATTTTACCAATAATCATATTCACCATTTTATGCACTGCCTGTCATGACCAGGACTACTACCAAGTGAACCCAAACGCCCCCTCGTCGGCGACCCCGGCCTTGCTGCTCACGGGCATCTGCATTGACGTGTTCAATACCTATCCGACTGGCCCGGCTTATGCTTCCCGGCACCTGACCTATTACGAACGGCCCGACGATGCCGTGAATTACGGTTGGGCGACCAACAGCTTTGGCCCTTATGGTACGCTGCGCCAAGTGAAGCAGATGAACGAACTGGCGGTTGCTTCCGGTGACCAAAACTACCAAGGACTGGCCAAGTTCTTTCGGGCCGTGGTATTCTCGCAGTTGACGGAAACTTTTGGGGATGTGCCTTATTCGGAAGCGATGAAGGGTGACGAAGGCATAGATGCCCCCGTTTACGATGCCCAAGAGGACATATACGTGGGCATCCTGAACGAACTTGAGGAGGCCAATGCCTTGCTTGACGACGCCAACGGAACCATCGTCGGCGACATTATTTATGGTGGCAAAGCTTCGCAATGGAAGAAGGCTGCCAATGCATTCCGCTTGCGGCTGCTCATCCATTTGAGCAAAAAGGAAGACAATGGCAAGCTGAACATCAAGCAGCAGTTCCAAGCCATTCTCAATGACCCCGGCAAGTATCCGCTCATGGCCAGCAATGCCGACAATGCCCAAATCACCTACAATACCAGCGCCACCGACAATTATTACCCAACCTTCAACGGGAATTCCGTGTCCAGCCTCGTTTCGTTGGAAAAAGGGCTGGTGAATTTGATGAAAGACCGCCAAGACCCCCGTCTTTTTTCCTTCGGCGATCCCATACAAGGCACGGCTGCCAACGACTTCAACAATTACAACGGCGTGGACGCTGGCCTCATCATCTCCGACCAGCAAAACGCAGCGCCGATGGCTTCCAAGATAAACCGCCGTTTCGTGAACGACGAGGTGAACGAACCGATGATTTTGATTGGCTTTGCGGAGCAGGAATTCCTTATCGCAGAGGCCATTGCACGGGGCTGGGCCAGCGGGCCAGGTACGGCGGCTGGGCATTATAACACGGGTATTAGGGCGTCCATGCTTTTCTACGGCATCGGCGGGCCGACCATTGAGGGCTACCTAAACAAGCCGTTGGTAAAGTATGACCCCGCCAATTACCTCGAACAAATCATTACCCAGAAATACATTTCCATGTTTATGCAGGCGGGCTGGGAGCCATTTTACGAGCAGCGGCGCACGGGTTTCCCGACTTTCAGTGTCGGGCCAGCCACGCTTAACGGCGGCCAAATACCCAAGCGCTGGCAGTACCCCCAATCCGAGTACGATAACAACGGGGCAAACGTGCTGGCTGCAGTGGCAAGGCAATACGGTGGGGACGACGACGTGAATGGGGTGATGTGGATTTTGCAGTGAATAATTTGCGCAATAAATTGACTTTTAATGATTCAAATTCAACCACTCTTGAGGCCCTTCATTTGCATACTCCTCCTAAACATTCCCTTGAGCATATTGCTCGCCCAATCCCTCATCCCCCTGAACGCCCCCTTTACCCAAGGCCAGCCCATGCAGTTTGCCTACACGGGCGGCACAGGCTCGCCGCTGGATTGGATTGGCATCTACAAAACAGGGCAAGTGCCGGGCAACGTCGGCTCCACCGTCTGGCAGTACGTGCCGACCACGGCTGGGCAGGTGGAGTTCGCCGGAACACTCGCCCCAGGCTACTACGACGTTCACCTTTTTTGCTGTGATGGCTACACTAAGCTCGCCAGCTACACCAACTTTCTGGTGGCCGGAGAGCGCCTGCGCTCCCGACTGGCGTTTTACAAAACACCCGACCCGGTTATCTTCACGGCTTTTGGGGCAAATATTGGCGACACCGTGGCCATTTACCATGCCTCCGATTTTTCCAACGGGAACATCCTCGCCAATGCCGTGCCCGTTGCGGAGCAAACCATCACGGGCCTGAACGCCAACCTCGAAGCGGTGCTGAACTTCGGGCCATTGCCGCTCTTGGGCGAACTCGTCGGGGTGGTGAAAACGGGTGGACAGGTCACGGGTTTCGACCTGTTTGAAATAAAGTCAACGCCCGTTATGCCGCCCGTCATTACCCGTTTTGGCCTTGGCTCCTGTAGCACTCAGGGCAGCCCACAACCTACCTTGGAGAACATCCTACAGCATGATATTGACTTTTTCCTTTACCTCGGCGACAACCTCTATATTGACACCTATGATGAAGGCGTGATGAGAGCTACTTATGAAACGTTCATTACCCAACGCACTGAATTTCAAAGACTTAGGGCGACCGTGCCGTTGCTTGCCACTTGGGATGACCATGATTACGGCTGCTGCGACGAGGATGCCGACTACCCGCTCAAAGTGGTTTCCCAGCAGATTTTCCTCGATTTTTGGGAAGAACCCGCTAACTCGCCCCGGCGCACGCAAGAGGGTATTTATACCAGCTACACCATCGGCGATGCGGGGCAACGGCTGCAGGTCATCCTGCTCGATACCCGGTATTTTGAAGACGACAAGCGCCCGAACAACGGCTGCGGCATCAACGACTACTGCCCTTGGGACGCAGCCAGTGAAAGTTGGCGCACCATCCTCGGCGATGCGCAATGGGCTTGGTTGAAGACCATATTGGAACAGCCCGCCGACCTGCGCCTCGTGGCTACGAGCGTCCAGTTTTCGAGCAGCTACCACGGCTTCGAGAGCTGGCGGCTGTTCCCGCACCAGCGCAAAAAATTTCAGGATTTGGTGAAAGAAACTGGTGCCGAGCACCTCTTCTTGGTCTCTGGCGACATGCATTATTCGGAGGTCTCCCGCCTCGACAACGACCCTGCGATGTACCCGCTCTACGACTTCACGGCCAGCGGCATCAACACTTCGTGGCCACCAGAAGTCAACCAAAACCGGGTGGGCACGGCCTACGGCAGCCCCAACACCGGGCTAATTGAGATTGATTGGCAGGGACAAACCGTTAGTTTTACCACCTTCGACGCCAACAATTCGGTGAGGGTTGCGCATACGGTACCTTTTGAGGAAATGGAGTTCGAAACCAGCGCTGCCACTGAAAAGGACAGGGCAGAGCACCAATTTGCTAAGCAAATGCCAACGCCCGGCATCGGCGGAGCGAGGCTGGTTTTTGAGGAAAACACCAGTGGCGAGCTGGTGTTTTTCGATGCAGTCGGCACCGTGGTACGGAGCCTGAACATTGACAATTTGCGAGAAGTTGAACTGCCAAACCTCCATGCTGGCATGTACGTTGCTCGATTGCGAAGCGGCAATGTGGTTTCGTCGTTGCGGGTAATGGTGCAATAAGCTTCGGCGAGTAGGACGATTGCTGGCATTTTTTGCCAAAAAAGTTAAGCTTTGCGAATGTTTTATCAAAAATGACTGGGGAGCATGTTAACTTCGGGTCACATTTTATCCAAAAAACAAAATCGCTTCACCCTTCCAGTTGCTGAAGGCAACCAAACCAAAGCGGCTGGGCAAAATCTTTAACGTATGAAAAAATCTTTACTCTTCTTTTTGCTGACTTCTTTTGGCACGCTGCTTTTGGGGCAGAGCGTCACGCCAGTAGGGGCACCTTTTCAAACCGGGGCCGAAATGACTTTCAACTTCACTGGCTCAACAGATTCCAAAG
The DNA here is from genome assembly GCA_031426435.1 of Saprospiraceae bacterium. Lineage (GTDB taxonomy): Bacteria > Bacteroidota > Bacteroidia > Chitinophagales > Saprospiraceae > UBA6168. Next base: position 63,518 of record JANPLH010000286.1, on the reverse strand, counting down.
ATTGGATTGGCATTTACAACGTCGGCGACATGCCAGACCCTGACAATGGCGGAGTGGGTTCCATCATTTGGCAGTATGCTAACGGGAGTGGGCAAGCAGGCTCTGCTACCGTTACGCCAAGTGGAACGGTTACTTTCGACGGGGTGCTGGCCAGTGGCAATTATGAAGTACACCTTTTTTGCTGTGATGGCTATACCATCTTGGCCACCAGCACCTTTACGGTGGAGGGTGCCACACCGTCGCAAATTTACCCAAACAACTTCCCCTTGGAGGGCGGCACGGTCAGTTTCATCTATGCTGGTGGCCCCGGCAATTCTACTGATTGGATTGGAATCTACGCCCCAGGCACTGTACCAGGCACCGACCCATCCATCATGTTCCAGTACACGACTGGAACGGAGGGCGAATTGGTCTTCGACATTGCTGGCATTCTTACCCCCGGCACCTACGAAGCGTACTTTTTCTGCTGCGACATTTACACCATACTTGCCAGCACCACCTTCACGGTGTATGAAGTGAAAACACCAAGCCTTGCGCCCGTTGGTACTTTGAATGAGACACTGCCGTTGACCTTCGCCTTTACCGGAGGCACAGGCTCAGTGTCCGATTGGGTAGGGATTTACCCGGCTGGTGAAGTGCCGGATGGCGACCCAGCTTCCATTTCTTATGTCTATGTGGGCGGGGCCAATGGGGAGGTAACATTTGACCCTATCGCTGAGTTAGTGGAAGGCACTTTTTATGATGCCCACCTCTTTTGCTGCGATGGGTATGATATCTTGGCCAGCTACCTGAATTGGACGGTCGTATTGTCCAGCACCGGGGAGAAGTTGCTTCAGCCAGCCTTTTTTACGGCGAGCACCCCTGAACAGGGCATGGTCAGGTTGAGTTTCCCTGCTGCAGTAAACGGCGATATCAGCGTTTCTAACATGGCCGGGCAGGCCGTTCGCAACTTCGCCGTTGACGGCAAATCAATCTTAGACGTGACAGATCTGAAAGCTGGAACCTACGCTGTTGTTTTTCAAAATGGACAAAGGTCACAGCCCATTAAGGTGATCGTGCATTGAGCACTTTGGGTATTGAGGTATTGAAATTAACCAACTGATAGCTACCAATATCCACTTATCCAGACTACTGGACATTTTTCACACAACGTCACAACGACACAACGTTTTTAAATTCAATGCTATGAAAATCAATGCGTCGTGTCGTCGTGTCGTCGTGTGAAATAAAAAGGTCGAGTAGCGTGCTGCTCATCCCTTATCAACCTTGTCAACCTTCTTTTTCTTCTTCACCTCCACATCCAGCATCATGATTTTTTACCAAATCATGCCCGCCAGTTCATGCGAGAGGGACTCCACCTCGTCCACCGTTTTTTGAACCTCTGAATCTTGGAAACACTGCACGTGCAGGGCGGCCAGCTTGGAGTTGATGGCCAAAAGCTCGGAGCAATAATCGAGGTAGCGGGTAAGCTCGTAGGGTGTCATGATTCTTTCCGGCGAGGAGGCCGTTTTTTTGAATTGCGCCACTAGGGAGCCGGGGTCTTTGGTGAGCTGGTGCATGTCCACCACGTGGGCGATGGAGCGCAGGCGGTGCAGCGAGTTGAGCGCCGCCTTGCGCTTGATGCGGTTTTCGAGCGTGGCAAGGAACAGGATGGCCAGCCCAAGGAAAATCACCTCATTGATAGCGCTCTCGGCACCCTGCAGCGTTTCCATGAGTCCACTCTCGCCCGCTGGTATGTTGTGAATGGTATAAGCACAGACCCATGCCGCCAGCGCAACGAGCAGGCCAATGGCCAAAAACGTGAGTACCCGAATCGGCCAGATGGGCTTGGAAAGCTGTTCCAACAAGGACACAATGGCCACTGCTACCTCGTCCAACTCGGCAGCCACCTTGCCCAAGCCAGAACCGGGAAAGCGTTCATCAATGCGCATCCGAAGCTTGCTCAACGTGGTCAAAATAGCCGTTGGCTTCAGTTCGCTGAAACGACTGACTGGGAACTTGGTGGTGAAAAAAATGGACATTTGGTGACTGGTGATTGGTGATTGGTGATTGGTCAGGCGAAGTTGCGGTTTTTTTTCAAAAATTCAGCAGCTGCGGGCAAGGCTTCTGGTTTGCCAACGTCGAGCCACTCGTCGGCGCTGTGGTCATAGCCGAAAACCAGGCCCGTTTGCGCAGCTTCCAAATAGACATCAATGATGGAAAACGGTCCTTCGCCCGCTGGCATCCAGTTGAACAGGGCAGGGCTGATGGCGTGGAGGCCGCTGAAAGCGAAAGGGAGGTATGAGGTATGAGGGATGAGGGATGAGGGATGAACTGTTTCTGTAAAATGGGCTCTACCCTTGTCGGGGCCAACTGCCAACTGCCCACTGCCTACTGCAAACTTTTCCTCCCCTGTTTTCGCATTTTGCCAGCCGCAGAGGTGCATTTTTTCATCGAACAAAAAATAGCGGGAACTGGAGCGGCGGCGCACGGCTAAGGTGGCGATGGAGTTGCTTTCGAGGTGCTTTTGGTAAAAATGGGCGAGGTCTATGTCCGTCAGCACATCGGCATTGCAGACGAGGAAGGGGTGGCCATCATCGAAGAACCAAGCGGCTTTTTTCAGTCCACCGCCCGTATCGAGCAGCAGGTCCCGCTCGTCGGAGATGGTGATTTGGACACCGAACTGCCTGTTTTTTTCAATAAAATCAATGACTTGCTCCGCAAAATGGTGAACGTTTACCATCATCTCCCGGCAGCCCGCCGCTATTAGCCTTCGGATGGCCACTTCGAGCAGGGTGATGCCGTTCACCTCCACGAGCGCCTTTGGTCGGTCGTTGGTGAGGGGGCGGAGGCGGGTGCCGAGGCCGGCAGCGAAAATGAGGGCTTTCATGGAAATTGGGAAATTGGGAAATTGGAAATTGGGAAATTGGGAAACTGCTTGAGGCTCAATTTCCCAATTTCTCAATTTCCAATTTCAATCAAAAACTCCTTAAAAGCCTTCGCCGTCTCCCGGCTCGCCGAGAACATGCCCATATGGCCTACGGTCGAGAAAACGTGGACGATGCCACGGCTGGGCAGTGGCGTCATGGCCATGCTCAGTTCGAGTGGCACGGCGGTGTCGTGCTGACCAATGAGCATGAGCACGGGGCATTGCAGGTTGCGCAGCACATCCGAGCGGTCTTGGCGCTGGCGCATGGAGTCGAGGGCAGCAATGATGGCTTCTGGCGTGAAGTGCATTGCATTGTGTATCAAGCGGTTGACCTCCATTTGGTAACCTTTGGAGAAATCGTAAATAAAAAGCTGAGGGATGGTTTGGCGCACGTAAATGACATGGCCATTGGTCTTGATGAACTCAATGGCCTTGAGCCGCCCGGCTTTTTTCTCCTCCGAATCGGCAAAGGGGTGGGAGTGGAACAGGCAGAGGCCAGCCAGTTTTTCGGCCCATTTTTCAGCATAAGCGAGCGCCACGTAACCTCCCATCGAATGCCCTGTGAGGATGAATTTTTGCAGGCCAAGGTGCGCTATCACGGCGGCCACGACCTCGGCCATGGCAGCCATGGTAAGGTTGTCCGTCAGTTCAGAGCTGCCTGCGCCGGGCAGGTCAATGCAGATATATCGGCGGGTGGGTAGCAGCGGGAGCCATTCGTCCCAAAGGCGGCTATCTTCTAAAAAACCATGCAACAGCACCACGGGCAGTCCTTCTGCATCCCGGCTCTTTCCGGGGTTGTGGTCAAAGTATGCTATTTGCTTTCCCTGGTAAGCTATTTGTTCCATTGTCCAAATTCAGGCGGCGATACGGCGGAGAGTATTTTACAAGGCATTGATTTACAATGTTTTGCGAAAAATTTGACCGACCCAAGGCTCGCAATTAATGCCAAAAACCGCTTCCTTTTGCAGGGCACGAGGCATATTTTTTTTGCAAAAATACTTTTATCATTAAGTATTCAGGTCAATTTCTAATTTTACCCATCCGTTTTGGGAAACTGCACTTAAGGGAATTAACATTTTTGATGCATAGGTCGTGTTTCAACCCATGATTTGCAGCTTACCCACTTTTTTATTTTTTACTTTCGATTTTTAACTTACTGATGACTTCTCTTGGAAATGTAAAGCAGAAATTGAACACCATTGGGCAATTGGAGCGTGACCTGAACCTCAAACAATTGCAGGTCAACCGTTTGCTCAACATCACGCAGGCCATCAACAACAATGTGAAGATGAGCGGCCTGTTCGAGATGTACACCTCATTCCTGAGTTGGGAAATGGGCGTGAAGAAGATGGCGCTTTACTACCGCAAGGACAAAAAATGGGTCTGCTCCGCCCATATCGGCTTCGAGGACAAGGAACTGAAGACCGATGTTTCCGACCAACTCAGCCGCTATACCCGCCTGCACACCCTCGCCGACAGCGACGACCCTTTCTTCCGGCAGTTCGACGTGGTGATTCCTGTGAAGCACAAGGAAGTGCATTTGGCATACGTCTTCATCGGCGGCTTCGGCGAGGAGGAGGACATGTACAACAAGGTCCAGTTCATCACTACAATCACCAATATCATCACCGTCGCCATCGAGAACAAGCGGCTTTTCAAGAAGCAAATCGAGGAGGAGCGCTTGCGCAAAGAAATGGAATTGGCGAGTGAGATGCAGCAGCTTTTGATACCTAAATCACTGCCCACCCGCAAGGAATACGAGCTTTCGTCCATCTACCGTCCGCACCTCAACGTCGGCGGCGACTACTTCGACTTCGTGGAGCATGGCAATGGCAAAATCACGTTTTGCATTGCCGATATTGCTGGCAAAGGAGTGGCTGCGGCGCTGCTCATGTCCAATTTCCAAGCTAGTTTCCACAGCTTGCTGGAGCGCCATGATGATCTGGTGCTTTTTGTGGATGACCTCAACCGGGCCGTGCTGCGCATCACCAAGGGCGAGCGGTTCTTAACCTTTTTTGTTGCACAATGTGACCTCAACACCCGCAAACTGACCTACGTCAATGCCGGCCACAACCCACCCATACTCGCCATGAACGAGCAGTTGACTTACCTCGACAAAGGCACCACGGTGCTGGGGGCTTTCGATGATTTGCCATTCATTGAGCAAGGCACGGAGCAGTTGGACGGCGAAGCGCTAATCCTCCTTTTCACGGATGGCCTCACCGAGTTGCAGAACGAGGCGGGCGAGTTCATGGACGAAAATTTTGGGCAAAAATTTGTGCTGCAAAACTACCACCTGAGCGCCACGGAGTTCAACAAGAAAGTGATGGACGCCCTCGACCTGTTCAAAGGACGGGCCGGGTTTCAAGATGATTTCACCGTACTGACGTGTAAGGTGTTTTAATTGCTTCATGGCTTCATGGCTTCATTGCTTCATGGCTTCATTGATTCATGGTTGCTTCCCCACAGTTGTCGTTAAAGGGTAGCAATGAAGCCATGAAACCATGAAGCCATGAATCAATTCATCCATGATTTTGACCATCGCATCGAATAGTAGTTGGGGTGGGGAGAACCAATACGGTAGATTTGCGTTGATTTCGCAATTGAATTTGAAAACCTTTGAATGAAAGATAAAAACGTAGCAGGAATTTTGGCCCTGTTCCTTGGGTGGATGGGGATTCACCGATTCTATTTAGGTCAGGTAGGTTTGGGTATCCTTTATATTTTGTTCTTCTGGATAAGTTGGCTTGTGGCTTTCATTGATGCCATCGTGCTACTATCTATGGACCAAGATGTTTTTGATGTAAAATACAATAAGAAAGCTTGGCAAGAACGCCAGCGTCGGCAGCCTGATTTCGAGCGGCAGCAGCGGCCCACAGACTTTGACCGACGGTCACAAAGACCACAGTCGCCACCGCCGCCACCCGCTCGGAACGTAACCGCCGATCGCCCAAACCAGCACAAAACGGCGGGGCTTGAAAAATTCAAGGACTACGATTATTTCGGGGCTATTGCTGATTTCAAAAAATCCCTCGAACTTGCACCCTCGGACATCGCTACGCATTTCAACATCTCATGCGCTTACGCTTTGATTGAGGACAAAGAAAAGGCATTTTGGCACCTCGATAAGGCAGTTTCCCTTGGCTTCAAGGATTTTCAAAGGATTAAAGAGCACCACGCACTGGCCTACCTGCGCATCCAGAAAGAATTTGACCAATTCGAGGAAAACGGCTTCCGTACCCCTCCGCCGACCGCTTCCAAAACCGATGAAGGAAATCTACTTGCTTCGCAGCCCGACCTGCTCGACAGGCTCAAGAAACTGGCTGAGATGCGGGAGCATGGCTTGCTCACCGAGCAGGAATACCAAGACCAACGGCAAAGGCTGGTGGGGGGTTAAAGTGATTGTCGTATTGCTTCATTGCTTCATGGTTTCATTGCTTTATTGTTGCTTCGCCACGGTTGTCGTTTGAGGGTAACAATGAAGCCATGAAGCCATGAAGCAATCTCCCAACTATCTTGGCCGAGATTTTGCAAAACCCCTAAATACAAGAAAACTTTAACTGAGAGACTACATCCAAAAAAGGACTATAAAACGTTCTAACATGGACTTCAAACACAAACTAAATGGTTGCTGAAAACCTTATTTCGTCCGCAGTCTTGCCACTAAGGACCTCCGATACAGGCAAGATGGCCCTTGCCTCAATGGAGACCTTCAACGTGCGTCACTTGCCCATCGTCAATGAGCAACAACTTTTGGGCGTCATCAGCGAGGACGATATCCTCATCCACAACACCAATGAGCCGATCGGCTCCTACCAGCTTTCTTTGCTCCGTGCCTTCGTGAAAAAGTCCGACCACCTTTATGAGGTGATGCGGCTACTGGCCGAACACCAACTGACCATCGTGCCAGTGGTGGACGAGTTAGGCGATTACATGGGTATGGTTGCATTGGAAGATGTGTTGAATTACTTCGCAAAAACGGCGGCTTTCAGCGATTCGGGCAGCATCGTGGTGCTGGAATTCCAGCAGCGCAGCTATTCCCTGGCCGAAATCGCAAGGCTGGTGGAAGCGGAGGGCGCTACAATTTTGAGCACCTTTGTAACCTCTCGACCAGAGTCTTCACTCGTGGAAGTGACGCTTAAAATCAACCGACAGGATATACACACTATCCTATCGGCATTCGAGCGCTTCGGGTATGTCATAAAGGCTTCTTTCAATGAAGAAGAATACCTCGAATCGCTCCAAGAGCGGTACGATGCGCTGATGAACTACCTGAACGTTTGACGGCTGACGGTGGACGGCTTACGTAAAAACAGCAAAGCCGAGGTTGAAGAACCTCGGCTTTGCTGTTTTTACCGTCCACCGTTGGCCGTCAAACGTCAACATCAATCCTCACCTTTCCCACCATCTTCCTCGTCTTCCTCCTCCAATACGCCATTCTCGCCAGTGTCAGCAATGATGCCAAGCACAACCATGGCCTTTTCGGAGGCGGTTTGCTCGGCGCTCTTTTTGTTGAAATCGTCGGCGGTGGCGATTTTTTTGTTGTCCACCATTACAGCAACTTTGAAGCGGTCACGCTTCTCGAACTTGTAGCGGGCTACGAGCTTATAGCTTACGGTCTGGCCGTTCTTCTGGCACCATTCGAGGAGTTGGCTCTTGTAATTGTCATCGTAGCTCTCCAACTCGTGCACATCCACGTAGTTGCGCAGTATTTTTTTGATGACAAAACGTTTAGTCGCCTTGTAGCCCTTTTCGAGATAGACTGACCCGACGAGCGCCTCCACTGCATTGCCGAGCATGGAGCGGCTGAGTCGGGTCTGGCTGTAGTCTGACAGCAGCATGTCAAGGCCCATCTTGTCGCCGATTTTGTTCAGCGTGTTGCGCTTCACGATCTTGGAGCGCATCTTCGTCAGAAAGCCCTCGTCGGCATTGGGGTACTTGATGAACAGGTACTCCGCCACGATGGTGCCGAGCACGGCATCGCCCAAGAACTCCAAACGCTCGTTGTTCTGCATGGCGTAAGCCTTGTCAGACGGGTTTGACTTGTGCGAAAATGCCAATTTGAAAATGGCCATATTGGCTGGCGTGAAGCCAATCAGTGGTCGCATTTTATTGGCGAAATCCTTTTCAGGATGGAAGAAACGATTGTTGAGACGTAGCAGTAGCCGCAGCACTTATGGTTTGAAATTTAAACGGAGGCAGGTATTGAAAATGGCGTTTTTAAAAACATGGAATGCTTCAAAAACGAGGGTAATCACCAATCCCGACTGGCCGAATTTTCATAAAACAGTACAATAGCCCACTATGTGGAACACAGGTCTAACTGAACTGTTGAGCAAACGCAATGTACTGAAAACCAAGAATTTGGGTGGAAATTTGCGGCGCAAAAACAATGCTGTCGGAAGGAAGAATCGCTAAAATAGCTCGTTGCGGGTAATGGGAGGGATTATGTTCAAATTTGGGGTTTGACGCCCATGACCTGCAATTTTAAGAACTTTTCAACGCTGATTCTTGCCGCCTTTAAAGCTACCATGCAGGGCAATTTTGATGCAAACTTCAAAAGCTGCTTTCACGGCTTTTGAAGTTTTGAAAAAGCATCGCCCAAGTCGGTTTGTTCGCATCGCTTTAAGCTTCGTCTCCAAATCCTTTGATTCGAGTATTTATCTTTCATGAAAACCAGGCCAAGCTGCTTGCAAATGCCTGACTTTCAATACCTTGCGGAGAGGGAGGGATTCGAACCCTCGGTACGGTTGCCCGTACAACGGTTTTCGAGACCGTCCCGATCGACCACTCTGGCACCTCTCCTATTTTAGCATTTGGCTATTTGCTTTTAGCTATTTGCAGCGATAGGCAAATTCCCAAAGCACGGCCAACTGAGATGGCAAAGATATAGCGGGAATTCTTAAAAAAAGCCTTGTGTACACGCAGTTCCAATCTTTTTTGAAAGTTTACCTACCTTTCGCTCCGCAACAGGCTGGTTTCCGAAACGGCGGCCTGCTTGCAATGTTTCTGCAAAGCATAAAAAGCTCCAATCACCGTTTTATTCACCAAAACAAAATTCTGGCAATCATGCAACGACGCAATTTTTTGAAAAATAGCCTGCTCACCACAGCGGCGGTGGCCACCGGTACTTCCACTGTTGCCGCCGCAGGTAGCCATGCAACTACCGCCCGCAAGTTCAAGATGAAATATGCCCCGCACTTCGGCATGTTTGAAAACTCGGCGGGCAAGGACCTCATTGACCAGCTAAAATTCATGCACGACCAAGGCTTCACGGCAATGGAGGACAACGGCATGATGGGCCGCACCAACGAGATGCAGTCGAAAATTGGGGAAACGATGGCCAAGCTCGGCATGACAATGGGCGTCTTCGTCGTTTCTTACGACAATTGGCCGCTCGCCACCTCGCTTACCAGCGGCGACAAGGACTGGCGGAACAAGTTCGTCAAAGCCTGCCACGGCGCCGTCGAAACGGCCAAGCGGGTGAATGCCAAGTGGATGACCGTCGTGCCTGGCAACTACGACCGTAGCTTGCCTATAGGCATCCAGACTTCCAACGTGATAGAGTCATTGCGCCGAGGCGCAGAAATCTTCGAGCCGCATGGCCTCGTTATGGTACTTGAGCCGCTGAGTGACACGCCCGACCTCTTCATGCGATACTCCGACCAGACCTACCTGCTCTGCAAGGCCGTTAATTCGCCAAGCTGCAAAATCCTTTTCGACATGTGGCACATGCAGCGCAACGAGGGCCGCATGACCGTCAACATGGACCTCTGCTGGGACGAAATCGCCTATTTCCAAATCGGCGACGAGCCGGGCCGCAACGAACCCACCACGGGCGAAATCAACTATAAAAACCTCTTCAAGCATATCCACGATAAGGGCTTCACGGGCGTCCTCGGCATGGAGCATGGCAATTCCATCAAAGGAAAAGAAGGGGAAATGGCGCTGATAAAGGCCTATGAAGCGGTGGACTCATTTTAGGAAAATCGTGATTGGTGATTAGTGATTGGTGACTCGCAGGGAACCAATCACCAATCACCAGTTACCAATCACCAATTTCCAATGTACAGCATCGGCATAGATATCGGCGGCACCAACATCAAGGCCATCGTGGTGGATGAAGCGGGCAACCGCATCCACCAAGCCACGGCACCCACAGGCCAGCACAACCGGCCAGCAGACGAGCAGCGCTGGAAAGGTGCTGTTCGGGATGTTTTCATCAACCTGAAAAAGAAATTTGGCAGCGAGATAAAAGCAGTCGGACTATCAGCACCCGGCATCGCCAACGCTGACAACTCTGCTATACATACCATGCCCGGCAGGCTCTGGGGCCTGGAGCATTTTAATTGGTCGGAGTTCTTCGGCGAGCGGGTTTGGGTACTCAACGACGCACACGCCGCCCTCATGGCAGAGGCCCGTTTTGGCGCAGCCAAAGGACGAAAACATGCCGTGCTGCTAACGCTCGGCACGGGCGTCGGCGGCGGCGTGCTCATCAACGGCGAGTTGTACCAGGGCATGGGACAGGTAGCGGGCCACCTTGGCCATTTTTCGATTAATGCAACGGATGCCAAGCTCGATTCTACCGGCAGTCCCGGCAGCCTCGAAGATGCTTTTGGCGACGAGACCGTGCTGCACCGCTCGCATGGGCGCTTCCGCAACACGCTCGAAGTGGTGCAGGCCTACCAGCGGGGCGACCATTTCGCCACTTGGCTTTGGCTCGATTCGGTGCGCAAGCTGGCCGTGGCCATTAGTACCATCGGCAATATCTTCTCTCCTGAAGTCGTGGTTTTGGGCGGCGGCATCACCAAGGCCGACGACGCCCTCTTCAAGCCCTTGGCCGATTTTGTGGAACTGTATGAATGGCGGCCCGGCGGCAAGCAAGTGACGATTTTGAAGGCGGATTTCACTGAATTTGCCGGGGCGGTGGGGGCGGCAGGGTTTGCTTGGCAGATGAGTAAAGGGTGATTGCTTCATGGTTTCATGGTTTCATTGCTTCATGGTTTCATTGTTTCATTGTTTCATGGTTGCTTCACCGCCAAGGTTGTCGTTAGAGAGTAACAATGAAGCCATGAAACCATGAAGCAATGAAACCATGAAACCCAATCAAATAAAATCCACATCCACATAATACGGATAGCGCATCAGGTACTCGATGGCCTGTTTGATGTCGTAGCCTTCATGGACGGCCCGGTAGAGCATTTGCGTGATGGGCACGTGCAGCTTTAGGTGGTCGGCGAGGTGCTTCGCAATTTTCAGGGTGCGCACACCCTCGGCGATTTCGGGCAAGGAGGCGAGGATGTCGGCGGTCTTTTCGCCTTGGCCGAGGCGGTAGCCGAAGGTATAGTTGCGGCTGCTCATGCTGGTGGCTGTGCATATCAGGTCGCCGATGCCTGCCGTGCCGACGAAAGGCTTCGCCGAAGTGCCTAACGCTTTTCCAAAATGAATCATCTCTATCAACCCCCGGTTGATGAGCAGCGCTTGAAGGTTCTTGCCGAGGCCAAGGCCGCCCAGGATGCCGCTGCCGATGGCAATGGTGTTTTTCAAGGCACCGGCCAGCTCTGCGCCAAGTATTTCATAAGTGCCGAACACCTGGAAATACTTACTGCTCAACACTTTTTTGCCAGCGCTCACCACCTCGTCGAACTTGCTGCCGATGACCGTAGCCGTTGGCTGTCCCGCCATGATTTCAGAGGCGAGATTGGGGCCAGATAGGCAGCCGACTCGCACCACTACTGATTCTTCCCGTATCACCTCGCTCATGGTGCGCACACCTTTGCGGGTGATTTTACCTTCATGTAGTTCTTGCTCCGTCAGGTTTTTGATGTCAAAACCCTTGGTGCCGTGTATGAGGATATGATAGGGCCGCAGGAAGGGCGAAAAAGTCTGCATCATCGGTCGGAAGCCCTCGGAGGTGACGATGGGGAAAATCAGTGAACAGCTTTCAGCGATTTCCTGCGGGTCGGAAGTGGCCCGGATGCGCTCTGACAATGGGACATTGAACGTTGGGTGCCGATGTTCCTTGTTGATGGTTTCGACCATCTGCTCCCGGCGGCTGAAAATCAGTATGTCGGTGTTGAAGGCCAGCAGGTTGGCGACTGCCGTGCCGAAACTGCCAGACCCAATGACGCCCGTTGTGCTATGTTGGTTGAAGTTTGACATGGTTGTGTTGCCATTGGTCACTGGTCATTGCGAAGCAAACGCAACCAACAGTGACATCAATGACCAATGACGCTATTTAAAAGCGGCCAAAAGTACGCCTTTTTCAAAAACACGAGCGCCAGCAAATGGCAAATCAAGTAGTCGTTTCCAAAGGCACAACCGGCATTAGTTCTTCTTTGGACAATTGGGCGGGTTTGGCTGGGTCGGGATTGCGTTTTTTCATGGCCAAAAAACCGAAGAAAGTGCCGATGCAAAGCATCCCAGATATATACCAAAGCACGTCGAAGCCATGATTTTCAGCGATTTTCATCGAAAAATAAGGGCCGATGATATGCGCCAGCGAGTAGGTCATGGAGTACAGGCCCATGTACTTGCCCCGGTTGGCGTCAGTGGTGCGGCTGAGGGCAAATGAGTTGGCAAAAGGCATATTGAAAATCTCGCCAATGGAAAGCGCAAACATGGACAGCACGGCAATGGCCATACTTTGCGGAGCAATATTGAGCACCAAATAGCCAAAAGCATAGAGCATCACGCCAGCGGCGATGCAGTGCATCCGTTTCATCTTGCGCTCCAAGGTGAAAACGAGCGGCATTTCCGTCAGGAAAACGATGAGGCCATTGAAGGCCAGTAGCGCCCCGATTTGCCACTCGGACATGTGCATTACCTGGTTATAATAGACGGGCAGCGTGGAAATCAGCTGTAAAAAAACCGTAGCACCTACTGTTGTGAGCAATAAGAAAATGAGGTATTGCTTATCGGAATAGGGTGACTGAACCTGTTGAATTTCAATGGGTTGCAGTTTTTTCTCCTCGCCTTCAACCAGTTTTTTTGGTTTCAAAAATGCCCGAAAGAAAATGGCGGATGCAATACAGGTAATGCCATCCACCCAGAACAGGGTCTGGTAGCCCTTCCATGCCGCCAATACCCCACCAACTGCCGGGCCGATGGTGAAGCCGAGGTTGATGCTCATCCGCATGAGCGAGTAGGAGCGGGTGCGGTTTTCGGGCGTGCTGTGCGCCCCGAGCGCCGCCATCGTAGCTGGGCGGAACGCATCACCCACACTGCTTAGGATGAAAATCATGGCATAAATGCCGTGCAAACTCTTCACATAGCCCAGTACCATGAACCCAATGCCGCCCAAGGTCAACGACCAGAACAGCACCCGGTAGTAGCCGATTTTGTCGGAAAGGGTGCCGCCCATGTATGACCCAATAAAAGAGCCCACGCCGAACAGGGTCATGGCAATGCCCGCTTCTTTCATCGAAAACCCCAATTCTGTGGTAAGATAAACCGAAAGGAAGGGCAGTACCATTGTGCCGCTGCGGTTGACCAAGGAGGCCAACGAAATCAGCCAGGCAGACCGGGAAAGCCCAGAAAAGGATGCGATATAGGTAGAAAAGGTGCGGGACAGCATAGCTTGCGGCGTTGGTAAACCATATTTCGTGCGAAAGAATGGTATTTATACCGCTCGAATCGAAATATAGTTCTGCGAGGGTGGGCTTATTATGAAAAAAGTCATTTACCGACCCTAAATCCAGCTACAAATTCCAATGCTGACACTCCGGCCTCCTGCGCCCGTATGAACGCACTGCCCACCACGCCGCCGTTCAGGTACTGGCATACCGTCTCAAAGGCTTTTTTATCGGAAATACCAAAACCAACCAGCACGGGGTTTTTTAGTTGCAGCTTCGCAATGCGTTGAAAATAAGCCACTTGCGCTTCGCCAAAACCGCCCGCCCCACCCGTAGTACTGGCGGTGCTCACCGCATAAAGGAAGCCCCGACTGGCTGCATCCAGCTCCCGAATGCGCTCATCGCTCGTCTGTGGCGTGACGAGGAAGATGGGGAAGAGGTCGTATTTTTCAAAAAACGGGCGGTAGTTCTTTTCATAAAAGGCCAGCGGAAGGTCGGGCAGGATGACGCCGTCAACGCCCGTTTCGTGGCATTTTTCACAGAACCGCTCCACGCCGAATTGCAACACTGGGTTCAGGTATCCCATCAAAACCAGCGGCATCTGCGTCTCCGAGCGGATGCCTTCGAGTTGCCCGAACAGCTTCTCCATGGACATGCCCGCCTCCAATGCCGCATGGCTACTGGCCTGAATGGTCGGCCCATCGGCCAGCGGGTCGCTGAACGGGATGCCCACTTCCACGAGGTCGGCCCCAGCGGCGGCCAGGTCGAGGATGGTCTGGCGGGTGCCGTCAGGGGTAGGGTAGCCAGCGGTGAAATAGATGGAGAGGATGTTTCTGTTTTTACGTTGAAATAGTTGCTCTAAACGATTCATGGTCAATGTTTTAGGTTTTCAAGTTGCTGCGTGTACGTCCCCAAATCCTTGTCCCCCCTCCCTGACAAACAAAGCACTACCACATCCCCTTTTTCAAACCTGATTTTTTCAAAAACCGCCAGCGCATGTGCCGTCTCCAGCGCCGGGATGATGCCCTCTAATTGGGCCAGACGGAACGCCGCCGCCAGCGCCTCGTCGTCCGTCACAGGTACGAAGCTCGCCCGGCCGCTCGCCGCCAACTGCGCATGGAGCGGCCCCACGCCGGGGTAGTCCAGCCCCGCCGAGATGCTGTACGGCTCGATGACCTGTCCATCTTCGTTTTGAATCAACATGCTCAGGCTGCCATGCAGGATACCCGGCTTGCCAAGGGCAATGGTTGCCGCCGTCTCGCCAGTATGGACACCATGACCCGCTGCCTCCGAGCCAATGAGCCGCACCGATTTTTCTTCAATAAAATGGTAGAAAGCCCCCGCTGCGTTGCTGCCGCCGCCCACGCAGGCGATGACCGCCGTGGGGTTCGCCGTGCCCTCTTTTTCAAGCAATTGCCACCGGATTTCCTCGCTGATGACCGACTGCAAACGGGCCACCAAATCGGGGTAAGGGTGCGGCCCCACCACCGAACCGATGATATAGTGGGTGTCCACAGGGTTGCAAATCCAGTCCCGGATGGCTTCGTTGGTGGCGTCCTTGAGGGTCTGGTTGCCGCTCATGGCAGGCACGACTGTTGCGCCGAGCATCCGCATCCGGGCCACATTGGGTGCCTGCCGCTCGATGTCCAGTGCGCCCATGTACACGATGCACTCCAAACCCATGAGGGCGCAGACGGTGGCCGTGGCCACGCCGTGCTGCCCCGCCCCGGTCTCGGCGATGATGCGCCGCTTGCCCAGCCGTTGCGCTAGCAAAATCTGCCCGACGGTGTTGTTGATTTTATGTGCTCCGGTATGGCAGAGGTCTTCCCGTTTGAGGTAAATCTTGGTGCCATACCGTTCCGACAGCCGCTTCGCAAAATAGAGCGGCGTCGCCCGGCCCGCATAGTCCTTTAGCAGCGCCCTAAATTCTGTTTGAAACTCCGCCGACCCGATGATGTCGAGGTAGCAGTTGCGAAGCTCCTCCACGTTGGGGTGCAGCATTTCGGGGATGAACGCCCCGCCGAACTGGCCGTAGAAGCCGTCGGTGTCAGGGCTGTTTAGACTTTCCAAGTTTTTAAAACTTGGAAAGTCTTGATTGTCAACTAAATAGCTCATGCTTGAATGTTTTTATCAGTTCAAAATCTTTGAGGCCGGGTTCGATTTCAAAGCGGGAGTTGAGGTCTAACACGCTTAGACCCCTGACCCCTAAAGGGGAACCCAAGGACGCACCCTTGTCGGAACTCCACAATTTTTGAAGTTCCGATGCCTGAAATTCCGTGGGTGCCCCTTTAGGGGTCAGGGGTAACCCGATGCCGCCGCTCAACACGAACGGCGTCTCTCCCCCGTACTTCTCCAACAGCCCCCAATCGAACGCCACCCCGTTGCCGCCCCGGTTTTTGCCCTTGGTATCAAACAAAAACTTGTCGCAAACGCCGACGTAAGCCACCGTTTTTTCAAAATCAAAATCCTCGTCCACCCCGAAGGCTTTCCAAACTTCGAGGCCGCTCATTTTCAACGACTTGCAAACACCGGGCGGCTCCTCGCCGTGCAGTTGAACGACCAGCAAACCGAGTGCTGCCGCAATGTTTTTCACCACCTCCACCGCCTCGTTCACGAACACGCCGACCTTTTTCGTTGGGCCGGGCAGCTCCCGAACCCAGCCCAAATCGGCGACCTCGCCCACGTAGCGGGGGCTTTTTTCGTAAAAAATGAACCCGATGTAGTCCGGCTCCAAGGTCAGGAGTTGGTGGACGTTGGCGGGGTGTTTTAGGCCGCAGATTTTTAGTTTCATGTTGATTGGGGTTGATGAAGGTTGATTTGATTGATGAAGTCCCGGCACGCCTCCCCCGGCCTCCCCATTTTCATAAAACTTTCCCCAATCAAAAACCCCTGAAACCCCGCTGCCCGCAGCTCCAACACCGCCGCCGGGTCGCTCAAGCCGGACTCACTGACCTTCACAAAATCATCGGGAATATGTGGCGCAAGCTCCAGTGAGCGGCGCACGTCCACGCTGAAATCGGCAAGGTTGCGGTTGTTTACTCCGACGGCGTCCACGGTGTCGCAGATATGGCCAAGCTCATTGGCTGTATGGATTTCGAGCAAGGTTTCGAGGCCGAGCGAGCGGGCGAAACTGCTGAATTGGCGCACCTCGGCAGGCGTCAGCACAGCAGCAATGAGCAGGATGGCATCGGCCCCGATGGCCTTGGCCTCCAGTATTTGGTACTCGCCGATGGTGAAATCCTTGCGCAAAATCGGTACCTCGTTCAGCCCTCGTGTGATGGTCAGGTCTTCGTTTTTACCGCCAAAAAACTGCTCGTCGGTGAGCACGGAGAGCGCCGAAGCACCTGCCCGCATGTAGCCCGTAGTCACTTCCTCCACCGTCACGTTGGCGTTGATGATACCTTTCGAGGGGGATTTGCGTTTGTGCTCCGCAATGATGCCCGCCATGTCCGGCCTTCGCAGGGCAGCGGAGAAACTGAGGCTTGGCCGCTTGAAGTACGGGCTTTTCACCAAGTCGCCGACGGGGACTTTGGCCTGCCGCTCGGCGACTTCCATTTTTTTGTGGGCGATTATTTTTTGTAAAATGGTCATTTTCAATTTTTTAAACTCAAAAAAGCACACTAGTTGATGCCGTTTTGTCATTGCCGAAGGCAACCTACGACGTCATGCGTGATGTCCCTCGTGACGTCGCAGGTTGCCTTCGGCAATGACAAAACGGGCTTAAAAAGCGTTCATTGCAAGGCAACCAACCGCCTCAGTGCCCCCATCGCCCGCCCACTTTCCAGCGATTCGTTTGCTTGCGCAATGCAGCTTTCCAGCGTTTGCTCCGGTGAAAGGCATTGCAGCGCCAGCGCCGAATTGGCCACCACGACCCTTTGTTGGGCGAGCGTCCCCTTGTTTTCCAAAACTTGGATAAAAATGGCCTTGGCCTCCTCCACCGTGTCACCGCCGAAAAGCTCGGACTCGGTTACTGCACCACCAAAGTCGGCAGGCGTGAGCGTGGCCTCTCCCCGGTTGCTGACGGACTTGGCAGGGGCGGTGAGGGAAAGCTCGTCGTAGCCGCCAAGGGTGTGGATGACGTTGAAGCCCCTGACCCCTAAAGGGGAACCCACAGACGCAAAGGCATCGAAACTGCCAAGATTTGGCGAATTAGACTCGGCACTTCCCTGTTTAGGTTCCCCTTTAGGGGGCAGGGGCTGCGACACGTTCTCCTGCAACAAATACCCATAAATCCTTTGCAATTCCAAACTGAACACCCCCGTCAACTGACAATCGGGCCGGGCGGGGTTCACCAGCGGGCCGAGCATATTGAAGAAGGTCTTGATGCCGAGCGCCTTCCGCACTGGGCCGACGTTCTTCAGTGCCGGGTGGAACATCGGGGCATGGAGGAAGCAGATGCCCGCCTCGTCGAGTTCGTGGCTGAGGGCGTCGCCGTCGTTCTTGAAGCGGTAGCCGAGCGATTCCAATACATTGGAGGAGCCGCAGACCGACGACACGCCGTAGTTGCCGTGCTTGACCACCCGGCCACCTGCCCCGGCCACCACAAAGCTGGCGAGGGTGCTGATGTTGAAAGTGTTCTTGCCATCGCCGCCCGTGCCGCAGAGGTCAATCGTTTGATAATCAGTGACTTCCAGCGGGATGCAGAGGTCGAGCAGGGCTTGGCGGAAGCCGTCGAGTTCCTCCACGCTGATGCTCCGCATGAGATAGACCGTGAGGAAGGCAGCGATTTGCGCCTCGTTTACCTCGCCACGGGTGATTTCCGTGAGGGTTTCGTAGGCTTCCTCACGGGAGAGGCGCTGGTGCTCGAAGAGCTTGTTGAGGATTTTTTTCATGCTTTTGGCTTTTGGCTGTTAGCTATTGGCCATGTCAGCAAATTGCCAACGGCCAATAGCCAATAGCTAATTTTCTATCCAGTTTTTGACCATCACTTTCCCATGCTCCGTCATTACTGATTCAGGATGAAACTGCACCCCCCGCACGTCGTATCTCTTATGCGTCAAACCCATGATTTGCCCCTCCTCGTCCTCGCAGGTCAGGTCGAAGCAGTCGGGCAAGCCGTGCTTGGAAACCACCCACGAGTGATAGCGACCGGCGGCGAAGGTTTCTGGGATTTCACGGAACAGCGGCTCGTCGGCCTTGCGGACGTGCATGGGCGTAGCCACCCCGTGGAAGACTCTCGAAAGGTTCTCCAATTGGCCGCCGAACACCTCCCCGATGGCCTGCAAGCCGAGGCAGACGCCGAATATGCTTTTAGTCGGTGCCAATTCCCGTATCAGGTCGCAGAGGATGCCAGATTCCTTTGGCAGACCGGGACCGGGCGAGAGCAAAATCTTATCGTATTGCGCAGCTTCGGCCACCGTGATTTCGTCATTGCGGAACACGTCGGGGCGTATGCCGGACATTTCCTCCACGTACTGAACGAGGTTGTAGGTGAAGCTGTCGTAGTTGTCAAGGACTAATATTTTCATTGTAAAATATTGATTTTCAACTCATTAACTAAATTGAGCCCTCCGCCCGCCGCACCGCCCGTCGCAGTGCCCCAATCTTGTGAAACACTTCCGCCAACTCCTTTTCTTCGACGGAATGTTTCACAATCCCCGCCCCCGCCTGGTAGTGCAGCGTGTTGTTTTTGCTCAAAAAACTGCGGATAAGTATGGCATGGTTCACCTCGCCGCTAAAGGTGAAAAATCCCACACAGCCGCCGTAATACCCCCGTCGGTTCGGCTCGATTTGGTCAATAAGCTGCATCGCCCGGTGCTTGGGAGCGCCCGATAAAGTGCCCGCCGGGAAGGTTTCCGCCAGTAGCCGCACGGGTGACACCCCCTCTGGCAGCTCGCCCGATACCTCCGACACGAGGTGGATGACGTGGCTGTAAAACTGCACCTCCCGATAAGTCTCCACCTTCACGTTTTGGCAGAGGCGGTTGAGGTCGTTCCGGGCCAAGTCCACCAGCATGACGTGCTCGGCATTCTCCTTGGGGTCGGCGGCGAGGGCCTCTGCGCCGAGGCGGTCGGCTTGGTCATCGCCTGACCTTGGGAAGGTGCCCGCAATCGGGTTTATGAATGCTTTCTGGGACTTGACGGCCAACTGCCCACTGCCAACTGTGGACTGTTTTAGCCTGACCTGCGCTTCAGGGCTGGAGCCAAAAATTTTATACCCACCATAATCGAAATAAAACAAGTACGGCGAGGGGTTCACGCTGCGCAAAGCTCTGTAAACATTGAAATCATCGCCTTGAAACTGTTGCGAAAACTGGCGGGCCACCACGATTTGGAACACGTCGCCACGCTGGCAGTGGTGCTTGCCGAGCGTCACCATTTTCACATAATCCTCGTCGGTCATATTGGTCGTTTCCTCGCCGGTGGTGCGGAACGGGAAGTTGGGCACGGGGGCTACTTGCAGCAGGTTTTCGAGTTCCGGCAAATGGCTTTCCTCACCGGGCAAGCTGTTTTCCAGTACGGTCATCTGCTGGTTGAAATGGTTGATGGCGATGATAAAACGGGGCAATTGATAGCGGATGGTGGGGATGGCCCGCTCTGGTCGGACGGGGCTATTTAGGCTGATTTTCTCGAAATGTTGCACACTGTCGTAGGTGCAGTAGCCGAAGAAGCCGTTCATGCGGCGGTGCGTGGAATCGTCGCTTTCAAGCTGTATTTTTTCAAAAAAATCGGCCAGTGCGGTTAGCGCCTCGGCGCTGTTTTTTAGGGTAAAATGGGTGGCCGCTTCGCCCGGCAGTTGCTGCGTAACTTGCTCATTGTCAACCACAAACTCCGCCATCGGGGCCAAGCAGAGGAACGACACGCTGTTCTCGTTTCCATGGTAGTCGGAGCTTTCGAGGAGCAGGGCGCCGGGGTAGCGGTCGCGCAGCCGCAGGTACAAGCTGACGGGCGTGACGGTGTCGGCAAGGAGGACTTTGGTATGTGATTGGATGCTGGGCATTAAAACTGGTTGAATTAGTTGAATTGGTTGAATTGGGGCAACAAAAAAGGCCTACCGTGAAGTACGGCAGGCCTTTTTGCAACATCAGATATCAGCATAGGCATGCGACTATTCACGGAATGAGGGTTCCTTGAACTGCCACCACCAATTTTTTGCGGTTGCGCTTTGCTGAAATTTGGATGTTGAAGTCATATTTTGATTTGGGTCAAAGTTTTAACTGGGCACAAAGTAACGGCGAGTGGGAGCATAAAGTCAAGTATTGCCAAATTTTTGTTTCAAGAAATTATTCCAAAACCACCCTCCCCGTCTCTGCTTCCAGCGTCAAAGTCCCAGCCCCCACAGGCATTTTCACCAAAATCTCTTTTCCGTTTTTTAGCTTGATTATTTGTTTGCCCCCCGTCTTTGTATGGAAAACGAGCAGCCCGCCGCCTGCGTAAACGACACCCTCGGTCGTGTAAAAATGTGCGCCCGATTCGGCCAGGAGGTAGTGCCACCACTTGGCATCCATTGCGGGGATTCCGAGAAACCACGAGTTATGGCTTGAGGTTTTTTTCTTTGCAAAAACGGGCCGGCCATCATGCTCGTAATGGGCTATGACGGTTGCAGCCGGGTCACTCACAGCCCAAAGCGGCGAAAGCTTTCCCCATGCCGCCTGCCTTGGCAAATCACCTACGGGATGGACGGCTGGCACGGTGTCGCATTGCGAAGCAACCAACTGAAAACCAGTTACTTGCGATGGATTTGAACTGCCAAGCTGCCCCGGTGCATACACCCAAAACAAGTGCCGCCCATCCTTTGCCCATCGCTGCCAGATGGCCACCAAATCCTTTTCATCCATCATCCAAGTATTTGCAAAAACGACCGCCCGATAGGGTGAAGGGTCAAGCAGCCCAAGGTCGTCCAAATGCACGGCATCCCACGCAACGCCCGCATAGCTCAAGGCCAACGGCAGCCAATCCACCACCTGCGAACTGATGGGGCAGGAGTCCTGCTTGGTGCTTTTCAGGTGATAAAAAATCTCTGTGTCATAAACCAACAGCACATCGGCATCAGTTCTCCAAGGTTGGTGCAACAGCGAATCGGCCAGCGTTTTCAGGCTTTTTATGCTCCGCAAATAATCGGGGTGGTCCCAGTATCCGATGGTGCCCGACTGGATGTCGTGCTCGTTGCCCCGGTGCAGGTTCATGCCGCTAGGGCCGAAGTCGTAGAACCAGAGGCCAGCGCCCTTCGTCAGCGGCGAGAGCACGTTCCGCTCGATGGCGGCGATGTTTTCCTGCAAGTTGCGGCGGTAGTTTTCGGTGTTGTCCTTGCCGTTCAGCACGGGAAAGGTGCGGCGGGGCTGCTGGTCGTACTCGTCGAGCCAAAGCTTGCCGTGCAGCGTGATGCTGCGCACGAGGCTGCGGCTGCGGTAAGGCTCGCCGGGTTCGTAGCCATCATCGGGGTAATAGACCTGCGGGCCGCTCAGGTAGTCTATCCACGGGGAGGCAAGCACCCGCTGAAGTTCCAAGTGCCCGCCCGCCGCTTGCCGGTTGAACATGGAGAAGAAATAGCCATAGAATGCGCCTGTCAGAATTGGCCGCTTCCAATTTTGCTTGACGATTTTGCAAAAATGCAGGAGGTCGTCGGCGACCAATTCGTGCTGGCAACGGTAGTAATCCAGATTTCGGATTTCGGATTTCGGATTTCGGAATATGCTGCCATCTTGCACTTTCCGTTCTTCGGGGGTGGGTATCGTAGTGGTTTCAAAACTCGCTGATGGGTTGTTCCATGCTTTGCGGAGTGCCTCGTCCGTACCATATTTTTCCTTTAACCACTGCTGAAAATGCCGCTCCATCGGCCCGCTAAAATCCGCCTCGTGCTCAATGAAGCCCCATTGGTGCCACTCGCCGTAAACGCCCGCCGCCACATGGATGCCGATGAGCCGTTGGCCTTCTTTTGTTTTTGAAAACTCCCTACAGAAACGTGCAAGCATTGCGCCAGCATCGTCCCGCCATTTTTGCGAAGCAAAGCTGGACCGCACGGGCAACCCGGCATCGTCCTGCACGAGGCGGCTGAGTCGCAGCGGCTCGAAGGGTTGGGCAAGCGTTCCCGGTTCGTAGGCCACCAGTTCGGCGGGGTTTTGCGCCAGCCACCAAGCGGGCGGGTTCAGGTGGAAGCGAAAGACGACCGCCGCATCGGGGCAGGCGGCCAGTGCGCCTTGTATTTGCTGCTTCGCAATATCGAGGGTGAACTGGTCGGGGCTGGGCTGGAGGTGCTCCCAGAAGAGGTCCAATTGGAACAACCTGATGCCCGCTTCGCAAAAATTGCGGAGGTTGTGCTGCGGCACCTCCTCCCACGACCAGCGGCCACCCGGCACGTCGGTCAGGGCGTAGAAGACGGGCGATTCTGGATGGCCGTTAAGGTGGATGGTGGGCTTGCCCTGATAGGGGCGAAGCTCGGCGTAGAGGGGCTGCGAACGCAGGTTTTGCGAAGCGAAAAATAAAAGCAAACAAGGAAGTAGGCTCGGTTTTTTCATGATTGTAACACGTTCTGCCAGCGGTTTTAACACGGGCTGCCAGTCCGTGTTACGTCAAAGATAAACCCTACATTTGAGCCTCAAAAATAATTTGACACATGAAAAATGACGCCTGGGAGCGCCTCCACTCCGAACCAGCAACGACCGACCTGAATCTTTTCCGTGCCCGTTTTGACCACCTGCGAAACCCCCGCAACGGCAAGGACATCCGTATTGTGACCTTGACGGGCAACGACTCGGTGACCGTGATGGCCGTCACGAAAGAGAACAACGTGGTCATGGCCGACAATTTCCGCTTCGGCATCATGGCCTACTCGCTCGAACTGCCCGGTGGCATGGTGGATGCTGGTGAAGACCACCAGCAAGCTGGCAAACGGGAACTACTTGAAGAGACCGGCTACTCCGCTCCCGATTGGTATTACCTCGGCTGCGTGGCAGCCAATCCCGTTTTCATGGACAGTTATGTGCACCTCTACTTGGCAATAGGGGCCGAAAAAACGGGAGAGCCAGACCTCGATGACGGCGAGGATATCCGGGTGCTGGAGATTTCTTTGGACGAGCTTCGCAAAATGTTGTTCAATGGCGAGTTCATTCACCCGCATACCGAGAGTGGGGTGCTGCGAGGGCTGGGGAGGTTAGAGCGAGGGCTGTGAGACTATCTGGCAAGGAAAAACTCCCTGAATTTTTCAAATTCTTCTCGCTCCTGTTCCACAAAGCGGTCGAATAAGCGATCGCCGACCTGGGCTCGAAGTGCGGAAATTCCCACATCAATCAATCGAATGCCATTTGGGGTGAGAAAAATATTGTCGTAGGCCATTCCAGGCATATTGGTTGGACGTTGCAAACCCCGATGAACGAAACCTGCTTGGTGCAATTGGTTCAATTCATCCTCAAAAACATCCAACCAAAGCAGCCGTTTTTCATGCTCGAATGCCCGAAAATCGTGCGGAAACAAACGCTCCATGACAAGCATTTCGCTGTCGTTTTCGAAGACATCCAATCGTACGAACCTGACGATTAAGCCATTGATAGCGTTGGCAAACTTCATTTTTTCCGCCTCCGAGCCGATGTCGGAGCGGGTGTCCCCGAAAAAAAGCTTGCCAACTTCTGATTCGGTCAAGGCAACGACCGTATTGTTTGCACCAGCAGATAAAGTCCGTGGATAGCGTTTTGTCATAAAATGGTGTTTTGAAAATGCCTGTCAAAGTTACGTGTAAACCTCCAAACCCCAACCCTCCAAGTTTTTTTACCTTTGTCCAAAACACCATCATCTTGGCGAAATCCATACACCTGTTTTTCCTCCTGCTCCCATGCTTTTCGCTGGCGCAAACCTTCACCGACACCTTCAACCTGCCCATCCCTGACGATGGCAATATTGGTTTTTATGACATCGAAGTTAGCGGTTTGCCTACGGCAACGGGTGCCAGCTTTGGCGTCGAGACCGTCTGCATCAACTTGACCCACGCCTGGAACGGCGACCTTTTCATCAGCCTCATCGCACCTGACGGCACCGAGGCCGAACTCACCTCCGACAACGGCGGGGACACCGACGGCTACCTCAACACCTGCTTCAATGCAAATGCCCCGCAGGGCATCTGGGAGGTTTGGTGGCCCTACACTGGCACTTTCAAGCCGGAGGGGTTTATGAGCGTTTTCCAGGACGGCCAAGACCCCAACGGCACTTGGACACTGAAAATCAGGGACACCTACCCCTTCGCCGATGCGGGCGAGCTATTCGATTGGAGCATCACTTTCGGGCCGAACCCGCCAACGCCTTACCCGTTTTTTTCCTCCTCCTTGCCCATCGTAAAAATCAGCACCAATGGGCAGGTGATCCCCAATGAGCAGAAAATCACCTGCAACCTGCAAATCATTGACAACTCCGGCCAGACCAATTTCGTCGGGGACCCGCCCACCAGCTACGATGGCCAAATCGCCATCGAGCAGCGTGGCAACAGCTCCAGTTGGATGCCCAAAAAGTCGTTCAACTTCGAGACACAACAGCCCGACGGCTCCAGCAACGACGCCAGCCTGCTCGGCATGCCCGCCGAAAACGACTGGGTGCTGCTCGCCAATTATTCCGATAAAACATTGATGCGCAATTACTTGGCCCAAACCATTTTTGAAAAAATGGGCCGCTACGGTACTCGGATGCGCCACTGCGAACTGGTGATTGACGGCGAGTACCGGGGAGTCTATGTCCTCGGCGAGCGCATCAAACGGGACAGCCAGCGGGTGGACATTGCGAAGCTGGACACCGACGAAAACACGGGCGAAGACGTGACTGGCGGCTATATCATCAAGATTGACTGGCAAAACGGCACGAACCTCGGCGGCTTTGCTTCGCAACATTTTCCCATCAACAACACGGCCAACCTGCTTTATTACCAGTTTCATTACCCCAAGGCTGACGAAATAACCGTGGGGCAAGCAGCATACATTGAGTCGTATATTGACAGTTTTGAGCGGGCAATGAAGGCCCCATTTTTTCAAGACCCCGACCTCGGTTGGCGGCGCTTTGCGGGAGAGGGGTCGTTCACCGACTTCATCCTGCTCTACGAACTCTCGAACAACGTGGATGCCTACTGGCTCTCCACCTTCCTGCACAAGGACAAAAACGGTAAACTAAAGGCCGGGCCACCTTGGGACTTTGACCTCGCCTTCAACAACGCCGACTACTCCGATGGCTGGAGCACCAGCGGCTGGCGGCACGATTGGCTTGCCACCAATACCGACCTGCTGCCCTTCTTTTGGCAGCGCATCTGGCAGGACACCGCCTTTGCGAAGCAAGCCGCCTGCCGTTGGCACGAGCTGCGGGAAGGTGCCCTGCACCCAGACAGCCTATCGGCCATCATCGCTGAAAAAGAGGTGCAATTGGATGGCCCACAGGTGGAAAACTTTAAGGTTTGGGACATCATCGGAATCTACGTATGGCCGAACCCGCAGCCGCTGCCACAGAGCTATGCAGAGGAAGTCGAGCGGCTGCAAGACTGGGTGGCTCGCCGTGCCGTATGGATGGACACCAACTTGCCCGTGGGCGACTGCTCGCCCGTCTCCGCCGTGGGCGAGGCCGAGGGCATTTGGAGCGGCGTCACCATTGCCCCAAATCCCTTTGAAAATAACCTTCGGGTAAGCGGCCCCGCCCATTTCGACCTGTGCCTGACGAATGCACTGGGCGAGGTGGTTTGGCAAGCGTTTGACCTAAAAAACAAGGCCGACGTGGAAACCAGCAGGCTGTCGCCGGGTTGTTATTGGTTGACGGCTACCAGCGATGGGCGGGTTTGGAGCAGGCTGGTAGTGAAGCAATAATTCATTGTGGCCGCTCAATTTATTGGGCAGGCCATTAGTATCATCGGCCAGCCCAATAAATTGGGCGACCACAAACCTTTTAACATGGAAAAAACGAAAATTACTATCAACAACAACGGCTCCATCAAAGTGGATGGGGAGTTTGAAATCCTCGACCCAGCGGGCAATGCCTACGGCCTCCAAGGCCGAACTATCGTCTCGCTTTGCCGTTGTGGGCACAGCGCCAACAAGCCGTTTTGCGATGGGGCGCACAAGGCGTACGGCTTTGCGGAAGCGGCAGTGGCATTTGACCTGCCGCCGAAGAAAGTGGTTTGACGAACGACAGTTTAGCCAAGCCAAGGGTGACACTTTCAGTTGAAAGGTGTCACCTTTGTTTTTATGCAATGGTACGTGAGGTTTCAAGTTTCAGGTTTCATGGAAATGCCTGCTACAATCATTTTTGTAATGGTTGCGTTGCTATTAAAGTCATTTCAAAAACGCTAGTCACCTCCAAATTACGAGAAAACTCCATGAAACCTAAAACTTGAAACCTTCACGAACCTTTGTTATATGCATTGCCATGAAAAAACTAATACCACTCTTGCTCACCTTTATTTGCTTCGCAACTACTGTACTTGCGCAATCTCCGGGGCAAACCCTGCGGGGAAATGTGAGGGACGCCGACAACGGCGAACCATTGAACGGAGCGACCGCTTATCTGCTCAAAACCAACCCACCCATTGGCACAACCACCAATGAATCAGGTAATTATATCATCGAAAAGCTACCGGTTGGCCGCTACCAACTCCAAGTTTCTCACCTCGGATACGAGACGCTGACCATCACCGAAGTGCTGGTGGCATCAGGCCGGGAGACGGTGCTGAACATACAGCTACGGGAGCGGGCGGACAGCTTGCAGGCCATAATAGTAAAAGCATCTTCCCTCAGCAATTCGTCCGATGCCCCCATCAACCGCCTGAACTTCAGCGTGGAGGAGCAGTTCCGCTTTCCCGGCACCAATTTCGACCCGGCAAGGTTGGCCATGGCCTACCCCGGTGTAGCGGGCGACAACGATGGCACGAACATCATTTCCGTGCGGGGCAATTCGCCCAATGCCCTCCAGTGGCGGCTGGAAGGTGTGGAAATCGTGAACCCCAACCACACCGCAAATGCTGGCACTTTCAGCGACCGACCAACTGGGGCAGGTGGCGGCGTGAACATCCTCAGCGCCCAATTGCTCGGCAGCAGCAGCTTGCTTACGGGTGCCTTCCCAGCGCAGTACGGCAATGCCCTCGGCGGCATCATGGACATGAGCTTGCGCAGCGGCAACGACCAGCGCCACGAACTGATAGCACAAGCGGGTTTCATTGGCATTGAAGCAGCTGCGGAAGGCCCAATTTCAGTTGGCAGTTCGGCAGTTGGCAGCGGGCAGTCAGGGGCTGCGAAAGCGGCGAGTCCCTCTTTTTTGGTGAACTACCGGTATTCGTTTACGGGCCTACTCACGGCGATGGGCGCTGATTTTGGCGATGAAGAAACGGCATACCAGGACGTGGCTTTTCATGTTGCCCTGCCGGGCAAAAAGGGCGGCAAGCTGTCCCTTTTTGGCGTGGGCGGCAAGAGCAGCACCCTCTACCGCTCTCCCACCGATTCGGCGACGATAGAAAAGGAGCTTTTCAATATTGATTTTCAATCGAAAATGGGGGCGGCGGGTTTGACGTATGTGAAGCCCATGGGACGTCGCAGCGTGTGGCGCACGGTGGCGGTGCTGTCGGCATTGGAGCATGAGCGCACCGCCGACCTCGTCAACTCCAATGACCAGTGGGACAACGACCTGCTGCGGGAGCAAAAACTGGGATTTTCCAGTGTTTTCAGCTACAAGGCCAATGGCCGCTACCGCTGGCGGGCAGGTGTGGAGGCCACGCAGCACCTTGGCGATTTTGATGTTTTCCTCCGAAAAAGGGCTGTGATTTGGGACTTCAGTGGCTCTGCCAGCGGCTGGGTGGTGCAGCCCTTTGTGGACTGGAACGCCCAAATCGGCGAGCGCTTGGAGGTAATGGCGGGGCTTCACGCCAGCTTTTTCAGCATCCAGCGCAAACAGCAGTTGTTCGAGCCTCGGCTAGATCTGCGCTACCGGGTGGGCGACGGTAATATCGGCCTCGCATACGGCTTGCACAGCCAAGCGCTGACCATGCAGTTGAACACACTTGACTACGGGAGTAAAGCGGCTGCACCACTTGCCCCACGGGCGCACCACCTAATGGCGAACTACGAGTTGAAGCTACAAAATTCAGTGGTTTTAAAGGCAGAAACGTATTTTCAAAAATTGTTTGACCTTACGATGTACGATGGTAAGGAGAGCGGCTACGCCTTGGTCAACTTTACCGATTTTTCACCCTCCTATTTTGGAGTGAGCAACCCGTTCCAAACGGGTGGACTTTTCAACGACTCCTTCAAAGGCCGCAATTACGGCCTCGACCTCTCCCTCCAAAAATACCTCACCGACCGCTTCTTCTTTCTGTTGGCGGGGTCCCTCTACCGCTCGGAATACACTGCCGTCGGTGGCAAATGGCGCAGCACCCGCTTCGATGGCGGCCACACCCTCAACCTGACCGCTGGCCGAGAGGCTGCGAAGCAAAAAAACGGTAAAACCATCATCAATGGCATCAGCGGGCGGGCTGTTTGGCTCGGTGGCTTTAGGGATACGCCCATTGACACGGCAGCCTCCGCCGCTGCAGGCTACACGGTTTATTTTCAGCAGGAAGCTTACTCGCAAAAGCTGGACGACTACTTCCGCATTGACCTCCGCCTCTATAAAAAATGGAACAAAACGGGTAAGAATTCCATGCTATCGCTTGATATTCAAAATCTTACGAATCGGAAGAACGCACAGTACCACTACTTCGACACCGTGCAAGGGAAGGTGCTGCTGAAACGGCAGCTTGGTTTGCTTCCGATTATGACTTGGCGGGGGGAGTTTTAGCAATTTCGGATATGGGATTTCGGATTTCGGTGAAGTTGCCGAAATCCAAAATCCCATATTCGATATCAAGATTTCACTACCTTCATCGTCCGCTGCGCCCCATCCACCTTGATGTTGAGGAAATAAACGCCGGGGGCAATGCCCTTGTCCGAGCTATCGAAGCCGAAAAGGTGGTCGCCAGCGTTCATGCGCTTGTCGGTGAAAAGGGCGGAAACTTCCCGGCCAGCCACGTCCAGTAGGCGCATGGAAACGACGGACGGCTCGTCAAAATGGTAGCTCACCGTGAACTGCTGTGTGAACACCGAGGGCAGCACTTTGGCGTCGAACTGGCCAGCCACCACCTCCTCGTTGCCGGAAGGCATAAAATTGAACACCGCTGTGAGGGTATCGCCCTGCGTGAGGTTGATGGTGTTTTGCGCCAGCGTACTATCTCCAAAGCTGTGGTGCTTCGATTTCCAGAAACTAAAAGTATAACCAGGCCCGGCTGGCTCCACGTTCAGCAAAGTTTCGATGCCGCCAAAAAAGGGCGTGGAAGCTGGCAACTGGTTGTATGTCAAGGAATTGGCGTGAATGGTGCCTGCTCCTGCTGGCTCTGTCACAAGCACAACGTCGTAGGGGCCGCTAGTCTGGTAGCAGTCGTTCAGGCCAGTGCCGCCGTTAAGGTGGGAGCAGCGGCGTTCTACGAAAAACCGGAGCCGCTCCACATTGTCCCGCCATTGCTGCTCGGTGCCGCCCCAGCGGGCAATGTGCGCTGGCATTTCCGGCCCGATGATGCTGATGATTTCATCCAAATAGTTCAACATATTGTCGCAACTGAAGGTCGTCTTGAAAAGGTCGGCCTGCCGGGTCACGTAGAACTGCCGGAACTTGGGGCTGTCCTGCAGCTTGTTGATGAGGTTGATATGCCGTTGCGGCTGTGGGTCGCCCCAATTGTTGAGGTCGATCACTTCGGGGTTGCAGGGCAGGGCCGTAGCACTGGTGTCAGGTATGCCCGTGTAGTTGATGTAATAGGCGAAAGTGGCATCCAGGTCCCAGAGGATATAGCCCCATTTTTGGTGGGTGCCTTCAGGGTTCAGGCCCCGCCACCAGCCCGTGTTCCAGTTGAGCCAGTCAGAGGCCACCGTGACGGAGTTGGCGATGAAATAATCGCAGAGGCTGGCCACGTCGAGCTGGCTTTCCACATAGGCGTAGTTGTTGGGGTCGGCCATGTCGTTGCTTGCCACGAAGTTGTAAAAGTTCTCCCAGTTCTGGAAAGCCTCGCCGTTGGCGTCGTACTGCGCCCAACTATCGCCCCAGGTGAGCAGGTACTCCAGGTCGTATTTGTCTTGGTTGTACTCGTCGGCGGTATGGTCGTGGTCGTCGGGCAAGGAGCGGAAGTCATAGACGCCCCAATATTCGCCATTGAAATAGACGACCATCTTCGAGCTATAGCGCACGTCCAGGTTCATGTCGCCCAATGCAGCGAGGTTGTGGATATAAGCATCCCGCACGTGGGCGCTCACGGGCTGGCCGTTCTCGGTATAGCCGCTGCCACCGGGGTAGTTGTCGTCGCCAGAGGCCCGCAGGATGACACGCTGGAATTCGTTCCGCTCGGTGAGGCCGGGGAAGAGAGCTTCTTCAATGGCGTTGTCTTCGCCCATTTCATCACGGCTTACCCAGTCAATGCTACGTTGGTCGTTCACCCAGGAGTCTTGGCCGTGGCTGTTCAGTTCTCCTGTCACTTTGGAAATTCGTTCTTTTTCAACAGTGAAAAGCTCAAAAGAGCCTTTTGGCCGCAGGGGTTGGTCGCCATTGGCCAACTGGAGCAATTGTGTTCCGGAGGCCGAAACCACGGGCAGCGTGTGGTCAGCATTGATGAAATAGGTGCCAAATTCCAAAAAGCTCGGCAGCTGGTCAAAACCCACGGGAAAGGCGATGGCCTTTAGCACCGTCGTCTGCGAGATGGTAATGGGGCCGTTGTAAATGGCAGAAGCAGTTGTTGGCAAGTTCCCGTTGGTGGTGTATCTGATGACCGCCGTGCTGTCCTCGCAGGTGATTTCCACGGTGACGGGGTTTTGATAGAAACCTGCTGGCTGGCTGAAATCAGGCTCCGATACGAAGTCTTCGTAGAAATAAATATTGTTGTTGGAGGTACCGGGAGTGGTGACGGTGGCAAGGCCCCAGTCGTCACCGCCGTCCTGTTTGCGGCCAACGCACTGGCCAAGCTGCGTTTTGCGCACCTTTTTGCTGTCCATCAAGATGCCGCTGGCGTTGCTCAATACCAGTTCTTCGGGCGTGCCTTTGGTCTGCGTAATCTTGAAGTTGGTGTGGATGTGCCCGCCGCTTCCCTCGTCACGGCCACTGAGCCAAACGAGCAGGTGCCCCTTCGGCGAGATGCTGATGCCCTGCGGGAACGCCCATTTGTCGGGCCTGTCGGGGTTGTCGCTGAGTTGCCAGCCGCTGAGATCAACAGCATTCACCGAGTCGGTGTTGAACAACTCCAGCCAGTCCTCGTGCTTGCCGTAGTTGTCAAGGTTGGTGCCGAGGTTTGCTGCCGAATATTCGTTCAGCACCACCTGTGCCGAAAGCGAATTTGCAAATAAGAACAGGGCTGCCCAAAGGAGGCCAGCAAAGGGTTTATAATAGGCCATGAATATTAAGTTTGTATTAATTTTTTACAATGAAAGGCAAACATCGCTTAAAATATTATTTAAAGCAATGCTTTATAAAAAACTGTCAGCGGGCTATCAAATCCATATCGGGGGAGAGCCAGTTCCGTGCGGGCTCCTGTACCAGCAAACCCGTTTCGGCGAGCAGGGCAAGGTAGGCTTGGTAGCTGTCTTTTTCCATCGCCAGTGCATCCAGTTCGAGGCGCAGCAGGCTCTCCTGCACACGCAGCAGCGTCTCCGGGTTTTCGAGGCCGCTGGCATGCAGGCGCTGCGGATCGTATTGCTCCGCAAAGGTTGCAGCCTGTTTTTTCAGGAACATAAGTTGCTCGAAAAGTTTGGCGAACTCCGCCCCCTTGCGCAGCATGGCTTCCTCCGCTGCCCTTTGCTCCGCAGTGGCCTCTGCCCTGGCTTCCAGTGCCTGAAGTTCCCGCTGCTGCATTTGCAACTTGGAGCCATTGGGCCAGGGCAATGTGACACCTGCACCTAACCGGAAGCGGTTATTGAAGGGGTCATTGGTATTGCCCGTGTAGCCAAACTGCACAAAATCCAACAGGTTGCGGCCTTCCATGCGCTCCATCTCCACCTCCAGGGCGGCCAGATCAGCCTGCACTTGCTCCCGTTTCACCGAAGGGGGCAGGCGCTCCATGTTGGCGCTGGCCATCATTAGCAGCTTCAATGGGTCAATGAGCGAATCCACCGTTATGCTGTCCGCATTTCCCGTGAAAATTTTGGCGAGGCTGCGCTGCACGGGCTGCTCGGTGCCGAGGCTGTGCAGCCGCCGCTCCACGTTCAGCAGGTCTTCTTCTGCTCGGAAATAGTCGTCGAGGTCTTGTTCCACCCCAAGGGCCAGTTGCTCCGCAAACACCGCTTTTTTATCACTTAACACGGCTTGCTGGCGCAACAGGAGGCTGTGGGTTTGCTTCGCAAAATAGGCGTCAATCAACAGTTCGTAGCGTGCCACCAATGCCCGCTCCACCAGCACCAGCCGCTCGGCTTCCGTCAGCGATTTCAGGGTAGCATGGATGCTGGCCTGTGTGCGCTTCATGCCGGGCGTATTGCCTTCCAGGCGTATAGCGTACTCCTGCTGTGTGGGGTCCCAGTCACGGGTGCCAGTTCGGAATTGGACCTGGCTAAGCAGCGGCAAACTGAACTCATGCCCGTCGAGGTAGGCCTGCTGCTCCCGCAACAATTGCACAGTGGGGTCGTCCCAGGCAGAGGCGAGGAGTTGGTTGGCGGTTAGCTGAGCCTTTGTTGCGCAGCAACAAACTAATAAATAGAAGAAAAATAAAAATCCTCTCATTAAAATAGAGGTTCATTTGCTGCCTTTTTTGATTTAAGATATAAGATATGCGATTTAAGATTTCAGATTTGGCGAACCTCTGACAATCTTATATCTTAAATCGCATATCTTATATCTTAAATCAAAAAAGGCAGCAAAGCAGGTTTATAAGGAATATAAAAGCACCTTTAAAATAATGATATCCCCGTCCGCTTCATCGTCACCTTCACCTTTTCCCCCTGCAAAAAAGCGTTGTCGAGCGGGATGGCCAGCTGTACCTCCCGGCCCCAAGCCTTAAGTTCAGGGATTCGGCGCAGGCGCTCCGGCAGTTCCCGGATGCGGGTGCCAAGGCCGATGACCTTGCCCTGCACCGTATAGTCGGGTTCGTTGATGGAGCCGACCGTGAGCACGTCGCCAAGCTTGATTTCGGCCAACCTGCCATCCCCGATATAGGTGGTCACCACGTCGGGATGGGTGCCATAGATGCGCATGATAATGGTATATGCCTCTATTTTTTCGCCCGCCAGAAAGTCGAGTTGGCCCACGATGCCTGCTTGCGGAGCATAGATTTCAAGGTCAGCTTCCTGCCGCCTTACGAGTTCCAGTTCGCCTTCCAGTTTTTTGATGCGGAGGTCAATGGGTGCTTGGGCTGCATCCATCTGATTGCGAATCTCGGCCAAGTCCACGTCCAACTGTTTGATTTCCAGTGATTTCTCTTTCTTAATGGACTCTATGCGCTGCAAATGCGGGTCGGATAGGCCGCTTTTTTTTGCCGATTCGAGGTCTATGGATTTGATGTTGGCGAGCACCCTGGCCTGCACGGCGTGGTCGGTTTCGAGCTGCGCAATTTTTTGGTCAAAGGCTACGCCCACAGCGGCCCGCTCAGCTTCCAGTTTGCGCACCTCCGATTGCAAGTGGTCGGTGTCGAGCAACCGTTTCACCTGAAGCTCCCGTATCTCGTAGTTGATGTCGTTGAGCTTGATGGGCAGGTCGGTGCGATAGAGGCGGGCGAGTAGTTGGCCAGAGTCCACTTTTTCGCCAAGGGCGACGTTGATTTCCCTGATTTCGACCGGGTACTGGAGGTTGATGGAGCGTATCTGGTTTTCGGCAATGCCGTAAAACTCCTCCGGCCTGCTTACCAGTTTGCGGGTGATGGGGATGAAGAACGCCACCCCCAACAGGAAAACAAAGTAGATGATGTTGAACCTAAAACGCATGAATTTACAGTAAAAAACACTAAAAAGGGTTGATAATCAGTCAATTATCAACCCTTTCGGAATTATTGCGGCGCTAATGTAGTCAAAACAACTTACAACGCAGCGAAAAGCCGAGCGACCGTTTCATGAAAGTCATTTGGAATGGCCCGCCAAAGCTGGCCCGATAGCCCAGCCCCTTGCGAAGCTCCAGCCCGAACTCCATTTTTTTCAAGAACCGGATGCTCATGCCGCCTTGCAGAAACAGCCGCTGGTTGAAGCTCGCCCGCTGCTGGTAGCTGTGCTCGAACGGCTGCTCTGTGGAGGGGCTGTCCGTGGCACTGCCATCAACGAGCAGGCCCTTCACATGTACTTTCCCGCTGTGCGAGAAGCCCATATTGCTGCCCACTCCCCAATGAAAGCCCAGTGGTTTTTCCGACTTTTTATGGCGGATATGTACGGCTTCCACGGCGGATTCCTTGTTGGTGGCGTTCACCTCCATCCATTGGAAGTCGGGCGAACCTTCCTCACCTTTTTCGTAGCGCACCATGTCAATGCGGCCCGAAATACCGAGCAGCGAAAACTGCCATTCGGTGTACGGCGACCCCGGTTGGGCGATGGCAAAATTGAGCCGTGCCGTGCCGTTGTCGCAGTTCATCATAGTCAATTCACCGGTCTCAAATGGTACATCGGCCATGGAAATGGTTGCATGGTCGGCGGTGCGCAGGAGGTAGTCCCCATCCAGTCCGATGGGCATGTCAATATCGCCACCGAGGGCGAAACCAAAACGGGACAGGGCAAAGTTGTTGGCCTGTGTATGGGCTTGGCTGGCCATCGTGCTGGCCAATAGAAGCAAAGTTAGGATTCGTATCATGTCGTCGTCAGATTGGTTGAAAAACTTGGTTTATAAAATGCGTCTTCGCAATGGAAACGACGAAGGTAGCAGTTACCCTAAAGTCATTTTAAATATTGGCTGCGGGCAAGCCTTAGTAGTGCTTTCCACCTTCCCCATTTTAGGTACCTTCGCCGCAAATTCCGACCATGACCTTTTCTGAACTCGGTTTGTCCGCCCCCCTGTTGGCCTTGGTGAAAAAGCACGGCTACGAAACGCCCCGACCCATACAGGCCGCTGCCATCCCCGCAATATTGGCGGGCAAAGACGTGCTGGGCATTGCCCAAACGGGGTCGGGGAAGACGGCCAGTTTTGCCCTGCCCATCCTGCAGCAATTCCAGCAAAAACCGCCCGCCAAGAACCGCCACATCACCGCACTGGTGCTGGTGCCCACACGGGAACTGGCCATGCAGGTTGGGGAGGTGTTTCAGTTGTTCAGCGAGTGGTTGCCCCGCCCCGTCAAATGCCTGTCAGTCTTCGGCGGCGTGTCCATCAACCCGCAGATGATACAGATGCAGGGCGTCGAAATCCTCATCGCCACGCCGGGCCGCGTGCTGGAGTTGGTGGAAAGCAAGGCCATGCGCCTCTCAGAAGTGGATGTACTCGTGCTGGACGAAGCTGACAAAATGCTCAACATGGGCTTTCGGGACGAGATGAATTCGGTTTTTAAGTTGCTGCCGCAAAAACGCCAGAACCTGCTTTTCTCCGCCACTCTCGGCAAGGACGTGAACACCGTCACGGAAATGCTGCTGCACAACCCCCTCAAAATCGAGATTGCACCAGAGGTCGAAAACTTGGATTTGATAAAACAAACCGCCTATTTCGTCACCGATGCCCGCAAGGGTCCGCTGCTGCGCTACCTCATCAAGTCGCAGGACATGCAGCAGGTGCTCGTCTTCACCTCCTCCATCCACAAGGCCGATTTGGTGGCACACAAGCTGAAGAAAAATGGCATCGCCGCCCTTGCCATGCACAGCGAGAAAAGCCAGGGCGCCCGCACGGAAGCCCTCCGCTACCTCAAGTCCGGCGAGATCAACGTGCTCGTGGCCACCGACCTGATGTCCCGTGGCATTGACATACCGGCCCTGCCCGTCGTCATCAACTACGAACTGCCCCGCTCACCCAAGGATTTCGTGCACCGCATCGGCCGCACGGGCCGGGCAGGTGTGGAAGGCCAGGCCATCACCTTTGTAGAAAAGGAAGAGGAGCCGCATTTTTATGTGATTCAGAAGAAAATGGGGCGTAGGGTGGAGCTGGTGGAGACGGATGAGGTGGATTTGCAGGGGTTTTAGGATTACTGTTGGGAGATTAAATCCCTGAGTATTATCAGCGTATTTCTAAATTTATTTAAAATCAACTAATTCATAATTTGCGTTTCGTCCACCTTCCGTTGTTTGTTGCAATATGCCTCTTTCTATTAAGTCTTTTATATCACGCAATGCAGTATCGGTAGAGGTTTTGGTGATTTTTGCCCATTTCGAGGTCTGAAGTTTTCCTTCAAATCCGTCAAACAGCATGTTCAATATTTGGCGTTGGCGTCCATTGATACTTGTATGTTCATGGATTTTCCAAAACTCGGCTTTCCGCAATATTTTCTGTGTTGTGTTCTCGGTGGCGAACAATGCGTTTTTAAGGCAATTCAAAAACCATTCGAGCCACTCGGTGATATCGCCCGTGCTGTATTGTACTTTTTGCAAGACCTCATAATATTTTTTGCGCTCCACCAATATTTGGCTCGACATGCTGTAAAAACGCTCCCCGCTTCCTTCGGCACGGGCAAGCAACATATCAGTAATGGCACGGCCAATACGCCCATTGCCATCGTCGAACGGGTGGATAATAATAAACCAAAAATGAGCTATGGCTGCTTTTAACACCGGGTCGAGGGTATTATCGTTATTAAACCAGTCTAAAAAATTGTCCATTTCTGCTTTAACCGATTCCGCTTTTACGGCTTGGTAATGCACTTTTTCTTTGCCCATTGCTCCCGAAACCACTTGCATTTCGCCCGTGCGATAATGTCCAACTTCTATTTCATAAGGCCCACTATATCCGGTGGGAAAAAGGGCTGCGTGCCAACCACACAAGCGTTTTTCGCTCAATGGCAATTGATGGCGCTGCGTGGCATCAAGCATCATTTCTACCACGCCCTCAATAGGACGGCTACTGGGCACAAGCCCAGCGGTATTGATGCCCAAGCGCCTGGCTATGGACGAGCGCACCTGGTCATAATTCAGCATTTCGCCTTCTATCTCCGATGATTTTACGACATCCAACGTTAAGGCGGTGAGCGTGGCTTCTTCTTTGGCAGAAAAGCCCAAGGCGTTCATTTGCCCGATGATTTTCCCTTGCATTTGACGGACCTCACCAAATACGGCATTAATGGCTTTGTCTTGCCAAGTAAACACTGTCCAGTTTTTATGCTCGTAGATGTATTTCGCCATTGCCAAAACTTGTTTTGCGGCAAATGTACGAATTTTTCACCGCATTTTTGCGGGGATTGCGGTGGGTTTTCGCCGCATGGGTGAGGAAGTAGGGGAGGATATTGTGCTTATGTGTTTTTGAAGAGGGTTTACGGTTTGGGGCTTGGCGAAGAAGCGGATTTCAAAGCACTAAACTAGATTTGAAAAACTATATTTGATTAACTACAAAACTGCCTATGGAACATGAAACGCCGCCTTTTAGGTGGGTGCTGTTATAAGCTGCCATTCTGTTCTGTCGTCCGTTGGTTTGCATTCGTTTCAATTCTTTTGTTTCGTGATTTAATGAAAATTACTACTCCCTTCTTATACGTCAAATAGTCGCCAATGTCGGAAAATGTTGGCTTTGTTCTGAAATCGTCAAAAGGCAAGTAAAATTTTATTTTTTGGTTTTCGTCAATAAGGTCGTTAAGCAAAAAGAAGTTGATATAGCCTTCAAAACTTTCAAACAAGTCGAAAAAATATTTATATCGCAATAACGTGTCATGAAGTGGACTTCCCTGTCCCAAGTAGAAAAGTCTAATGCACTCCAAAGTCAAGTCAAATCTGTCGTCTATTAAACTATTTACCCCACGTGCTTGATTAATTGTGTGTTTTCCTTCAACTCTGTTATTTGGGAAAAGTGTGTATGCTCCAATAGTCGAACCAGTATCAAATAGTTCTTTTACATCTTCTTGTATTTGATGAGTAAGCCAAGTTTTCCGTTTGTGATTTTTGTATGAGTGCGTTATTGCATCACTTCCTAAACAAAACTCTCCAAGGTCTGATTTGTGATATAAATAAACTCCGCTTTTGTTGTTAGTCAACTCAAATGACTTACCACTTGGTAAAGATTTACTCCACAAATATTTATGGTATGAACGCAGTGTCGGACTTGTTCTGTCCGGGTCGCCACCTTGTGCATCTGAGTAAACATTAAATGTCGTGTCAATTACCATTTGCCCATCCGTTTAATTTTTTTTCAGTCCTACCATAGCAATGATTTAATATTTGCAACCCTACAAATCATTGAATGGACTTTTGATTTTTTGAATGCTGTTCGTGCTTACGTGCGTACAAATATCTGTTGTCTTGTTGCTTTTATGACCCCTAAGCCCCTATGAATTTATGAGGTCAATGCCGTTAATTTGCACAAATTCTTAATCTTCAATTTTAAACTTCTCCTCACCCCGCCACCCACCGCATAATCCCCGCACAAAGCATCCCGCCATATGTCCCTATCGCATAGCCCAGCACCGCCAGCAGCACGCCTACGGGGGCCAGGGCGGGATTGAAGGCGCTCGCCACCACGGGCGCAGAGGCAGCCCCACCGATATTGGCCTGCGAGCCTACGGCGAGGAAGAAAAACGGTGCCCGAATCAGCTTGGCCACCAGCAGCATCAATGCGCCATGCACCACTATCCAGATGATACCGACGGCGAAGAGGCCCATGTTTTCGGCGATTTTCAGCAGGTTCATCTGCATCCCGATGCTGGCCACCAGCAGGTAGATGAACAGGCTGCCCCAACGGCTGGCCCCCACGCCCTCCAGCCGCTTGGCCGGGGTCATGGACAGCACCACACCGATGACAGTAGCAATCAGCACGATCCAGAAGAACGGCTTCAACAGCGAGTCGAGGTGGTAGGCCGTCAGCGTGGCTTGGTGGTCGGTGAAATACCCGACAAGGCTGCCCGCCAACCAATGCGAGAGCGCCACGCCGCCGAAGGTGACGCCGAGCAGCATCGCCATGTCCCGTACACTGGGTATGCGCTCGATGCTGGCCCGAAAGGCGGCGGTCTTTTCCTGCAAAACATCTATGCCCGATGTGTCGGCCTTCAGCCAGCGGTCAATGCGCCCCGTGATGCTGGCCCCGTAGAGCAGCAGCGCCATCCAAACGTTTGACATGAGCACGTCCACCACCACCATCGTGCCGAAGAGGGTGTTGTCCACCTCGTAGATTTCCTTAAGCGCCACCTGGTTGGCACCGCCGCCTATCCAGCTCCCAGCGATGCAGGAAAGGCCCCGCCATACCTGGTCGTGGTCGGCGGGGATGAAGCCGTCGGGGATGAAGTTGTAAACGACCCACAGCGCAAACGGCCCACCGATTACCACGCCCAGCGACCCCGTCAGGAACATGATGAGCGCCTTCGGCCCCAGCCCGATGATGGCCTTCAAATCGAGGCCGAGGCAGAACAGCAGCAGGCTGGCAGGCAAGAAGTAGTTGGTGGCCACGCTGTATGCCGCCGCCTCTTTTTTATATCCTTGGTAAACATCGGGGGCTATTTGGTTGGTCTCCAGCCAAGCCGTCATTTTCTCTAAATTGAGGTTGGCGGGAGGGTTGTGGCCGAGTTGCCGCAGGGCATCCAGCAGGTCGTTGTCATACCATTCAGGAGAGATGAGGCCGAGCGGCCAGTTGAGCAGCGCCGGGATGAAATAGCAGAGTAGCAGCCCCGGCACGAAGCGGTAGAACTTTGTCCAGAAAGACGTTTTCAGTCCTTGTGTATAAAAAACCAGCGCCAACACGGCGGCCAGCAGCCCGAAGATGATGGCGTTGTTGGTGAAGAATGGCTCCATTGTCTCATTGTTGAATTGATTCATTGTTTCATTGCTTTGGGGCTTCGGCGGCTAAAGTAGGGGTTTGTTTGAAATTGACTAATTACATCCAAAAACGCCCATTGCCGACTGCCAAATAACAATTTAGCAATCTACCAATTCAACAATCTCAATTCTACCACTTCGCAAACTTCTGCTGCATCCTACCATTTTCACCGAAAACTTGGAGGTAATAAACCCCGGAAGGCAAGGCTGCCACGTCCAATTCAAGCGGCTCCGAGGCAGTATCAACTTGGGTGGTTTTCCGTTGCAGCAAGCTGCCTTTTGCATCGAAAACCTCAATGCTCACAAGGCCGGGCTGCCAGTTGGCGCTCAATTTTAGCAAGCCGTTGGCAGGGTTTGGCGACAGGTGAAGTTCCGCCTTGCCCGACCAGCGCACGGCCACGATTTCGGAGTATTCGACGCTGCCGTCAATGTCCACCATTTTCAGGCGATAGTAGTTGGTGCCAGCGGCGGGGCTGGGGTCGAGGTAGTGGTAGCGGCCCTGTTCAGGAGAAAAGACCGTGCGGTGGATGGTCACCCAATCCAAGTGGCTGCCGTAGCGCTCCAATTCGAAGTGGTTCAAGCTGCCGTCGGGAGCCACTTCCCAGCTGAGTTGCACGGTTTTGCCCTGCAAAAAGCCCTGAAAATCAATGAGTTCCACGGGCAGCAACACCAGGGCGGCGTTCACGGCGGCGAGGGCGTCCACCCGGCCATGGCCGTAGGTATTGTTCGGAATGGAAGTGCCGGGGGTGCCGCCACAGGTTTGCCAATGCGTCTTTGGCACGGCGGTGTCTTGTATTTTGCTGCGCAACATGGCAACCGTCATGTTTGGGTTGGCATCCAACATGAGCGCCACCGTACCGACGATATGCGGCCCAGCCATGCTGGTGCCACTGTAGATGCTATAGTTGTCGTTAGGGGTGCTCGACCTGACGCTAACACCGGGTGCGCTTATTTCCGGTTTCGTCAGGCTGGAGTAGCTGGCTGGTCCCCGGCTGCTGAAGCTGGCAATGCTGTCCAAGTTATTGGTAGCGCCCACCGAGAAACTGTTGGCATAAAAGGCGGGCGGGTCGTTGATGGAGGCGCAGCCATTGGAGCCACTGTTGCCCGCCGAAGCCACTACCACGATGCCCGCATTTGTCAGGTTATTGACAGCCGTTTCCATCGTGGCATAGTTTCCAGAATTGCAGCCCTCTGAAATTGGGCAAGCCCACGAATTGTTGATGACATCGGGTGCCAGCAAAGGGTTGGCAGTGGAAATGGCACCAGTTGAATCAGTAGGAGCAAGGAAAAACTCAAAGCACTCGATATAAGTGGTTGGCGTGCCGTTCCCCACATTCATGTTGCGGCAGCCAATCCATTTTGCACCGGGTGCTACACCAATTTCGTTGATTCCTTCGCTGCCTGTCATGGTTCCCATTGTGTGTGTACCATGACCGAAATCGTCGCAAGGTTCGGGGCTGTTGAAGCCACAGGGATTGGAGCTGCCGCTATGTATGGCATCATGCCAATTGAAATTATGGTCGGTGGTGGAGCCGTTCCAGCCTCGGTATTTGCTTTTTAACGCTATGTGGTCCCAATCATAACCCGTGTCTTGCCCTCCGACCACGATGCCCGTGCCGTTGTAGCCAAGCGGTGACCAAACGTCGTCAGCACCGATTTGCGCTATGCCCCATTCGACAGTTCGATCGCCCGCACCCGAAGAATCGGGGCGGGGCAAGTCTTGGCGCACTACTGGGTTTGGGTCAATGCGGCCAATAGCTGGCATACGAGCGAGTGCTTCGAGCAGGGCCATGTCTGCCCGCTCCACTTGTACCATGTTCACGATGAAAAACGGGCGGTACGGCGAGCCATGCGCTTGCATAGCTTTTATTACCGGGCCCTGTGTAAGCTCGGCGGTGGCCTTTAGTTGTTGGTAAACTTATGCTCCTTTGTCCTTTCTTTTTGGAATAAAATTGGCTTCGCTCAATTCGGCCTGCTCGGCCAATACCACGATGCAGTCAACGGTTAGCCCAGCGGCTGCGGGCTGAAAAACGGCAGGGTCAATTTTCGACTGCCAATCTTGGCCGAAGGCCATCCATGCAACGAAAATGGCGTAGGAAGTGAGGTAAAAGCGCTTTGTCATCAATAGCAATTTTTAAGTAAAATTGGCAGCTCGGTGGGGAAAAGCCATCAAAAATAACAGCAATTTGGGCTTTCCGCATTCTTAGCATTGAATTCCCTGCCAAGTCCCTAATTTCGCCCCGCATTTTCAAAAAAAGCATTCAAATTTCATGAAACATTCCACCACGTACCGCCTGTTGCTCGCCGTTGCCCTTGTGTCATTGGCATCGCTCCGCAATGGGCCACTGCTCGCCCAAAAGCCCACGCCAGACAACCTCATCCCCCGCACCCTGCTGTTCAAGGAAAAGACCCGGCACAACGTGCGCCTCTCCTCCGACGGCACCACCGTTTTTTACCAAAAAAAGGCGGACGGCTTGGACAGTACGCTCTATTACATCCAGGAAAAAATGCCCCTGAGCGAGAAAAAACGC
This sequence comes from Saprospiraceae bacterium, assembly GCA_031426435.1. Taxonomy (GTDB): domain Bacteria; phylum Bacteroidota; class Bacteroidia; order Chitinophagales; family Saprospiraceae; genus UBA6168. Next base: position 20,714 of record JANPLH010000286.1, on the reverse strand, counting down.
CGCTTCGAGGGCAAGTTGGTCAACTGGCACCTGCTCTACGATGGCTTGATGATGGCGGTGCTCCAACAGGACACCAACTTCGTGCTTTACAGCACCTCGCTCACCGCCAACAAGATGCGCAGGGTGAACGTCTTCCCCTTCAAAAAGCTGACGGTGATGCACACAAGCCGCCGTTTCCCCAATAAAATAGCCGCCAATATCGAGGCCATTGACCCGGCCCAGAGCGGCATCTACCAGCTCGACCTCCTGAGCGGTGCCTCCAAGCGCCTCGGTTTCATGGAGGACATGCAGCAGGTTTTTTTCGATGAAAACTTCGGCATGGTGGCCTGCCTGCGGCAAGATTCGCAAGAAGTGCGCAGCATCTTCCGCAAACACGAGGGTCAATGGAAAGAGGTTTTCCGCTACCCCTTTTCCCCCGATTTTTTCATCGGCGGCGTATCCAAAATCGTTTCCGTGAGCAATGACGGCAAGACCATCTATGCCACCGACAACACGGGCAAGGACAAGGCCAGCCTCGTGGCCATCAGCACCGAAACGGGCAAGGTGACCGAACTCGCCAGCGACCCCGACGCCGATATCTACCCCGGTGCCTTCACCTTGGACATGACTGGCAATCCAACCTCCGTGGTGGCGCTCTACGGCAATACCCGACGCCATTTCATCGGCGATGCCGCCACAGCGGATTTCGAGTTTTTGGAAAAAGAACTGGTCAACTTGGGCTTCGCTTCGGCCAGTCAAAACGACAGCACCTGGCTGGTGCGGAAGATGGACGGCGACCCACTGCAATACTTCCTCTACAGCCGAAAGGACAAAAAACTGCTCCCCCTCTTCAACGACTACGAGCACCTCGACGGCTACGACATGCCCACCCGCACCAGCCATGTCGTGACCACCCGTGATGGGCTCAAACTGCCCGTTCATGTCTATGTGCCCTTCGGCATGAGCAATGCGAACGGGCTCCCAAAAGTGCCGCTACCGACTGTGATTTACATTCACGGTGGCCCCTGGGCGGGCGTCACACATTGGAACAGCTGGTTTCACAACCGCAATTTCCAACTGCTGGCCAACCGGGGCTACGTCGTCATCAACATGGAGTTCAGGGGCACCACGGGCCTCGGCAAGGCCATGCTCGACGCTGGCAACATGCAGTTCGGCGAGGGCATGCACTTCGACATCGTGGACGTGGCAGAATGGGCGAAAAAACAGGGCATCGCTCACCCCAAGCGCCTCGGCATCTGGGGCTGGTCGTACGGTGGCTATGCCGCCAACTTTGCGATGGGCGCTGCACCCGACCTCTTCGCCTGCGGTGTGTCCATGTACGGCCTCGGCGACCTGCCCGGCTTCTACAAGGCACCCCTGCTGCAAGGCGACAGCCTGTGGATTGAACGGGTGGGCGACCCCAATACTCCGGAGGGCCTCGCCCAGCTCGAAAAGCATTCGCCAATGACCTACGTGAAAAACATCAAAGGCCCCATGCTGCTTACCACGGGCACTTTGGACCAAGTCGTGCCCCAAGAACAATCGGACAAATTCGCCTCCGAACTGAACGCAAACAAGAAACAGGTCATCTATTTCTTCTACCCTGAGGAGGGCCACGACTACGACAAACCCGAATCCTGGGTGTCGTTTTGGGCCATCACAGAGCATTTTTTGCACAAAAACCTCGGAGGCCGCCGGGAGCTTCGCAAAACGGACATCGAGTCCGGCAAATTCGAGGTGATGTTCGGCAAGGAGTTTATTGAAAGGATTGATTGAGAGAGAAGGATTGAAGGAATGAAGGATTGAAGGGTTGTCCCGTACTTCAATCCTTCTTTCATTCAATCCTTCAATCCTTCTTATCTTGCCCGCTTTACGACAGAACCTGCATGACAAAACCACTATTCAAAATTAAGGAAGACGGCAAGTACGGCTTCATGGATGCCATCGGCGAGGTGGTCATAGAGCCGCAGTACGTGGAGGCCGAGGACTTCTACAATGGCTTTTCACGGGTGCGCCTTAACGACCGCATGGTGCCGCTCGACAGTCAGGGGCGTTTGTTGCTCCGCAATACCTACAACTATGTCGGGCTGTTCGAGGAGCAATTGGCGAAGGTGAAATTAGTGCAAAAATGGGGCTATATGGATGAGCGGGGCCGCTTGGCCATTCCCATCCAGTTCGACCAAGCGGGCGACTTCAGCGAGGGCCTGGCACCTATTTGTATAGACGAACAGTTCGGCTTTATTGACCCTTCGGGTCAAATGGTCATCCGGCCCCAGTTCGACTGGGCAGGAGAGTTCCAGAGCGACTTGGCCCCTGTCACGGAAGGCGAAGTGTCCGGCTATGTGAACCGTAGCGGCGATTTGGTCATTGACCCACTGTTTGATGAGTGCCAGACCTTTCAGGATGGCGTGGCCGTAGTGGTACGCCAGGGCCGTTGGGGGCTGGTGGACAAATCGGGCAAGCTGCTGCTAAAGCCCCAGTTCGACCTCCTCGACGACTACACCAACGGCCAGTTCTACGACGGCATGGCCGTGGCGGTGCAGGACGGCAAATACGGCTTCGTGAGCCAATCGGGCGAGGTGGTGGTGCCTCCGCAATACGACTTCGCCGGTGACTTCGGCGAGGGGCTGGCACTGGTGGAACAGGCCGGCAAGTTCGGCTACGTGAACAAAGCAGGTGAGATGGTCATCAAGCCCGGCTTCGCCGATGCGGGCGTATTCTCAGAGGGCATGGCACAAGTGAAGGATCACCATGAGCAATGGGGCTTCATGGACCCAACAGGCCGGGTGGTCATACAGCCTATGTTCGATGCGGTCATGCCATTCCGGGATGGGCTTTCATGGGTCAGCATCGGCGGGAAATGGGGGTACGTGAATGGATGGGGGGATTGGGTTTGGCGGGAGAAGTGAGGTGTTTTAATTGAGCTTATGCAAAAATTATATTTCCAAACTCATTCCTGTGCATTTAAGCAAAACTTTTATTAATCATTTTATACCAATGAAAATCACATTCAGCCTAGTTGCCCTTTTCTTTTTAATTGCCTCGCCCATTCATTCTCAAGATAATGAGATTAAATCCATAAAGACAGTTTTTGAGGATTATAAATCGGCCATTCTTAACGACCGAGGTGAAGAGGCGGCCAATTATGTAGATAGCCGAACTATCCAATACTACATTGATATGCTGGAAATAATAAAAGTAGGAGATTCCTCCAGTATTGAAAAACTCAACATATTGGATAAAGTGACAGTATTTTCGGTAAGGCATCGGGCTGATAAAAGTGATATTATGCCTTTGGATGGCAAGGGGCTTTTCATCTATGCAATAAAGCAAGGCATGGTCGGCAAGAATAGTGTAGTGAATAGTAGTGTGGGTGAAATAATCATAAAAGATAATTTTGCCCAAGGACAATTCGTGGTTGGTGGTGATTCTGCGCCATTTTATTTCCATTTCTATAAAGAAGATGGCAAATGGAAAATTGACTTGACGCAGTTGTTTAGTGTAGGAATGGGAGCTTTAAAGAAAATGGCCGAGGATAGTGGGCAACAAGAGAATGATTTCATTTTTACCTTACTTGAAATGCTGACGGGCAAGCAGCCGGGATTGGAAATTTGGGTGCCATTTGCAAATAGATGAAAGCCATTTATAAGGAAGTTATATTTGTGTAGGTTTAACGCAGCGTAATATGCGCTTACTATATTCAATTAAATTTCAGAAATTTAACTGGCTCAAAAACTGCTACTGAATTCTTGTTTTCAGCAACTCAAAAAAATCTGATAAAGAAATAACCCGAACATACCTCACATATCCAAGTGCCAATAAAGGCTTGTCTTCTGTCACCAGATAGTTAGCTTCGGCTGAAATAGCAAGGTCGAAAAGAAAATCATCTTTTGGGTCAGGGCTGCCCCGGAAAGCATACATGACAGGTGAAACTATGGCAAGCTTTCGATGAAAATCAACATATTCACTGAGGGGAAGGGTGAGGCGGTTTGCAATCTCAGGGTAATTCAAAACTGTTTCCAATTCGGCAATCAGTCGCTCTGAAGAATAGACGGTCAAGTCATTTTCCAAAATGAGCAAGGTGAGTTTCTCCAACTGTGCCTTTAGGATATACCTTATCCAAATGTTTGTGTCGAATACGATTTCAAGCGGATGCATGGCCGTCAGTGCGGATTTGGCGAACCTGTCGAACAATCTTGACGATTTCGTCCATTCCTATTTTGTTCGACTTTACAGATTGGTCTAAGTGCCGGGCTTGGGCAAGCAAGACCTGTGATTTTAGTGCTTTCAAAAGCGCTTCTTGGTCTGCATCGTTCAACATGGAAACCAAATTGCTAATTTCATTTACCCTTGGGCTTTCAGTTTGCATGGCATATTTTTTTTCGGAAGAAGAACCCTTTTGCGAGGATATTTCAACAAAGGTAAAGAATAGCTTTTAGAGTTCAAATGGCAGCCTCACCCCACCACCTGCAAAAATTGCATCTCATACAACTCCCGATACCTTCCGTTTTCATTTTGCAACAACTCCTCGTGCGTCCCGAACTCCCGCACCTCGCCTTTTTCCAAAACGAGGATTTTATTGGCGTGGCGGATGGTGCTCAGGCGGTGGGCGATGATGATGCTCGTGCGCTTTGCAATGAGCTTTTCGATGGCGTATTGAATGACCGACTCCGACTCTGGGTCAATGGACGAGGTGGCCTCGTCGAGGATGAGGATTTGTGGGTCGAAGACGAGCGCCCGCACGAAGCTGATGAGCTGCCGCTGGCCCATGCTCAGGGTAGCGCCCCGCTCCTGCACCTGGTACTGGTAGCCGCCTGGCAGCTTCTCGATGAACTCGTGTGCCCCTATCATCTTGGCGGCTTCCAGCACTTGCTCCCGGCTGATGCGGTCATTGCGGAGCGTAATATTCTCCAGCACCGTGCCGCTGAACAGGAACACGTCCTGCAAGACCACGGCCATGTGTTTGCGGAGCGCATGAAGCTCGTAGTCCCGGATGTTTGTGCCGTCAATCTCGATGCTGCCCTTTTGCGTTTCGTACAGACGGTTGAGGATGCTGATGATGCTCGTTTTGCCGGAGCCAGTGCTGCCCACTATGGCCAGCGTCTCGCCGGGGCGGATGTCGAAGCTGACGTTGTGCAGCACCCAATCCTGCTCCGTGTAGGCGAACCAGATTTGCTTGAACGCCACTTCGCCCCGTAGTCTTTCGGGAGAAAGCTTGCCGTCGTTTTTGATATGGTCGTTGCGGTCGAGCAGGGAGAAGACCCGCTCGGAAGCGACGAGCCCCATTTGCAGCGTATTGAATTTATCGGCGAGCATACGAATGGGGCGGAAGAGCATGTTGAGGTAGAGCGGGAAGGCGACGAGCGTGCCGAGCGATACCCCAACTCCAGCGTCGGGGCTGCCCAGGCTCTCCCTTGCGCCGTACCAGACCATGAGGCCCAGCGACGCTGCCGAGATGATTTCGACCACCGGATAGTAGATGGAATAGGCAAGAATAGCGTTGATATTGGCTTTGGTATAGTCCCGGTTGATGGCCTTGAACTTCTCCATCTCCTGCGCCTCGGCGTTGAAAATTTGCACGATTTTCATGCCCGTGAGCCGCTCCTGGAGGAAGGCCGTCATCTTGGCCACCTGCGCCCGCACCTGTTGGAACGAGGTTTTGATGGCCTCCTTGAAAATATACGTGGCCGCAATGAGGAACGGCATGGTGATGAGGCAGACCATGGTCAGTTTCCAGCTCACCCAGAACATGACGCCCAACACCACGAAGACCGTGATGAAGTCGGCGATGATGGTGATGATGCCCTGCGAGAACACGGCGTTGATGTTCTCGATGTCGCTGATGGTGCGGGTAGTGCTGATGCCAATGGGGGTGCGGTCGAAGTAGGTGAGCCGCAGCGAGGTGATATGGTTGAAGACTTTTACCCGCAGGTCACGCACTACGGCCTGCCCGACCCAACTGGAGGCATAGAGAAAAAAATAGCGCAGCACCGACTCGAAGACCAAAACCCCGACGAAGAACAATGCCATTTTGGTCAGGCCAGGTATGTCGTGGCGGAAGATGTGCTTGTCCACCATCTCCTGCACCAGCCAAGGCCGCAGGATGGCGATGGGCGCTAGCACAACGGCCAGCGTGGCCGCCAATGACAGTGTGCCACGGTATGGCTTGGCTTGGGCTACGACCCTGCCGAGGAGTTTATAGTCAACGCTTTGCTTGGCGGTGGATTCCATTCGGGTTTTGAAAAATGAGGGGCAAAGGTAAGGGATGTGGGGGATGTGAAACCGAGGCAAGCGGCATTTGTGATAAAACTTTCGATGCTTGATTTGTATGACCAATAGGTATTTAAGCCCATTTTCGTTTTGCAAACCATCTGGCAATGCTTATTTTTGTCAAAAATACTTCGCATGTCAACCACCGCCGTTCAAAAATCAATACAAACTACCACCACCTTACCTACCAATGGCAAGCAGGCGAAACATGTCTCTTGGGAACAGTTTCAAAAGCGCTACCTGAACCGGGAAGATGGCTACAAATATGAATGGGTCGGAGGCGAGGTCATCAAAACAAAACGAACAATGGACCAAAGCCAATACCTGATTTTGCGCAATTTGCGACGCTTCTTCAACCAACTTTTGCTCGAAAAGAAAGTAACGGGCGGCATTGAAGCAGAGGTGGAAACCTTTTTTTTAAAAGGCAATTACAGGCGACCCGACATATCTTATTTTTCGGAAAAACAAGAACTGCTCATCTCGAATGGTCATTTGCAGCAAATCCCAATGTTCGTTATAGAGGTCATTTCCAACAACGACCAAATGAACAACGTCGAAGATAAAATGCTCGATTATCAAGCTGCTGGTGTTCAAGTTGTTTGGCAGATTTTCCCGAAGCAGCAGGTCGTCCATGTATATCAAGGCGACCAAATGACCCGCTGCAAAGGCGACCAACTTTGTTCAGCCGCCCCTGCTTTGCCTTCCTTTGCGCTTTCGGTGAGCGATATTTTTAAGAGGCCGGCTATGCCGGTAGAATGAGACAGTACACAAGTTTACATCTCCTTACCCCGGCGGCATAAACATCCCCTTTCCGCTCCACCATTTTTTACCGTCCCATTGAATGACCGTGGGCATATTCCCGCCATGAAAGCTGGGCCGGGCAGCCCGTGGCGTGCGGTTGGGCTTGAAGTAGCGCATGACGAAGGTCATAGGCTCGTTGGTGAGTGGCAACTGCTTGGTAGGCTCCCGGAAGTCAGGCCGCCAGAAGCTGGCCAGAACCTGTTCTGCGATTTCCAGCACGTTGGGCAGCAGCACGGGGGCGTGGGCCACCTCGCAATGCCAGTAGCGGCGTTCCCGCTTTACTTGCGACACTTTGCTGTTGGCCATGCTGCCTTTACAGATGCCCAAGTAATAGAATTTGGCCTTGCGCTTATAAGGCTCTTTGCCCGATAGGGCAACCAAGGCCTGCCCCGGCGCTACCTTGTAGAGGTCAGAATAGGGGCCGAACCAATCGAGGATAATGGTCATAGCGTGGGTCAGATTTTGCCAATATGCCAGCGCCAGCCATCCCAAAAAAGAAAGGTCGGCAGGCTGCTGAGTCCGGCGGGTTTTGTTTGACGGTAATGGCGGTCGGGCTTGCACCAGTGCATGCTGATGCTCAGCGGCTCGCCCGGTCGGATGGCAGGTTTTTTCTCGGTGAAATGCACGTCCCAATATTGCGCAAGCACCGACTCGGCAAGGTCGGCGGCGCATGGGAGCGAGGGCGGTGAGTAGCCAAGCTCCCCCCACCAATATTGGCGGTCATAAACAGTGGTAGCCCGATGCGCCAAGGTGGCAGCGTCGCATTGACCAAGGTAGTAGAGCTGCGTCGGCTCGTTGTCGGAGCGCCTGCCCGTGATGAGGTGGAAGCGGACCTTTTCCCTGCCCGCCCATTTTATCTCGGACTCGGCACAGGGGCCGAACCAATTGATGATGATGGTCATTTCGTCTATTTGTTCGGCAAAAATATTTCATATTAAAATATGTTGCAAACGAATCGTGCGCATTTTTTGAAGTTTGTTTTCATTAAACAAGAACGGCTGGGTGGCCAACCGCCCAGCCGTTCTTTTGGCATGCAATGCTTGTCGCTTACTTTCATCCTGAATGCGTTCCAATTCCTCAAACGACCGCTTCCGCCACCCCCAAAAACCGCAACGCCTCCATATTGAAGCGCTGCCACTGCTCGATATTGCAGATATGGCCGCATTTTTCGATGACCACCAGCGTGGCTTTTTCCTGCTTCGCAACGAAGCGGCGGGCAGCCTTGAAGAAGACATGGTCTTCGGCCCCCATGACCACCAGGCTCCATTTTTTCAGCTGGCGGTGGAAGTATTCATCGAGCACTTGAAAGAACTCGCCGTACAGTCCCACCCATTTCATGTACTCCTCCTGCGTGAGCCGCTTGGCTTGCTGGCGGTACAACCGCCTCGATTTCTCGTGGTTTTTCTTTGGCAAAATGATGAGCGAGAACAGGGCGTAGATGTAGCGGTAGGGCAACAGCCAGTTGAGCAGCTTGGAGGCATGGACGAGTACCCGCATCTTCAGCGTGGCCCGGAAGATGCCGCCGGCCATCACCATCTTGTCAATCAAGTCGGGCCGGAGATGGTCCAGGCGCTGGAGGATGGCACTGCCCAACGAAAGCGAGATGAAATGCGACCGCTGGATTTCCAGGTGGTCAATCACCTCCAGGATGTCGTTGCAGACAATGTCGAAGTCATAGCTGCTGAATTCCGGGGAGACGTTTTTCGACAGGCCGTGGTCACGAAGGTCGAGCAGCAGCAGGTTGAAAAAAGGCTTGAACGCTTCCGTCTGGTAGCGCCAGGTGGCAATGGCCCCGCCCGCCCCGTGGATGAAGACGAGCCAAGGTGCGCCCTCGTTAGGATGTAGATAGGTCTGGAAATGCAGCATCAGGCTTTGTTGTGAAATAAGACAACAAGGTAATGCTTTAAATGTTGGGTGAGTCGAATAAGGTTGCGAACTGCAAAACTCCTGTACTCTGTCTTTTACCGAAATGCAAACCAGTATTGCTCAAACTAAAAACGGCTGGACGGTCAAAACCGCCCAGCCGCCTTCATATCCATAGCACTGTTCAAACAACGCCCTCCGCCAGCATGGCCTTGGCCACTTTTACGAAGCCAGCGATGTTGGCACCTTTCAAGTAGTCAATATTGCCGTTTTCCTCCATGCCGTACTCGACGCATTTGGCGTGGATGTCCTGCATGATATGGTGCAGGCGGTCGTCCACTTCCTCACGGGTCCAGTTGTAGCGGAGGCTGTTCTGAGACATTTCGAGGCCGGAAGTGGCCACGCCGCCAGCGTTGGAAGCTTTGCCGGGGGCGAACAGGATGCCCGCTTTTTGGAACACCCCGATGCCCTCGATGGTAGTCGGCATGTTGGCGCCTTCGGCGACGCCAGTACAGCCGTTTTTGACGAGGGCGGCGGCATCCTTGCCGTCAATCTCGTTCTGCGTGGCACATGGGAGGGCGAGGTCGCAGGCGATGTTCCAGGGCTTGCCGTTTTCAAAATAAAGCTGGTTGTATTGCTCCGCAAATTCCTGGATACGGCCCCTGCGGTTGTTCTTCAAGTCCATGACGTAGGCCAGCATTTCAGGGCTGATACCGTCCCGGCAATAGACCGTGCCGTTGGAGTCGGAGAGGGTCAGCACCTTGGCACCGAGGTCGAGCAGCTTCTCGGCGGTGTACTGCGCCACGTTGCCGGAGCCGGAGACGAGGCAGCGTTTGCCCTCCAGCTTTTGGCCCTTGCGTTTCAGCATTTCCTGCATGAAATACACGGTGCCGTAGCCCGTGGCTTCGGGGCGAATCAGGCTGCCGCCGTATTCGAGGCCCTTGCCGGTGAGCACGCCCGTGTGTTCGTTTTGCAGCTTTTTGTACATGCCAAAGAGGTAGCCGACCTCTCGTCCGCCCACGCCGATGTCGCCTGCCGGCACGTCCCTATCTGGGCCTATGTGCCGGAAAAGCTCGGCCATGAAGGCTTGGCAAAAGCGCATGATTTCAGCATCGGACTTGCCCTTGGGGTCGAAGTCGGAGCCGCCCTTGGCACCGCCCATGGGCAGCGTGGTCAGGCTGTTTTTGAACACCTGCTCGAAGCCGAGGAACTTCAAAATGCTGAGGTTCACGGTCGGGTGAAATCGTAGGCCGCCCTTGTACGGGCCGATGGCCATGTTGAACTGTACCCGATAGCCTTTATTGATGCGCACTTGCCCTTTGTCGTCTATCCAACTCACCCGGAAGAGGATGACCCTGTCGGGCTCCGTCATCCTTTCCAAGAGGTTATAGGCTTTGTACTGGGGGTTTTCGTTGACGAACGGCACCACGCAGCTGGCCCATTCCTGAACGGCTTGGTGGAACTCTGGTTCGTGCGGGTTGCGGTCTCGGACACCTTGCATGAAGCTGTCCAATTCCACTGCTTTTAATTTGGTCATGGCTTCCATTTCGTTGTTTTTTTTGATGACCTTCTTTGCGAAGTAAATTTTAATTCGATAGCAATTTTAGGCCACTTTAAGAAGAAAGAGGAGCTAATTGTCATTCAAGCCAAATGATTTTTGTTATTGCCTGTTTTTCAAAAAAAAAGTGCGTGGTTTTACCTCTTATTTCAGCTCGGGTTTTTCCGTTTTTGAGCTTAAATGCCTTGTATTTCTTGGCCAACTTCTCGTTGAGCAGTGCGGTACTTATGATTCGCAATGGTCGTGCATTTTGCGAAGCCAAGCCTTGATTTTACCAACAAGTTTTTACTCCCTATTTTTGCAAAAAAATCTAAACACATGTCGTTTAATAAGCTCCTTTCCCTTTGCTGCGCAATGGCCTTCAGCCTGGCACTTTGGTCGCAGCAGTCCTTCGTCGGCACCTGGAAAACCATTGACGACGATACCAAAAAGGCCAAGAGTCATGTCGAAATCTACAAATCGGGCAACAAGTTCTATGGCAAAGTGGCCAAGCTGCTCGACGATGCCTCGACCAGCAAATGCGACAAATGCTCGGGCGACCGCCACAACAAGCCCATCCAGGGCATGGTCATCCTTGAAAACATGCTGTACGACAATGGCGAACTACAAGACGGCAAAATCCTGGACCCAAAAAACGGCAAATCGTACACCTGCAAAATGTGGCTGAAAGAGAACGACCCCAATGTGCTGGTGGTACGGGGGTATTTATTCGGCTTTTACCGCACGCAGTATTGGTACCGGGTGAAATGATAGGGTAGTTAAGCGTTGGTAAAGGCATTGCCGTAAAGGAAATCAACCCTCATCAACTTTTATCAACCCTTATCAACCAAAAGAAAGAACTTTGCCGCCGTTTCAAAACAAGCCAATGCTTCGCAAATCAGCGCATATCATCTCCGTCCTTTTTCACCCTTTGCTCATGGTGACTTACATGCTGCTGTTGCTGCTTGTCATCAATCCCTATCAGTTTGGTGTGTATAAAATGGCCGAGCAATGGAAGCTGGTGCTGATGGTTTTCCTCTCCACGTTTGTGATGCCCATGTTTGCGGTTTTTATGATGAAATCGTTGCAAATGGTCAAGTCCATGCAGCTCGAAGACCGTTTTGAGCGCATCGGGCCTTATATCCTAACAGGCGTTTTTTACCTCTGGATGTTCATCAATTTCAAGAGCAACCCGCTGATTCCCAAGCCGATGGTCATCGTGATGCTCGGTTCCACCATTGCGTTGTTCCTCGCTTTTTTTGCCAATAATTTCTCGAAAATCAGTGCACACGCTGCGGGCATGGGCGGTATGGTGGGCATGGCGCTCATCAATAGCCTGTTCTTCAATTTCGACACGTTCACGGCGAGTTTGGGCTGGCTCGGCATGTATGAAATCAGCACCAACTTCCTGCTGATGGCCGTGATTGTGATGGCAGGAGTTGTCTGCTCGGCAAGGCTGCTGCTGGGGGCGCACACCGAAAAACAACTCTATATTGGCTTTACCCTTGGCTTTGCTGCGCAATTTATAGCACTACTTTTTTTGCGTTAGCGCAAAAAAAAATTGACCGGGCCGCAACGAGCCACCCGGTCAATTTCTCCAATTCCCTCAATTTCTAATTTCCAACTCCCTCCACCGTCCAAGCAGCTGGCTTATCAGCAAACAGCGCCTTCGTCCTCGCCCAAGTGGATTTGAACAATTCCGATTGCCGGTAATTTTCCAGCGCCTGCTCGTTTTCCCAAAAGCTGAGGGTAAATAAGACGTTCTGCTGCGCAACATCCCGCAAAAGTTCGAGGTGCAGGTTGCCGTCGAAGGCCCTGATTTTATCCTTGCTTTCCTCGAAAATGGCCATAAAATCTGGCACGAGGGCTGGCTGTAAGGTGAGTTTTACGATGCGTTTAATCATGATAAAGCGGTTGGCGGTTGGCCATTTGCGGTTGGCCTTTGGCCTTTGGCGGTTGGCAACAGCCAAAGGACAACAGCCAAAAGCCAATTCTCATTTCACCAGCACCGTGCCCGGCGTGGCGTCGAGGGAGAAGAATTCGCTGTTGGCATTGGCGATTTCGATGACGGTGGGCGCATCCACGATTTGGATGGCGGACTTGCTGCCCGTGTCGCCAACGGCCTCGAAACAGATTTCGTAGAGGGTTTCGCCGTCGCCCTTGTTGATGCCCTTGATAGTGGCGTCATACCAGGAGTGCGTCATTAGCCCCTTGTTGAGGATATGCTTTCCAAAGCTCTCCAGGTTAAGCCCTGGCAGGCTAAAGCCCTTCAAATCCTTGAATTTCAGCACTTTGGGGTCCCATTTGATGCTGTACTGCATGGAGACGACCGACTTGAAATTCTTGGCAGAGACGGCCACACAGGTCTCGCCGCCCTTGGTCACGGAGCCACCACCAACGTTGAGTTTGAGGGTGCCAGCCGTTTTGGCCCTTTCGGCCTTGGCCATAGGAGTGGTGGGCGCTAGCTGGGGCTGCTGTTCAGGCTGCGTTTGCTGGTCGGGTGGGGTGGTGGTAGCAGTCTGCTCTATTGGCTGCTGGGACTGGGTGGCTTCGAGTGCCTCCGTGGTGGCCGCTTCCCGTGCAGGGTCGTCGTTGCCGCAGGCGGCAATGGTCGTTGCGAAGCAAAATGCGGCGATAACTATTTGAAAATGAGGGATTTTCATGCGTCTATTAATTTCTTTTTGTTGAAAAATTGGCGGCAAAGAAATGCCTTTTTCTGGTGTTTACGTGCTTATGTGTTTTTGTGTTTGTGAATGAACGACCTTTTTGCAAATGCCCCCCCAATTCAGCCATGAACCCATGAAACCATGAAGCCATGAAGCCATGAACCCATGAATCACTTCACCGTCACCTGCCCCGCCTCCGTGCGCAGGTCGAGGAAGACGCTGGACGAATTGGCAATCTCGATGGAGGTCGGCTTGCCGCTGAACTCAAACTTGGACTTGCTCCCCGCAATCCCCACTGCTTCGAAACAGACTTCATAGAGCTTGTGGCCGTCCGGTTTGCTGAATCCCCGAAGCGAGGGGTCGTACCAGGAAAAGGTCAAGATGCCCTTCTCCTTGAGGTGGCCCCCGAAGCTCTGGATGCTCATGCCGTCCAGCCCGAAGCTGCGTACTTCCTTGAATTTCAGCACATTGGCGTCCCAGTTCATGCTGTATTGCATGGAGAGGATTTGGTTGAAATCCTTGGCAGTCACCCCTACGCAGACCGTTTCGCCCTTGTCGGCAGCAATATTGCTTGCAGAGAGGGTGAGCGTGGCCACGGGCGGCATGTCATACACGATTTCGGGGATGAACTGGTTGCGCTCCGGTATCTTGTGCGGGGGCGGCACGAAGGAGAAGGCCGACACGACGACGATGAAGAGCAACAACAGGCGATAGCGGAGATTATTCATTGGGAATAAGTGTTGATTGGATGATTGGTGGAATTTTATTTCAGCTTTGGTTCAAAAAGTCAAAAAGCGTACCCCGTGTTAAAGGCTGACAAAACGGCAGTTTAAACGAGCCGTTTGACCTTAGTATTTTGGTTCAGCGCCAATGTTTCGTCGAGGTCGAGCAATAGCAGCCCCGGCGACTTGCCCACTTCGATGCTGCCAATTTCCTCTTCAAAACCCAGCGCCATCGCCCCGTTCAGCGTGGCCCAGCGCAGCAGCGTCTCGAACGGCACATAGCTCTGGAAACGGGCGATGGTCTTCATTTCCTCCAAAATAGAAAGCTGCCAATTGGAGGTCAGGCTATCGGTGCCGATGCACATAACGGCCTCATTGTCAATGAAATGGCGGTAGTTCGGGAGGCGGTTTTCGATATAGAGGTTGGCGTTGGGGCAGGTGGCCCAAAAGCAGTTGGCAATTGGCAGTTGGCAGTTGGCAGCAGCCCAGTTGTATGCTGCCTGTATTTCTTCGGGCTGGGTCTCTGTGTTGTGGACAAACAAAGTTCGGCGCTGCGGGTCCATGTTTTCGAGGGCGTAATAAATGGACGGTTTCCCCGTCGGCTCGAAGCCATCCAGCGGGATGCGGAAGGAGCGATAAAACTCATTGAAATCACCCGTTTTGTTTAAAAAAAACTGGTCTTCATAAACCGTCTCTTGATTATGGATGGAGACGGTGATTGGTGACTGGTGATTGGTGATTGGTGATTGGCCTGTTTCTTTGGAATTGGCAGCGTTGATGAGCTTGAACAGGGTCTTAGAAACGGTATAAGGCGCATGTGGCACACAGCTTTTGCGGTCGCCGTTTTCATCGCTTTGCTGCGCAAAAACTTCGTAGTAGCCATCAAAAGTCTGCTGCGCCCGCTCGTCGTTGAGGAAGTCGAACATCTCCACGAAACTGTAATAACGAATGGGGCTTCGGCGCTTAGTGGCAACGGTATCGGCCTTGTTGCAGATGTCGCCGACGGCCTGGATGCCCACCTCCCACATCTCCCGGTCGCCCTGCTCTATGGCGGCGTCAATCTGCTCCTGCGGCACGTTCCGGTGGTTGACGACGGTTTTTAAAAATGGTAAAAGCCCTGTGCCTGTTGGTGCCACGCCCTTCATGTGCGACAGCTCCAAGTGGCAGTGGGCATTGACGAAGCCGGGTGTGATGACGCCCCGATGCACCTCCAGCGAGGCAGGGTCGTGGTTTTCCCGCTGGTCAATGGCGAGGATTTTCCCTTGGTCGTCGGTGATGACTACGGCGTTTTTGAGCGGGGCGGAGGTGATGGGGAGTAGGAGGTCGGCGGTTAGTTTGCGCATGTAAATTTGGTAATCGAATTATTTGGAAATCAAAGTGGGCGAAAATACGAAAACGCCATTGTCAATACCTTTGAAATCGGACTCATTTATTGTAATAACAGCAGCGTTCAAGACCTTTGCAGTGGCAAGAATAATGGCATCTGGTAGTTTTATTTTGCGCTGCTGGCGGTATGCAATAACCTGATTCGCAATGGCCATATCAGTCTGCACAATGGGCAAGGAATTCAATAGCTTTTCAATAAGTTCCTTTTCTTTTGGGTTTGAAAAATTATGTCCCAGCGTTTCCATGTAAGTAATTACCGAGACAAATAACTCGTCGAAATGGGCAGCAATTACAGTAAAGTCTATCTGCCCCTTCGAGCAATAAATCAGTTTATTACTGTCCAAAAGACCTGCTTTAATTCCACTCATCACGAAGTTGTTTTTGCCAAGCCACTGGGTCAGTTATTTCTGAAAAAGCATTCATGTCCTTTAACTGGTCAAACAGGGCAGCCAATTCCAAAGCATTATAGTTTTTGCTGGGGGAAGGAGATTTGGGTGTTCCCTTTTCACCTTTGTTTTTATTCGGTGAAAAAAAAGTGGGCAACTCGGCCACTTGTATTTTCAGTCGCTCAAATAGTGGGAGCAACAACTTTAAATCTTTCTCATGTTTAATTTCAAGTACCAATTTCATACGAAGTTTGATTTTGACCGCAAGTTAAAAAAGATCGCCCACTCTTAAAACCTCCTTACGACTTTAACCTTTTAACCTCATTTCCACCTCTTCCATCACCCGCCAAGCCACCTCTAGCGCCAGTGCCCCTTCCTCCAATGTCACAGCGGTTTTTTCGCTGCTTGATATACTGGTTGCCAGTGCCTTAAGCTCCTCCCGTATAGCATTCACCGGCTCGGCGGGCGGCACCTCCATCGAAATGACCCTCGTGCCGCCGGGCGTCTCCAGCTTGAAGGAAGGGATGTCCTGCGGCTCACTGCCCGGCTCGTGCATGCGCACCACCTGCGCTGATTTTTCGAGGAAATCCAAGCTGATATAGACGTCCTTTTGGAAGAGCCGCACCTTGCGCATCTGCTTCATGCTGATGCGGCTGGCCGTCAGGTTGGCCACGCAGCCGTTCTCGAACTCGATGCGGGCGTTAGCGATGTCCGGCGAGTCGCTGACCACGGCCACGCCGCTGGCGCTGACGGACTTCACGGGTGATTTCACAAGGCTCAAAACGATGTCAATGTCGTGAATCATCAGGTCGAGCACCACGGGCACGTCGGTGCCACGGGGGTTGAAATTGGCGAGGCGGTGCGCTTCGATGAACATGGGGTTCATCGCCACATCCCGCACGGCGAGCATGGCGGGGTTGAAGCGCTCCACATGGCCTACCTGCGCCAGCATGCCGTGCTTTTTTGCTGCCGCAATGAGCGACTGTGCCTCGGCCACGGTCTGCGTCACGGGCTTTTCGATGAAGAGGTGCTTGCCCCGCTCAATGGCCGCCATAGCCAGCTCAAAATGGGTGACGGTCGGCGTCACGATGTCCACCACGTCCACGGCGTCGAGGAGGGCATCAAGGCTCGCAAATGACTGAATGCCAAACTGTTGCGAAGCAGCCAAAGCCACCTGAGTGTCAATGTCGAACAGGCCGAGGAGCTGGTAATGCTCCGGCAAGTCGAGGAGGCATTTGAGGTGAATCTTGCCGAGGTGGCCTGCGCCGATGACGCCGATTTTTAGCATGGATGGATGTTTTGCGGCGCAAAATTAGTTTTTTAACACAGAGTATTGGAGGCCATAAAGGTACTCGGAGGGGTTTGGTTTCAGACGGCGTTCCGCAACCTGTACCTCCTAATTCGCTGCGCCTCCGTGTTGAAACAGCAGTTTTACCTTGCCCCATCAAAACAAATTTAATGCTGTTCGGTTATTGTTTTAACCACTGTCTGCCTATCTTGGCGGCCTGTTTCATAAAAAAATAAACAAAATCATGGCATTTCAACTTCCTAACTTATCCTATTCGTTTGATGCACTCGAACCTTATATCGACGCGCACACGATGGAAATCCACCACGGCAAGCACCATGCGGCTTATACCAACAACCTCAACGCTGCCATTGCAGGCACACCGCTCGAAGGCCAGTCCATCGAGCAGATTTTAGCCAATATCAGCCAGCACAGCCCGGCCATCCGCAACAACGGCGGCGGCTACTACAACCACAACCTTTTCTGGGAAATCATGTCGCCCGACGGCGGCGGCCAGCCTTCCCCGCAGATGCACATCGCACAGGCCATTGACCGTGATTTCGGCTCCTTCGAGGAGTTCAAAAAGCAGTTCAGTGCTGCCGCAACTACCCGCTTCGGCTCCGGCTGGGCATGGCTCTGCACTGATGGCGACAATAAACTGTTCATCACCAGTACGCCTAACCAAGACAATCCACTAATGGACCTCGCCGAGAAAAAAGGTACTCCCGTGCTCGGCCTCGATGTTTGGGAACATGCCTACTACCTGAACTACCAGAACCGCCGACCTGACTATATCTCGTCCTTTTTCAACATCATCAATTGGCAGGAAGTGACCCGGCGTTACGACGCTGCCAATGGAGGGCGATGAAGGGGTTGAAAGTAGGAGATATGAGGTAGGAAGGTATGATACCTTCTAAAATCCAAAGCCCGACAGTTTGATGCTGCCGGGCTTTTTTTATTGGGTGTTTGAAACAAGCGTGTTTTTTCATAATGATAATCGTCATAAGGGGCCTATGAGCAAAGTCAACGGGTTTCAATTCGCAGTAGCCGAAGTTTGTTGTCATATAAAGCGGTCAATTATTTTCTAACTACAAATTCAAGCACCATGGCACTGAATTTTAATAAATACGTTCAGAAAGGAGAGGAATTCATCAATGATGTGGCTTTTGAGATTGGCGACCCAGACGACAAGGCGAGGGCTGCCCGAATCATGCGGGCGGTGCTCCATGCCTTTCGGGATTGTGTGACGCCCGTCGAGTCGCTGCAATTGATTTCACAACTGCCCATGCTTATCAAGGCCATTTACGTGGATGGCTGGAAAATCAAGAACGATGGCCTACGGATGCGCCATTTGGGCGATTTCATCGAGGCCGTCCGGGAAGCAGACGGAATTGACAACAATTACGATTTCGTCACGGATTACGAAGTGACGGAAGCTATTCAAGCCATTTTCAGGGTGCTGAAAAACCATGTTTCGGAAGGAGAAATCCACGACATCATTTCCGTGCTACCGCAGGAGCTAAAATCGGTGATGGCGATGGCATGATGGGAGGGGAATTTGGGGATACCCAATTTCCTGGCGTCGATTTCCAATTTCAAAATCCCCATTAACTAACATGCCCGGCCACAAAGTGAGCCGGGCATGTTTTCGTTGGAGAAGCAGCTATGGCTCCCTCAAATGCTATTTCGTGGTAGCTGCATTGATGGGTGCCCTGTCCAAGTATTGAATCACCCTGTCTATTTTGTCATTTGCATCGAAATGGTAATCCGTGTGAATTGATTGTGTCATGGATTTGCCGGTCTTGTACTTTGCAGTGGTTTGATACCAGCCCAAAAGCCATACGCCGGGCTGTTCAACGCTTTGCGGTTGGTTTACCTTCAACGGAACCCAAATTTCATTGGTGAACGCAATAGTCTCAATAGATTCTGTTCTTCTCTTTTTCCAGTATTCGGTAATGGCAGGTTTCCCTACCAGACTGTCGCCGTTGTTCCAAACATAAACGGCGTTGTCGGCAAAGCTGGTCATCCAACCATCAATATCGCCACTGGACAGGGAGGCGAGGCCCTTTTTGCCAACTTCGGCGTACTTTGGATCAGCAAACTCTGCTGGTGCAGGCGTGGTTGCTGCTGCCCCCTCAGGTGGAGTGTCTGTTTTTACTTCTGCGGGCTTTTCGTTGCCGCAGGCGAAAAACAAGAAGGAGAATAAAGCTGCTGCAATTAATTGTTTCATTTCAATTGATTTTATAAGTGAATAAAGATTTTGCGGTAGGAGTCCCAAAAAGGAGGGTTGTGCGGATAAGCTACAAATGTATGGATGAAATGCCAATCTGCAAGAAAATGCGATAATAATATTGTGTCTGAAATTTACTTCAATATTCTTTTTGGAACATGTTTTATTTCAGCAAATGTTTTTGATGATGAAATTGCGCAATTCTATGAAACCCATACCTTTGGCAAAATCATTAGCTGAATGAACGAGCCTTCTGCCCGCCGCCTCGCCGCCATCCTCTTCGCCGACATTGCCGGCTACACCGCCCTCATGCAGCACGACGAGCAGGATGCCCTGCAAAAGCTCGCCCGTTTCAAGGAAACCCTTGAAGCGAAAACCGCTGAATTTCAAGGCAACATCATCCAATATTACGGCGACGGCTGCCTCGTGGTGTTCGACAGCCCGGCGGCAGCGGTGGCTTGCGCAATGGAGATGCAGAGGTCCTTCCAGAGCCTGCCCCGATTCGTCGGGGATGACAAAGCTGTGCCCGTTCGCATCGGCCTCCACCTCGGCGACGTGGTGTTCCGGGAGGGCAATGTCTTTGGCGACAGCGTGAACATCGCCTCCCGTGTCGAGAGCCTGGGGGTGCCGGGAGCGGTGCTGCTCTCCCAGACGGTGCGGCGGCAAATCAAGAACAAGCCGGAGTTCGAGCTGGTGTCGGTCGGCAGTTTTGAGTTCAAGAATGTGGACGAGCCGATGGAGGTGTTCGCAGTGGCAAATGAGGGATTCCCCGTGCCGAAGCGGGAAGAGATGGAGGGGAAATTGAAGTCACCCGTTGTTACAAACGACAGACAATCAGCGGTTTGGAAAAAATGGGCATGGGTGGTGGGTATTGCGCTCGTGGCGCTTACAGCATGGCTTTTTTCAAAAAATGCTGCTGGCGAGGACTCCGTTACGGACACAAAACTGGATAAATCAATTGCCGTTTTGCCCTTCAAAAACAGCAGCACCGAGGAGGAAAACCAGTTCTTCTGCGACGGCGTGATGGAGGCGGTGCTCGACCACCTCGCCAAAATCGAGGGGCTGAAGGTCATCTCCCGCACCTCGATGGAGCGCTACCGGGACAGCAAGCAGGGCATCGCCGACATCGCCGGGGAACTCAAGGTGGCGAATATCCTCTCCGGGAGCGTGCAGCGGCAGGGCGGTAAGGTGCGCATCTCCGTGCAGCTCATCGAAGCGGCCAGCGACCGGCAAATCTGGTCGGACAGCTACGACCGGGAACTGACCGATATTTTCAGCATCCAGAGTGAAATCGCCGAGCGCATCGCCGAACAGTTGGAAATCGAGCTTTCGCCGAAGGCAAAAACTGCCCTCGCCACGCAGCCCACCACCGACCTGTCGGCTTACGATTATTACCTGCAAGGGAGGGAGCAATTGGTGAAATTTTTTGCCGACCGAAAAGAGGTTTATTACCAGAATGCCCGGCTGAATTTTCTCAAAGCTGTCGAGGTGGATTCTATGTTGGCACCGGCTTGGGCCGACCATGCCTTGG
This sequence comes from Saprospiraceae bacterium, assembly GCA_031426435.1. Classification (GTDB taxonomy): domain Bacteria; phylum Bacteroidota; class Bacteroidia; order Chitinophagales; family Saprospiraceae; genus UBA6168. The sequence goes on along the minus strand of JANPLH010000286.1, from coordinate 55 downwards.
CGATTTGGCTTCGGCGCTACGGGCATGACGATTATCCGATAGATGCAGCCATGGA
>JANPLH010000285.1:0-4657 GCA_031426435.1 Saprospiraceae bacterium | reverse complement strand
CAGCATCACCAGCCAATCGGCGGTGAAATATTGGCCAATTAAGGGGAAGTTGGTTTGGGCGGCCATCCAAGTGCGCAGCGGTTCACCATGAATCAGCCAGTCTGCATTTATTTTTGCGATGCCGCCATAGAAATAAGCGATTCCCACCTGAAATGCAAGCAGCCATACTGCCCACTGAGGGGCGGTCTTTTTTCGCAAGTTTGGGAACAGCTTGGCGTCCAATGAAAACGAAGCGTTGGCAGGGGTGAATATCAATAAAAATGACAGCAGTGATATCAGGTAAAAATGGTTGAGGTAGGTGGTTTTATCCAATAAAAAAATATAGCTGAACCCAAGGAAAAATCCCACGATGCTTGCCCTATAAAACAACCCAAGCATTATAAATGCAGCTAAAATTCCCAATATCGCAAAGTGGATATACATACCGTTTCCACTCCAGGGCTGCACCCATGAAAATCCCTCATAAGCAAAGTGAAAACTTGGCTTTATCCAATAGTCGGATATCCAACCATATTGAAAATAGCGGCCAATTTCCCATAACATGATGGCGCCAAAAGCTATGCGAAAAAACGCCAATGACGAGTTGTCAACTTGGCGAAAAAGGCTGCTACCAGTGGCTTTTATTATGTTTCTCATGGTCAATAAAATGGCCATGCTTGCACAGTACACTATGCAAGCAAACCAACTAATGGTTAATTTAATTTGAGTATTTAAAGAAGTGAATTAGACCAGAGAACTAATGTTCTTAAATATCGCTAATCGGGATAAATGGCGATTGAATAGTTGTGAAAATTATGTTCAACCTCCTAAAGTTGTCCCGATTTAATCATTAATTTTTGTGAATAAGACCGTTCGTTGTTTTTTAGCGCCACCCAATAAAAGCCGGATGGCAAGGCTGACACATCTATGCGCCATTTGTTTTGAAGGGTATTTGGCTTTTGTAGTACCATTTCACCTATTGCATTGAAAAGCGTCAAGGAAACAGGAGCGTCAAGTTCATTTCCCGACCATTCAATGAACAGATTCGAGCTGGATGGATTGGGGTAAACTTTCAGATTTGCCGCATTTTCAAGCACTTGGGTAGCATTGACAAGGTCATTTGACTGCATGAATGTAGGTGCTTGCTCCACAAAATTGCCTATTCCATTTGGTACTCGTGCATAGGCGATATTGGGCATTTGAAGGGCAAATGTTGCAACATCAATTACCGTCCCATCTTCATGCAGTAACATGAGTTGTTCAGCAGATGCCGATAGTTTGAAGTTGGTGTGGATGCCCGCCTGGTCTTCGTCCTTGTCTGCCCAGGTGATGAGATAGCCATTGGGTTCTATGACCGAACCGAATGGGAAAGTCCATTTCAATTGGAACCCGAAAGTGTCCGTCAGGTAGAAGTTTTTGAGGTCAATGGCATTGCTTGTGTTGTTGTAAAGCTCAATCCAATCATCATATTCCCCCGCAGCATCTGCAATGCCGCTTTCTTCGCTGTTACTGGCCAGTATTTCATTGATGACCACCCCCTGCCAACCAAAAGGTGAAAATGCCTGGGCACAATCGTGGCCAATGCTGGCGAGGTTTTCAGCAACCTGGTCAAAGCGTTGGTCAAGCACCCATTTCAGGGAAGGTATTTTGGCACCGCCACCACCACCCGTTCCATTGCCGAGGTCGTACTCAAAATAGTCCTTCGTGAAAATATAATTGGGGTCTTCATAAATATGTGGGCGTATCAGGTCACGAGCCTCGTCAATCAAGGAAAACAGCCGCCCTTTGTTGAAGTTCTTTGCCAGCATCAAGCAACAAATATCAAGGTACCGCTGACGGAATGCTGGTACCTGCAACAGCCTGTATATCAATATTTTGGAAGTGTCGTCGTGCAAAAGGGAGAAATCGTGGCTGTATTCTACGCCGGGGCTGCCAATGCTATCGTAGGTGGGGGGATTGTCCAATATTTCATAATACTGCAGGGCACAAACTGCGTCCCATTCGTCCTCGCAACAATAGTTGTCCTGTTGGGCCACCTTTTGAAAAATCGGGTCGGAAGCAGGGTAGGGGCAAGAACCGTTTATGATAGTCTCGCACTGGCCCGGATTGAAGGACAGGTCGAATTTTTGGCATCGCCTGTTCTGGCAGACATTATTGCCCTCGTTGCGCCATGCAGTGAGGCATATCGTCCTTTCGCCATCGGATTCAAAGGTTTGGATTGGGTTGAATAGCGTGGAAGTTTGCCCATTTCCAAAATCCCACTCCACATAATCGGCGGCAGGCAAGGTATGGTTCGTCAGTATGAAGGTACTATCGAGCTGTAGGTGCGAAAAATTTGCCTGTATGTAACAGCTGCTGTCAAAAGGCGGGAAGGGATTTCCACCTGTCGGGAAGTCGCCGCCCATGCTTAGGTTATAATCCCAGGGTATCCAATGAAACTGGTTGCCGGATGGCTCATCGTAGAGGTAAAAATTGCGCTTGTTGTCAATATAACTGTCCCAATTGTTGGTCATGATGTCTACTGCAAGCACGTGCAGGAACAAGTCAACGTCAAATGCCTTTTGGATGGCAGCAGGGAATTCCTCGTCGGAACTGTTATTGACCACGTCCATGAAGTTAAGGAAGCTCCCCCAGTCGTATGTGTCTTCATTGGTTTTCAACTGAAAATCTTTCTGGTAGATTTCGATGGAATCGCCTTCCCACTGGAGTTCCGTCCAGCCAATATTTTTGATTAAGGTGCCATCATTGTCGAAGTTGGAATCGGTGAACGTCTTGTCAATCTGTTCAATGATACCGTAAAGCCCCCAGTATTCGTCATTGAGGTAGAGCCTGCAAAACGAGACCCTGGGAGCCCGCACCCCTGCAGTGCGCAGGATATTGTAACCAACAAAATCCCGCATCATGCCTGGGTCGCAGGAGCCATTGTGTAGGTTGAACTTTTTGATACCGTCAAAGTTTTGGCCAGTCACGAACTCGTTCAAGTCCACCTTGAAAGGTTTCTTGAACTCCGAGGCTGCCCAGTGAGACGACAATCCTTTTTGTCGAAAGCCGACCGAGTCAAGTTGGACGCCGTCCATTAGCATGCTGGCCTTTAGGTAGGGCACGTCCACGCCGCTGTCGTCAATGTTTTCGTCCCAGTTGTGGGATAGACTGTCCCAAAATTCTTCTTCTGAAAAGTAAAAACGAAGCTCATGTACGACGGAGGGGTCGAACAAAGTAGCGCCGTTCTGACCGAAGAGACGGCAAGAAACGGTCAAGAAAATACCCAACAAAATGGTTTTTGCAGTGTACATCACGTATTGCATGGTTTGGTTATAAAGTAAGCAGGGGTAGCTGCAATGTGATGAGACCAGTAATGTTTAAAGGTAAGACCAGTTGGTAAAGCTGTTAATTATTAGCTTTAATCCAGGAACCAAATATGAGTAGTGAGTAGAAAATAAATCAAAGGTAATTTATTTGGCTAAAAAAAATGTTGTAGGCCTTTTTTTTTAATAAAGAAGCCGATACTATTTTAGTGGTATCGGCTTCCAAGTTCTAAATTAAGTCCTAGTAAAGTTGCGCACATGGGGGATTATACCATAGCCCAAAGTGCAATCATATAAGTGCTTTTAAAGTTTTCCAACAGCCAATGTTTTTGCAATGGGCCGTTTGCCAGGCACATTCAGCCAAACGATGTAATGGCCTTCATGTAAATCCCGGATGTCCATTTGATAATATTTGCCCCAGACTTCATCTATTTGAAAGCGCTTCACCTCCAAGCCAAGGCTGTTGAAAATTTGGATGGTAACATCTTGCTTGCCAACCACCCTTTCTAGGTTCAACTTGGCAAAGCTGTTCGCTGGGTTAGGGAAAATAGTGTAATCCACTACATCCAAAAAGTTGACTTTTTGGATTGCTGAATAGGTGGAACTGCCATCAGCGTTTACAAGCCTTATCCGGTAATAGTTGTCACCAGTTGCTGGTTCAAGGTCAAAGTCTTCGTAAATCTCATTGCTCTGGCCACCTTTTGAAACCTGTTCAGTTATTTGGCTGAATTCAATGCCGTCGGTCGAACGTTCTACGACGTATTTCTCAACCAAGTAGCCTTTGTTGTGGTTCCAAAACAAGGTTGTCAGTTCTTCGGATTTGGCTGCACCAAAATCCAGGCCTTCTGCTTGGCTACCCACCAGTGCACTCGCAACGGTCATGGTCTGGTTTTTCTCGCAAATCACCTCGTAATTGGCATTATTATACTTCACCTTGACATAATAAGTGCCGGCGGGTAAAGGGAATGAAGCGATAGGGCTTGCACAGTTTCCAAAGCAATTCACCACTTCCTGAAAATTTGCGTTGGAAATCTGAACCGAAGTGACTGGCGAGCCGGCGATTCCGCTGACATTGATGACACCGATTCCGGAAGTAATGACAATATTGTTGCAGTCAGGCGTATTGCTGCCGCTACAGTTTGGAGCTATGCCCAAAGTAATAATATTTGATTCGATAAAAGTCGAACATCCAGCCCTGCGAGCGCAGCGTAAGTAGCAGGTCTGCTGGGTTACGTTGCCTGGGCTATAGGTAAGCCCACTTGCGCCAGGTATCATTGACCAATGGGGGTCTTGGCCAGCTGCAATTTGGGCAGCCGTAGTGGTTGGAAAGGTGCAGGAAGTCGTGCTTTTTAGCCACACGATTTCAAAGTTGC
>JANPLH010000284.1:0-26019 GCA_031426435.1 Saprospiraceae bacterium | reverse complement strand
ATGCCAGTTTATCTTTCCCAAACTGCCTACGACCAACTTCATCAAATCCTTGATTATTTGGAAGAAAAATAGTCGGCTCAAGTCAGCGATAATTTCCTCGACAATTGGAACGTACGATGGATGCTATTGGACGTTTTCCATATTCCTCCCCGACTGCCAAGCATTTCCCCGGCCTCCGCAAATGCGTCATCAACAAGCAGGTTTCCGCATTTTATCGAATTGACGAAGTCAGAAAAGAAATAGAAATCATGGCCGTCCTCGACAATCGCCAAGACTTCAATTTCTAATTTTCAATTTCCACCCCCAACCAAGTCCGCCAAGCCGCCTCCACCTGCGCCAACTGCACCCGGTGCGCCTCCATCGCCAGCCTTGCCTGTAGCTCGGCGTCTGATTGCAGCAGGTAGTCCGTGGCAGTGGCCACGCCGTTTTCGAGTTGGCTGGAAAGCTGCTTTAAAATCTCGGCTTGCAACTTGGCCACCTCCTCGTCCCGCCGGATTTGGTTTTGCAGCTTCGCAATGTCTTCCCGAAACCTCCCGTCCTGGTGCTGAAGCGTTTGCGTGAACGTTTGTTTCTGGTTTTCAATCAATTGCGCTTGCACAGACAGCACTTCCCGCTCCCGTTCCGACTGCCTCCAGTCCCAGAACTTCCACTGGAACTGTACCCCGCCGATGAAGTACGGGCTGATTTTATCGTCGAAAAAATTTAGCGGGTCGGGATAGCCGAGGCCCGTGGTGGCGAAGGCGGCGAGTTTGGGTTTCCATTGGGCGTCAATCATATCCGCTGAGGCCAATACTTGCTGTTTTTGCAAATCAAACAATGTCAACTCTGGCCGATTCGATTGCGGATTTTGGATTTTGGATTGCGGATTAGGGATGTCAAGCCGTGCTTTTTCATCCAAGTTTTGTCCAATCAAACTGCTCAAAACTGTCAATACCGCCCGCCTATCGCTCTGCACTTCCTCGATTTTCGACTGGATTTTCAATTGCTCCACCTTCAGTTTCAGCACCTCGCTTTCGAGGGCAACGCCGTGCTTTACGGCTGCCTCGACTTGGTTGGTTTTAGCCTGCAAATCCTTCAGCGTCAGTTCAAGGGTTTTGGTTTGTTCTTGGAGTAATAAAGCACCGAAGAAGAACTTATCCACCTGTTCCCGCAGCTTGTTCAATTCTACTGCAATCAATTGATTGTCAACGACTAATTTAGCTTTTTCTACTGTCTTTTTTGCCTCGGCAAGGCCTCCGTCCAACACTACATAATTTGCCTCAACATTGGTGACGATATTGGTCTTCGGGATGTTTACCTCCACGCCGGGGAAGCTGAACGGAAGTCCAAATACTTCATTCTGCCAAGTGGCCTTGGCGTTCCATTGCAGCGTGGGCAGGCGGCTGGCGTCCAGGTTTTCCAGTTTCAGTGCGGTGATTTTCTCGAAAAGCTGTGGGTTCTGGGCAATGGCCGTATTGGCCTCGGCAAGGCGGTAACAGTCGGCAAGGCTGGTGCCCGTTTGGCCGAAGGCCGAAAGCCCAAAAACCAAGCATGCTTGGATGAGTATGGTTCTGACCGTTGCGTTCATTTATTTTGAATTTCGAGGCAAAGCTGGGGTGTTGGTCCATCCTTTTCAGAAAAATGCAACGAATGGCGGGATTATTCCTGCGAATGGATTTAGAATTCTTTCACGCAACGCCGCAACGAGCGCAACGCTTTGATTTCCTATCGTTGCGTCCGTTGCGGCATTGCGTGTGATTCAATTCTAAATCGCTCGTTGCGGAAAAACGGCGGTTCGTTGCAAAGTTGGCGGGGGCATTGCGAAGCGATTTAACTTTGCCAATCGGCCTACCCAATAAATCACGTGTCCATAATCATGAAAAACAAAGCCACCATCGCTGCCCATTTTGCCTTTTGGCTGTTCTATGCCACCGTCGTCGCCACGGCGGGTTATATACTGACGGATGGCATGGAAGGTTGGGCCTTTATGCTGAACGGCATCGTGTTCGGCGCAGCCGTGATTTACGGCAACCTTTGGTTCATCGTGCCACGGCTTTTGGAGAAAAAATACCAGCACTTTGGCATTATGGCAGTGGCATTTGTGACCGTTCTGATTCTGTTGCGGATAGGAACAGAGCACTTGTTCGGGCTGCACCTAAGCGACCGGTTCGGTTGGGGTGCCACTTTCCTTTTTTCCATGCAATTGGTGGCACTTTTTGCCCTTAGCACCATGTTTGGCGGCTTCCTGCAATGGCTCAAAGACCGGGAGCGGACCAGCAATTTGGAAAAGGAAAAACTGGAAGGCGAGCTGAAATTCCTGAAAACACAGGTGAACCCACATTTCCTTTTCAACACATTGAACAATATCTACTCCCTCGCCTACCGCCAGCACCCGAACGCCGCCCCGATGATTGCCACCCTCTCGAAAATCATGCGCTACCACCTATACGACGGCAGCAAGGAGCGGGTCAGCCTGCAAAAGGAGGCGGAGATGCTGCAGGATTTCATTGCCCTGCAACGCCTAAAACACGGCGAATCACTCAATGTGGATATTTACACCGAAGGCATTGACAATCAGCACGATATAGCACCTTTGCTGCTCATCAATTTCATCGAAAACAGCTTTAAGCACGGCGACGCCGATAGCAACCCCGATGCCTTTATCCATGTGGGGCTGACGGTGGAAGATGAGCGGTTGCAGTTTTCCGTGGAGAACAGTTTTAGGCAAACCAACGTCGGTGAGGGTCAAAACCTCACCGACGTTTACGTAGGTGAAGACGAGGGCTTTGGCCTGAAAAATGCGCAGCGGCTTCTTGACCTTGCTTACCCCAACCGCTACGAACTGTCCACAAAAGCCGAAAACGGCGTACATTCGGTGCAGCTAAACATCCAGCTATGAACCGTTTGCAAACCCTCATCGTGGACGACGAAAAGCCAGCCGTGGAGTTGCTACTGGCCTATGCTGCCAAGGTGCCGGAACTGGAGGTGGCCGGCGTTGCGCACAACGCCATGTCAGCCCACCGAATGCTGGCCGAAAAACCCATTGACCTAATTTTTCTCGACATCCAAATGCCCGACCTCACTGGCCTCCAGCTCCTGCGGATGCTGAAAAACCCGCCCGCCGTGGTGCTTACTACGGCCTATTCCGAGTTTGCGTTGGAAGGCTATGAGTTAGACGTACTGGATTATCTGTTGAAGCCGATTGAGTTTGAGCGGTTTTTTCGGGCAGTTTCAAAATTGCTGGCCAAACAATCGCCAATTGCACTGCCCAACCCGCTGCCCGCCGAGGAGTATTTCTTCGTAAAAACCGACCACCAAATCGTAAAAGTCACATTCGCCGACATCCTTTTCATTGAAAGCCTGCGGGAGTATGTGCGCATCCATACGCCCACGCAGCGCATCGTGGCGAGGCTGGCCATGCAAAGACTGGAAGAGCTGTTGCCTTCGGCAAAATTCATCCGAATCCACCGCACTTATATCGTGAACATTGACGCCGTGCAGAAAATAGAAGGGAATATGCTGCATGTCGGCAAGGAAACGCTGCCCATCAGCAAGGGGAAGCGGGAGGAGTTCATGCAGTTTATGGGTGGAAAGGTAATCGGGTAGCGGCTGGATTTTTTTACAAAAAGCCCTATTTTGAATAAAAATTAACGACGATGGAAGTTTTGGAAAAAATGCTGACCTATCGGGAGTACCGTGAAATGGAGTTCGACGACGACGACAACTTCCAGTATGAGCTTATTGACGGAGAATTATCCCAGAAGCCCTTTCTTACTATAATACACCAGCGGATATCGGGAAACATAATGTATTCTTTTACGAAGTTTCTTTACCAAAACCCTTTGGGTGAGGTCTTGCTTGGCCCACTCGATGTTGTGCTCAATGAATACAATGCCCCTCAGCCAGATATTATTTTCGTCAGTAATGCCAATAAACACATGCTTAACGAAACGGAGCAAGTCGTTATCGGAATCCCAGATTTAATCATAGAGATACTGTCCCTTGGCTCCATCAAAAGAGACCGCATCACCAAACGCAAGGTCTATGAACGCTGCGGCGTTCCTGAATTTTGGGTGATTGACCCTTCTTACAAAAGCGTTGAAATATTCCGCTTGGCAGATGGCGCCTACGAGCTCGCCGATTTCATAGAACAAACTGGATTGGTTAAATCCACTGTCTTGGAAGGCTTCGAGCTTCCGTTGGACAAAATATTTTAGTTGGCAGTCAGGGGCTGCTACCACCGCATTGACTGCCAACTGCCCCCTGTCGAACTGCCAACTACATCCTCCCCCCGTCCACATCCTTAATAAACTGAATCACCCCAGGATAATAGTTCTTCTGGTCGTCCCACATGCTCAGGTGTGAGCCTTCGGGGCAATACAGGTAGCGGCCTTTTTGCACCAATTTGCTCATGGCCTCCATCGCAGCGGGATCCATCGTGTCGTATTTTGCACCAATCATCAGGGTGGGCGTTTTGATGGTTTTCAGTTGTTCCATGATGTCCCATTTGGCGAGGTTGCCACCCGGCACGAACTCGCTGGGGCCTTGCATGAGGGCGTAGATATGGCCATTCACATGCTGCATGGAACGTTCAAAACCATTGGGGAAAGGCTTCATCCGACAGATATGTTTCCGATAATATTCCTCAATGACGAGGTTCATATATTCTGGGTTCGAGTAGTCCCCTTTATCCTCAAAAGCCTTCAAGCTGTCCACTAGCGAAGGCCGCATTTGGCTGCGCAATTGCTTGTTGTACTCGCCATAAGCCGGAAAGCTGCCCATCATGTTGCTGACAATCAAGCCCTTTAGATTATCCTGATATTTTAAAGCATATTGCATCCCTAGCATTCCGCCCCATGAGTTGCCGATGATGTAGAAATTGTCCTTCGTGAGGCCGAGCGCCTTGCGCACTTGTTCCACCTCCTCCACGAAGCGGTCTACTTGCCAAAGCTCGTCCTTCCCTTCCGGAATATCGGAACGGAAGCAGCCGAGCTGATCGTACTCGTACATTTCCCAACCCATCGGTGGCAGGAAGCTCTCGAAGCATTCCATGTACTCGCAGCCCATCGCAGGGCCGCCGTGCAACAGCAGCACCTTCACCGTGGGGTGATTGCCGAATTTTTTCGTCCAGACATTGAACTTGCCCGCTGGCGTCTCGATGGGTATCATGCGGACGCCACCACCTTGCACCTGCGAGTAATCGAAAACAGGCTCTGTGGCCGCTGGCGCTGTCACCTCATTTTTACAATGAAATTGGGTGAAAATGGCGAGGGAAAAAAGGAGGAGATAGTCAGATTTCATGTGATTTTGTTTTGGGGGGTAAATATAATCAATCTCACCTTTCACGAAGCTCCGAAAGGCTGTGATGCCCATTATTGATTAGGCGTATTTGAGAAAAAAATAAACTTATTAAACTCAATGGGCAGAGAACACCCGATTAAGTCCACCGTTGGCGAGTTAGGCATATAGCCGTTGACATTTTTCGCAAATAAAACTCCTGCGCTTCTTAATGCCAGTATGTTTTTTAACCAAGGGCAAGTTGCACCGAAGGCATTGCTTTTTGGCGTGCGCAAGCCAGTTTTTTTTCAATTCATAGGCTTTTTTCCATTCCAGGAACTGAAAACTATAATGTCGGGCTTCTTCTATGAGCGCCTTGATTTTTGGAGCGGGAATCTTGGCTACGATGGATTCCGGGTGTACCCGTACCCGGTACAGCACTTCATTTTTGATGATATTTCCCACGCCCGCAAACAGGTCTTGCTCCAACAGCGCATCGCATATCATCAGATGGGGCATCGCCAAAAGTCTTGCTTTTGATTTTTTTGGGTTCCATGCATCGCCCATTACATCGGTGCTCCAATCATATTGATCAGCTATATCACCTTCTAAAAATTTGACGGAACAGGCATAAAGGTTTATTTCCCCATTTTCAAAGCTAAGGTTCAAGCGTATGGGGCGGTCTTCTTTACGCTCATTGATGCGATAAGACCCAAATAAAAGAAAGTGTATGCGCAAGGTGAAACCCTCAAAACATACAAGGAAATGTTTGCCCCAACTCCTAAAGGCAACCACTTTTTGGCGCAGCAGGCGTCCTTGGTCAATTTTGCTGTTGCCACTGACCGCAATCACTTCTTTACCTGTGAATTGCTGTACTTCTTCTTTTAACAATACGATGGATGGTCCTTCCGGCATATTAAATCAATTAATAACAAGCGTATATTTACAGAGGTATGCTAGCAATTTTACTTCCCTTCTGAAGTTTACGCTTCAAGCTTCCACCAGCATTTTCTCAATTGCCTTTTCCATGTCCAAGCCCTTGCCAAGCACGGACTTCCATAAATCGCCGATTTTGTGCACCCGCTCCGGCACCGTTTTCAGGTCAAAATCCGTGATTTTCAACCGCTCGTTCACTTCCCGCCATTCGAGGGGGGTGCTCACCGTCCCGAACTCCCTTGGGCGCACGCTGTACGGCGCCACAAGCGTTTGGCCTTGTTTGTTCTGTAAATAATCAAGGTAAATCTGCGCCTTCCGTTCGGAGGGGCTGCGCTCCAAGCTGGTTATCTTCGGTAGCCGATGGTGTACCTGCAGCATGATGGACTTGATAAAATCCCTCGCTTGGTCGTAGTCGTATTTTCCGCCGAGCGGAATGAAGATGTGCAACCCCCGCCCGCCGGAGGTCTTGCAATAGCCGGGAATGTCGGCACCGTCGAGGATTTCCTTGACGACAAGGCAGGTTTCCACCACCTGCCCGAAATCCGTTTGCGGGCCGGGGTCGAGGTCAATGGCGGCGTAGTCAGGATGCTCCGGGTCTTGTGTGCGGGAGTTCCAGGGGTTTATCTCGATGGTGCCGAGGTTGACCATGAAAAGCAAGGTTTCAAGGTTGTTGCACACCAGCCAATCAATCTCCTTTTCGGCACCTTCGGAATAGAATTGCACCGTCTTGGCGTATTCCGGCACTTTGAAATTGATGTCCTTTTGAAAAAAATCCTTGTCGCCCGCTGCACCGTCAGGCGTGCGCCGAAGGGATTCCGGGCGGTCTTTGAGGTATGGCAGGATGTAGTCGGCCATTTGGATATAATAGTCCAGCACATCGCCCTTTGTGAAGCCTTTTTTGGGAAAATAAACCTTGTCGAGGCTGCTGAGGCGCACCTCGTTTTTGCCTATTTTCAGGATGCTGTACTTGCCTTCGTGTGACAGGTTTTTGTCATCGAGCAAATTTTTCATAGTTGTTTTATTTTTCGGTTTGGTGGTAGGTTTCGTTTCGGCGGTCGTCAAATTGGCGCTGCGTTCTTCGGCCATCATCACGTCTTCGGGCAGTTTATCGTCACGCAGGCGCTGAAAGGAGGGGTGGCGCAGCACGCCGAGGTTCGTCCATTCGGTGAATGCCACCTCGCAGACCAGTTCCGGCTTCAGCCATGTGACCGCTGCATTGGCCTGGGGTTTTTTCTCGAACGGGCATTTATCCACGATGAGCGGTTCGAATTGCTTGCGCAAATCCTTGATGGCCTGCCGATTGAAGCCCGTGCCGCAATGCCCCGTGTACTGCAATTGCCCCGCCTCGTCGAACATGCCCAGCAGCAGTGCCCCGAATTCCCGGCTGTCCGTCGCCTCGGTGAAGCCGCCGATAAGGGCATCCACCGTTTCGTTGAACTTGATTTTCAGCCAGTTCGAACTGCGGAGGCCGGGCGTGTAGGTGCTGTCCGCTTTCTTCGCCATCATGCCTTCCATTTTCTCCTCCTTCATCAGCTTTAAAAACTCAAGCCCGTTCCCAGTAAAATGCTGGCAATACGTAACGCCGGGGAGGCCGTCGAGCAGGGTTTCGAGGAGTTGTTTGCGCTGCACCAGTGGCAATGCTGTAGTGTCTTCACCATTTAAAAAGAGCAGGTCGAACACATAGTATTCGAGCCTGCCGCTTCTGGTTTTCTTATATTTTTGGAGGAGGTTAAATTCGGGATTGCCCGCCTTGTTCAGCACCACGATTTCCCCGTCGAGGATGGCGTCGTGCCCTAATTCTTGAAGCGCCTCTACGATGGACGCATAGGTTTTTTCAAAAGGTTGTCCCGTTCGGGAATAGAGTTTTACCGTTCCCTCCCGTACTTCTGCAATGGCCCTGTATCCATCGAGCTTCGGCTCGAAAATCCAATTGTCGTCATCAAAAGCTTCGCCGCCGGGACGGGCGAGCATCGGCTTTATCAGCGCATCGCCGGGCGTCAGCGAATGGGCATTATTTTTTGGAGCCTTGGACGGCGCTTTTTTTTTACTTCACTGCTGCCCGGGCTGATTTTCGTGGCCTCGTAGTCGGTTTCCACCGCAAAATCGTCGCCGGATTTTATCAACAACCACTCGTTCTTTTCCGAGTTTTTCAGTTTCACCAATTGGAAGGTTCCTTTCAGTTTCTCGCCGTGCAGGGTGAACTTCACCTTGCCCGCTTCCAACGCTTTTTCGTAGGATGTTTCCTCTTCCAACTCATAGGTTCCCGTGTCCCAAACGTACATTTCGCCAGCGCCGTAGTTGCCTTTGGGAATGGTGCCCTCGAAGTTCAAGTATTTGACCGGATGGTCTTCTGTCATCACGGCGAGGCGCTTGTCCTTTGGGTTCATAGAGGGGCCCTTCGGCACCGCCCATGATTTCAACACGCCGTCCGTTTCCATCCGAAAATCATAGTGCAGCCGTGTGGCATGGTGCTCCTGCACCACAAAACGGCTCTTGCCGCTGCGCTCGTTTTGAGCAGCTGGCTCTGGCGTCTGCTGGAAATTGCGCTTTTCCTGATATTTAGTTAGACTCATTTTTTGTGTTTAGCGGGTGTAGCAGGTTTAGGGGGTTTAGTTGGGTTTTGCTAAACTTTCTAAACCCCTCTAAACCCACTAAACGTCCCTCAAGACGCTTTCTTCAGTTTTAAGCTTTCTTGCAGCTTTTTCATCAGGTCTTTTGCGCCCGTCGTTTCCACTTCGAGCTTGCGGATTTTGGGTTTTTTGCCTTGCTGTTTTTGTTCGATGATTTCCATTAGTTTGTCTTGGTATTCGTCCTCGTATTTTTCCAGTTCAAAATCGCCACTGTACTGGTCAATGAGCGACATGGCCATTTCCAACTCCCTTTTCTTGGGTTTGTTGTCGGGCAATTTTAGGTCGGCGGGGTCCCGGACTTCGTTTGCGAAGCGGATGACGTGAACAATGATAGCCTCGCCATAAGTATCAAGCAGCGCCAGGTTTTCCTTCGAGCGCATGACGAAGGTGGAAACGCCAACTTTTCTGCTGTACTTTAGTGCTTGCCGCAACAAGGCATAAGCCTCACCGCCCCCTTTGTCCGGTTCGAGGAAATAGGGCGTTTTGTACAGTAGTTCGGCCACTTGCTCCTGCGGCACAAACTCGTCAATGGCAATGGTCTTGGACTTTTTGATGCTCGCCTGCTCAAAGTCTTCGTCGGTGAGGATGACATAACCCCCATCGGTCTTGAAGCCCTTCACGATATTCTCCCAGGCTACTTCCTTTCCGGTTTTTTCGTTCACCCGCTGGAAACGGATACGCTCGTTGTCCCGACTGTCTAACATGTCAAGGTCAATGGATCGCTCCTCGGTGGCGCTGTACATTTTGACGGGAATATTGACGAGGCCGAAATTGATGGAACCGGTCCAAATAGCTTTCATAAAATGTTGGCTTTTTAATTAGAAAGGTCGAGATAGGGGAATATCCAATGCTTGGACCTGCGGGTTTGGGCTTTCTTCTGTAGACTTGGGGTATCCCAAAGCTGAAAATGCGCCGAAAACCCAGTGCGCCCAGAATAAATGGGTAAAATATCGCTTAAGGTTTTTCCTTGGCGGGTCAGGGTGCGCCTCAAATGCCATTTTCCAAACGGCGATGCCTGCAAGCCCGCTTACTGCGCCCAGCCCGATGCCCGATGCAATGGTGGGTTTCATAAAATGTCGCTTCCAAATTTGATGGAACACTGACGTAAATGCAACACCTGATGCATAGTGCAACACCCACCCTGCTATGGTGGCACCAGGCTTTTCGAGGCCGGGCTTGAGCTTGGACAGAAGGCCTGCCAATACAAGTGGTTCCCGGTAATTTTCCCTCTTTACATCAGAAACAAAATAGCTGAAAATGGACATGGCAGTAGTGCCTAACAGCGCTGGCAAAAGTATTTTTTTAGCATTCATATTCATAGCGTTTTTGGCATCCCGCTGCCTAACCATTGGCATCCTCTTTCGAGACTTTAGTTTTCCAGGTTAGGGTTCTCGCAGTTGGGCTGGGACCCATGCTTGCAGAAAAACAACTAAAGAAACTAAATAACATGAGGCATTAATGCATGTTCAATAACATGTAGGTAGGTTGGTAATATAGCAGCAATATATCCAACCCATTTAATGGATTTATTAATAATCATAAATATTGACATTTGCCTGTAATATATCAGGCAACTAGTTCACACACGCCTCTGCCATCCATTGTGCTTGCGGAAAAAACGTCCCCCCTTGCAGGTGTTTGACTTCGGCCCATGCACATCAGCGCAACGGCAAAAATGGCAAGGGTGTGCCTAAAATTGCATGTCCGTGGTGGTTCCCCTTAGGACGTCAAGGGCAAAGATCACTCATCGGCTCCGTCCCATACCGTTTCCCTGCCCCCGTCATTTTAATCAAATAATCCAGCCGCTTCTGCGCCTCTGGGTGGCGAGTATTTGATTGAATTTCGTGAATCCAACCGATTTTCAGCCGCTTGTAAAAATGCGGGAACGCCTCGAAGTTTTGCCATACCTTTTCATCTCTTTTCAACTGCTCCAAAATCCAATCGGGGATAACCAACGGCTCGTCCGGCGAGCCTATCTGCGACTCGATGGGGGCGATGCCCGCCGGGGTCATCAACCCAAGCTGTTGCAGCTTCCAGATGCGCTGGCGGTTGAGTTCGCTGAGGAAGCTCTTCTTGCGGCGGGGCGTGATCCGCTGCACCGTGCTTTCTTCATCATATTTTTTTACAGTGCCGTCAATCCAGCCAAAGCAGAGGCATTCCTCCACCAAGTCGTTGTAGGGAAGGGAGGGCTTTCCGGTCGCCTTGCGAAAAGTGCGCAGCCAGATTTCGGTTTTGCTTGCGCAATGGGTTTCGAGCCAAGAGCGCCAGTCTTGTCGGGTATGCGGGTAGAAGACTTCGGTGATGTCCATTTTTGATATTGCGTTTTGTGCAAGGTTACAAAACCTCCGTTTCCCTACATGTCCTCCGCTTCTTTTTGTTAAAATTCAACACGCAGGTACGGATGACAAGAAGGGTATGGGGAAAGAAAAACTTGGGCTAAATTCGCAAAAAAAAATTGCCTTCATGAAATTCGAGCATAAAAACCAGCCCCTTGCCCATCCTGCCAAGTTTCGCCGCCGGGTATTCCGATACTTCCTGTTCAGTTCGCTGCTAATTGGCTTTTCATTGGCCATTGGCACTTTTGGCTATTGTGTTTTAGGAGAATTATCCGTTGTGGACGGCTTTTACAACGCTGCCATGATACTCACGGGCATGGGGCCGGGCAAGGACGTGACTTCGACGGGCTGCAAGCTGTTTGCCGCTTTTTATGCGCTGTACAGTAGCATTGCCTTCCTTGCGGCGGTCTCCATCGTTGTTGCACCGCCGTTGCACCGACTGCTACATGCCCTGAACCTCGACGAAGACAAATAGGCCATGCCGCAGTTAAACCTGAACAGCCGGGCCGTCCTTCTGATATTGCTTTCATGGGTTGGGTTGGATACAGTCTATTCCTTCTGGCAGCACCTCCACGTCGCACTGGACGGCGACATGTCTGCCATCATTGTTCCAGCGGAAAAATATGCCCAAGCGATGCACGACCCTCTTGGCCTCAGCGTGCTGAACGGCGAGCGTTATGGTGCGCCCAACCGCTTTTTCGTGCATGCGGCCATGTCGATTTATTTCAAGCAGGTGCCGCTTTGGTTGCAAGCCTTCGTCAGTCCCATCAACAGCGTTTACCTCGCCTGTGCGTTGCTGAAAACGATACTCCAACTCGCCCTAATATGGTTGCTCTCGGCATTTGCCAACGGCGGCAAACGGCTTTGGGGAAGGGAAGTCTTGCTGGCAGCGGCAGTAGTGACGCCCTTCTTTCAAGCCTTCGGCTACAACCTCCAAATGGGCATCATCGAAAAATCCATCACCTATACCTTTTTTTATCCCTTGCCGTTGGCGGTGTTGTTGGGCTATTTCCTGCCGTTTTATCGAAATAGGCAAGCGCCAATGAAATGGCTACAGCACCTATTGCTATTGCCACTCACCATTGCCCTGCCTTTGAGCGGGCCGCTGGTGCCAGCAGTTGCGCTGCTGATTTGCCCATCGGCTTTGTGCTTTTTTTTGTGGAAAAACTACCGTGCGCTGCCCGGCCAGCCCATTGCCCAAAGGGCAACAAATGCCATCGCTGCCATGCCGGGGGCGCTGCTTTTTTACTTTTCACTGATGACGTTCCTTTCGCTCTGGTCGCTGTACGTCGGGAGCTTCAACAGTGAATCGGAAGGCCCGGCCATCGCCCTGCTCGACCGCTACCCTGCCCTGCTCAAGGGACTTGCTTCTATTTTCACTTTGAAACTGGGCTTCCCGCTACTCACGCTGGGCATCGCCGCCAACCTTTTACTGCTGCGGAAATTCGCCTCGCCCGACCATTTGAAACAGGTAATGACGGTGGGCAAATGGGTGGCCGTTTTCATGGCGGCCTACCTGATGCTCTTGCCGCTTGGCGGCTACCGGAGCTACCGGACGCTCATCGTTCGGCACGATACCATCCTGCCCGTGACGCTCTGTCTCGTATATTACTATGCCAAAACTACCTTGGTTTTGCTGCGCAATGAGTGGTCGTACCGAGGCTGGTACGCCGTGGGCATAGCCCTGCTTTCCTTGGCCGTCACCGCTGCCGACCTGCCCGATTTCCAGCACAACGCCTGCGAAAAAGCGGCTCTGGAAACCATCGCCCGCTCCTCGGGAAAGGTGGTGAAACTCAATAGTGACTGCCCGGTGATGGGCTGGAACGACAAGATGACGGACCCTGAAGGCTCCAAGCTTAACGCCCAATTGCTCCAAATATGGCGGGTGACTGACGAGGTGCGGCTCTATTATTCGGAGTGACTGGAGGGTGGAAATTGGTTAAATTGGTTGAATTGGGGGGCTTCCTGCCCTTCAATTCAACCAATTGAACCAATTCAACCAATTCAACCAATTTCATGTTTTACCGCCCTTCTTCCCTGCAATCTCCTCCAATAGCTCTACCTGGTATTTCTGAACATCCAACAACGTTTGGAACTGCTCCTCCATTAGCAGGTTGATTTTTTGGTGCAGGTTGCGGATTTCGATTTCTGCTTTTAGGTTGATGATATAGTCGTTCTCTGCCCGCTTGCGGTCTTTCTCCTCCTTTCGGTTCTGCGACATCATGATGACGGGCGCTTGCAGGGCGGCGATGGTGGACAACACCAGGTTGAGCAGGATGAACGGGTACGGGTCGAAGGCCTTGGTGGCCATGACCACGTTGGCACCAATCCAAACTGCCAGCACGGCCCCAAAGCTGATAATGAAGGTCCAGCTTCCGCCAAAGGTCGCCACCTTGTCGGCAATCCGCTGCCCAGTGGTGGACTGTTCCGAGGATTGCTGCCGCAAGTTTTTTACGATTAATTCTTCCTCTTTCAATGCATCGGAAACCAGGCCATGCAGCTTTTTTAGGTGCTGGTCTTCGGTGTGGAGCATTTTTTCGAGGTATGCATGGGGGAAGGTGGTGGTTGCTTTCAAGATGGATGTATTTTTAGAAAAATGGAAGGATGTAATCGAAAACTACCTTGTAAAAAAGCGGTACGATTGATTAGCACAATCGTACCGCCCCGCAAATCTCTTTGAACCAGCCCAATTGGGCGACCGCAAGGGTCGCCCCTATAATTCCCCCTTCTTCAACATGTTCACCGCAATATCCGCCGCACGTGCCGTCAGCGCCATGTAGGTCAAGGACGGATTCTGGCAAGCGGTACTGGACATACAAGAGCCGTCCGTCACGAAGACGTTCTTTGCGCCCCACATTTGGTTGTTGCCGTTGAGGGCCGAGGTCTTCGGGTCTTTTCCCATGCGGCAGGTACCCATTTCGTGGATGCAGTGGCCC
This sequence comes from Saprospiraceae bacterium, assembly GCA_031426435.1. Classification (GTDB taxonomy): domain Bacteria; phylum Bacteroidota; class Bacteroidia; order Chitinophagales; family Saprospiraceae; genus UBA6168. Next base: position 11,925 of record JANPLH010000284.1, on the reverse strand, counting down.
GGCGGGGTCGTCTCCAGGTCGTCGAACTGGTAGATGTCCTTGTGGCCAGCCGCTTCGAGCATCTCGGCGGCGCAGGCCATGATGTCCTTGCGCATGGCCTTTTCGTTCGCCTTGAACTCGCAGTCAATATGGATGAGCGGCAGGCCGTGCGGGTCGGTCTTGCTGGTGTCCAGCGTCACCTTGTTGTCGAAATTGGGCAGGCACTCCGCCCAGCCGCCGAGCCAGAAGCTCCATTGTCCGGGGTCGTGCATCTCCTTTTTCAGCGAAAGGCCAAAGCCAGCCTTGCCGTTCACGTTGCCCCAGCCGCCCCGGCCAGCGCCGCCCTGGAAGCCGAAGCCCCGCACATAGTCCTTGGACTGCTCCTTGCCGGGCAAGTTGCGGAACCGGGGGACGTAGATGCCATTGGCACGGCGGCCAGAAACATACTGATCGGCGAAGCCATCATGTGCAGCGGCGGCGCCCACGCCGAAGTGGTGGTCCATCAGGTAGTGCCCGATGACGCCGCTGTCGTTGCCGAGGCCATTGGGGAAGCGGCTGCTCTTGGAGTTGAGCAGCACGAAGGTGGTACCGATGGTACTGGCGTTGAGGAAGACGATTTTTGCAAAAACCTCCTCCGTCTCTTTGGTATTGCGGTCAATGAAACGGACGCCGGTGGCCCGCTGCGTTTTTTCATCGTACATGACCTCGCTCACGTTGGCGTCGGTGCGGATGGTGAGCTTGCCCGTGGCCATGGCAGCGGGTATCGTTGCCGATAGGCTGCTGAAATATGCGCCATATGGGCAGCCCCAATGGCAGCGGTTGCGCATCTGGCACTTGCCCCGGCCCAGCTTCTTGTGTACCTCTTGTGGTTCGGTCAGGTGCGCCACCCTACCGATAATCATGCGGCGGTCGTTCCAGTTCTTTTTGATGGCGGCGGCGGTATGGGTTTCGAGGCAGTTGAGTTCCATCGGCGGCAGGTATTTGCTGTCGGGCAATTGAGCCAGCCCCTCCTTCGTGCCGCTGATGCCAGCGAAGGTCTCCACGTAATCGTACCATTTTTCGAGGTCCTTGTAGCGGATGGGCCAGTCCACGCCGTTGCCGTCACGGGCGTTGCTCTCGAAGTCCATCTCGCTCCAGCGGTAGCTCTGGCGGCCCCACATGAGGGAGCGCCCGCCGAGGTGATCGCCCCGCAGCCAGTTGAATTTCTTATCTTGTTGATAGGGGTTCTCCTGGTCGTTCACCCAGAAGTATTGGTTGTCGGCCTGGAAGGCGTAGCACTGGCTCTGCACGGGCTTCTGGTCGAGTAGCTCCTTGGTGATCATGCCCCGGTTCTTCACGTCCCAGGGGTTGTTGAGCGCCCCGGTATAGCCCTTGACGTGTTCCATGTTCCTGCCCCTTTCGAGCATGAGGACGTTGAGGCCCTTTTCGGTGAGTTCCTTGGCGGCCCACCCGCCGCTGATGCCGCTTCCCACGACGATGGCGTCGTAAGTGCGTGCTTGTTGTGCTTTCCCGTTGATGTTCGGCATTGTTGCTGTAATTTTGTTTGGGTCAAATGTAGTTTATTTTGGAAAAAATGGAAGGCCCAACGAAAACGCAAATCGGTGCCGTTTTCTTTCGGTAGGACATTGGTTCACTGACTACTGGACGGGTGTTCTCTTCAAGCCGCTATTTTTACAACAAAATATTTTTACCAATGAAAAAGTATGCCCTGCTTTTCCTCGCCACAGTTTGGTTGATTGGCTTGTATTCTTGCTTAGATTGCCGAGATGTGGAATGCCCTGATGGCGATAGTAAATTGCTGTTCATTTTGTCAAAAGTTGACAGCAGCGACCTCATCCTTGGCGGGCAGTATTTATTGGACAGTCTGACAATTACGCCCATTCTGATTGACACAACCAAGTCAGGTGCCCGCACCCGTATTGAACCAGGCTTTGACAATACGTATTATAACACACTAATTTGGGCAGACAATAACACCTCCGGTTATATCATCCAATTAGACAGCTTGCCGCCAGATACACTATTGGTCACGACCATGCCATCGAAGGGCGATGGCTGCTGTTCTAGCATCACGGAATTTGATAAGCTGCTGCTCAATGGTGATTCCATCTTCAACGATTATTCGGTATATGCCATTAAGATTTACAAGTGAGCTGCATGGAAGCAATGCTTTGTTGGATTGTCATTGCGTCTTTGGCGGAAAAACGCCTATCGGGGACAGGCTGCTATCCAGCTCAAATCTGCTTATCCCTATGGAAGGGACATTAAACGAGCGTAAAAGGGAAGACCATGTGCCAGCGGATGCTAATTTTCAGGAAGATAAGGTACCAGCGGAGTCGGGATGCGTCCCGTTATCGAAGTTGGAGGGCAGGGATGTAAGGTGGAACAGCCCACAGTCGGGGCAGTGGTAGGCCCGTACCGGCTGCTTTTGCCGTAGTTCCCGGTTAGGCATATCGTGCAGGGTATTCAGGGCAAGGTCCAATGTGGCGAAAGACATTTTCCCGCAATGCTTCAAGATAGGCAGCTTGGGCAGCAGCAAGAATAGCGGCTCTCTGAACTTCCAATAAAGGTAGCGCTTTGCCAGTTTGCTGTACCTTAAAATGCCAAGCATCCCGCAACCGTCAAGCACTTCCCAGGCCGGCTCGCCACAATTGCCCATCTTAGCATAGCCTATATGCCATTCGTGCGCCACAAAATTGAACAGCTTCCAATGCTCCACCGACTGTCTAAGCGCCCCGCCCAATGCCTGCTCCTCCGGCATTGTCTCAAAATACTGGGCAGTCACCACGATTTCAGTGATGTTGAAATTGCCAATTTGAACGGAAAAACCGCTTTTCGTTTTTATGGTCACCCTTTCCATACTACAATTATTGGGTTGTAGGAGAACAAAGCCCGGCTGCGCCAGCGTCTCAATGCTGCCCTTCGGCCTGCTCAAGGCTGCGAAGCCAAATATACGATATTATTGTTTATAAGGAAACTATCGGGACGCACCCACGAAAGCAGGGTTTGGTTGAGGTGCTGCTTGGCAGGGAAAGTCCTGTGCCAGCGGAGAAGCATTGAATTTCTCCGATTCCGCACAGAACAAATCCATCCATCTCAGGTTTTACCCCAGAAAAGCAAAAGTCTGATTGGCGGAATCGCCAACATCAGAAAAACAAAGCAATCAACACTACAAAAAATGGTTAGCGGTTGTCTCACACAACCCAACCACTAATCAATCATCAAACCCTTGTATTATGAAACTCCAATCAATGCTCATCCTTAGCTGTCTTGCCCTCATGACCCTTTTTTCCAGTTGCGAAGTCATCGGCGGCATCTTCGAAGCCGGTGTATGGTCAGGCATCATAATCGTAGTCATCGTAGTGGCAGTCATAATTTTTGTGGTGGCGAAATTGATGAAGAAATAAGGGGCTTACCAAATCTTACGCACCAACCTACTTGGCTGCGAAGGTGGAACACTTGCGATGATTGGGGCTGCTAAGGCAGACTTGAAACAACAGATGCATCCTGTGGCTTCCCTCATGGCGTCGCAGTTCCGCCAGCGGCGGATGACAAGGGGACGTGCCGTACTTCGGAAAGGATGCAGTGGGTAGGCACTTCCCCTTGTCATCCGCCGCTGGCGGAACTGCGGCGTCATGCGGGAAAGTTCTGTGCCAGTGGAATGTTATCATGCTTACGCCTGTCGGAGACAGGCTGATACGAGGTTCAAGTCTGTTTAACCCTTTGGGGGAGACTGTGAACCAGCGTTGGTGGGAAGACACTGCACCAGCGGGACCAGTGTTGACGGGAAGAAATTGCGCCAGCGGGACGCAGGCCGTGGCCAATGGCATCCAGCGCATCAAGGAGGAACTGAACCCGATGTTTCAGGATGCTGCTTTGTTATTCAAGTACGAGCCAGCATTGCGCCAGCTTTTTACGCAGGAATACCTGCTGTCGCAGGTGCGCAGCGGCAAGACTGCTGGTATCAAGGGCCGCACCGACCGGGCTTCGGATAAGCAGCCCATTGCCGGGGTACTGGTGCAGGTGCTGAACTATCCGGAAAAATCGGCCACGACGGACGCCAAGGGCCGTTACGGCATCAAAATCGCCGCTGGGGATTACACCGTGTCCTTCACTTGCGAGGGCATGGCACCCATCGAACAGAAAGTGAAGGTGTCCGCTGGCATTGACCGCCGCCTGAACGTGGTGCTGGAGCCTGCACCCGTGGTGCCTGAGGCAGCGTCGCCCGCCCCTATCGTGGAGCGCACTGTTATCCTACACAACGACACCGAACTGTCGTCGGCCCTCCAGGACGTATTGGCCCCAACCAACGGCCAAGCGGCTCAAGCAGGGGTGCTGAACGGGGTGCATTGAGAGTTACTTAATCTTAAATAAAAAGGTCGGAGCAGCTTCTTTGGTTGCCCCGACCTTTTTTGTGGGTACTGCTGTAGGTCCGTAAGGTGGTGAGGCCACGGTCTGCATCACGGCACTCGCCTCGTTTGTCATTGCCTCTGGCAAGCTGCAACATCATGTGTGATGCTTCGTCGTGACGATGCAGCTTGCCTACGGCAATGACAAACTTGATGCGGACGAGGCATCACACATGGCGTCGCAGCTTGCTTGTAACAATGAAACAATCCAACAATGAAGCAATTCAACAATTTTGCAATCCCCTATTTCACATCATAATACACGGCTTCCAGCGTCACGTTTTGGAGCTTGTTGAACAGGTAGGTCGTATCGGCCTCAAAGCTGCCCTGATAGGGAAAATCAATAGTAGCTTGTATCGTGAACTCAGCCTCTCCAGTCTCGCCGTAAGCTTGTTTCAAGCCAATCTCACCGCTACCCTCCCAGGTTCTTGACACACCGTCATTGCCGGTGGTCAGCGTCAGCGGCTCCTCAAAGAAGAAATACCAGTAGCCTTTTGAGGTGACGTTGAAGTCGCCATCAATATTGGCACTGATACTGGCTTTGACCTTTACGTACTTGTCTGGGCAGACGTGCTGCACCCATTCCTCCAAGATAATGGTCGAGCGCAGGCCATCAGAGCCTGCATAGTAGGTGCGGTCGAGATAACTGGGATTTTGAGTGTCGGTAAAAAACCCTGTGCCATGTGAAGTGCGAAAGTAGTAACCCTCCTGTTTGTCGCCGCAGACTTTGTCTTCGCCGATGCCAAGGAGGTCACATGCGCTTTGGCTGAAAGCCAAAAGTAGGATTGCAAAAAATAGTAGCTTTTTCATGGCTATTGAATTTATCAAATTGTTGAAGAATCGTTTGAGGTGCAGCGCATCGGCATATTCCGGTGCGCTGCACCTCAATGCCGGGAATTTTGGCTTGCTACAAAGGTTCCGGTGCGTTGCACCTCAGTGTTGCAGTTTGCCTGCGGCAATGACAAACGTGGTGCGGACTTGACAGCACACATGACGCTGCATTTTGCCTTCCTCCAAAGACGGACAGGCCAACCACGCAACCATGAAACAATGAGACCATGAAACACTCCCCCTATCCTTTCTGTCTTGGCGTACTCGGTTTGGGCTGCGTTCTTGGAGTCGTTTTTGGCAGCTTCGGCGGGGCGGTCCGTTGCCTTTCTACCGATGGGCGGGGCTGGGTTTCCCGTTTGTCTTTTTCCCAAACATCCCGGTGCTGTTTCTCGGCCCTATCCATTTTGGGCAGGTCAACCTTTGGCCGTTCCTTGGGAGCATCTATCCTCGGGACGGTGGTTGGTTTCTTAGGCTCCGTCTTCGGTTGTTTCACATCGGGTTTCGAGGGTTCCCGCCGGGGTTCTGTTGGTTGCTTCGCAATGGGTGGCTGGGTCGGCATGGTGGTGCGCTCCTGCTCCCGCTTGCGCTCCACGGCTCCCGACAGGTCAGGGTATTGCTTGCGGTTTTTGTCCAAATAGTCCCGCTGCGCAATGGGCTTGTCGGGGTGCGAGCGGTTGTACTTTTCCCGCTCGGTCTCCAGCTTGCCAAACTCCCGAAAGGCACGGGCGTCGGTTCGGGCCTTGTCCATCCATTCGTCGGTCACGATTTCCCGGTTGCGCTGGTGCCAGTTGCGCACGTTGCTGCTGATGCTGCCGGATGAGCCTCGGTGGCCGTAATAGTGGTTCACATAGTGCGAAGAGAGGTGCGGGTAGTAATAGTGGTGCCAAGGATAATCGAAATACCAGTTCACGAACCAGTACGAGGGCAGGTCAACGATGATGATGGTATGGTTGGGGCTCCAGTAGAAGCCCCAGTCGTACCAGTACGGGTAGGGTCGCCAGCGGGCGTAGGGATACCAGTGCGGATAGCCGAACCAGTAGGGATAGTTATAATAATAGTAGTGGTATTCAATGGGGTTTTCGTATCGGTCGTCCTCGTCATAATAGAGGTCGTCGTCGTAGCTGTAATACTCGTCATCATAGCCGTACTCGTCGGCGTAGTCCTGTGCCGAGGCTTGCAATTCCTCTTCGGCCTGTGGGTTGTTGGCGAGGTTTTTCTTCCAGGTGTCCAATTCCTTTACCCTGGCCTCAGCCACCACGATGCTCAGCGAGTCCATCTGTTGCGCCAGCCAAGCGGGGTTCTTCCGGTAGAGGTCGCCCACGAGCACCGTCAGGCGGATGTTGTCGGTGAGCAGGGTCAGCACTTCGGGCAGATCAACAAGTTGGTGCAGGGCATCCCTCGTCACTGCTGGGTATTGCGCCAGCAGCTCGCTGGAGGCGGCGTTCCAATAACGGTCGAGGCGGTGTACCTCCACCAGCACGGGGAAGTAGTCGGCGGACAGTTCCCTGGCCCTTGGCACGATTTCCTTCGGGAAATCCTGCACGGCTATTTCAAAGTCAATGCCTTCCTTTTGCCCACCCTCCACAATGGCGGCCACGAGGCCGGGATAGCGGGTCAGGTCCCAGAAGTTCGACTGTACGGACTGCGGGTATTTTTCGAGCAGCGCCTTGAACTCGGCGCTGGTCTTGCCCTGCATGGTTTCCAGCTTAATCAATGCCTCCGGGTATTTTGCCGCTTCAAGGATGGCGGAGCGGGTGTTGGCGGGATAGAGTGCGAGCGCTTCCACGGTCTTTTGTTCTTCTTCGAGCAATTGGGCGAGGAGTGCCTGTTCGTTTTGGGCGAGTGCAAATAAAGGCAACAGCATCAGCCCGAACATTGTGGCTATCAGTTTTGGATAGGCTTTCATGGCTTTTGATTTCGTGCACCGGAAGGTGTACCATTAAAATGGTTTTTCGGGGCCTCGGCTTGGGAATCGGTCTTGGGCAAAGTCCTTTGGGATTAAGCCCTTACCCCAGCCTTTATCTCAGCGCAAAGTTTATTGCACAGGGCGTCGCTGTCCAATGATTAGAGTCAGGAAGTGGGTTGATTATCGTCAAAGTGAGGGTGGGTTTGACGCTTGTTTTTTTGACGTTGATTGACGCTGATTTGTATGCGTTTTATTAGGTTTTAGGCGTGTTGTGTTTTAAAAAAAAATTAAACAAATCAGCGTCTATTAGTAGTGAATAAACCCATTAAATATCCTATAAATCAGCGTCTATCAGTATTCACAAGCGTCCGTCAGCGTCGGAAAAACCGAATTAAATAACCAATTATACTTCGCACCGTTTGTTATTCGACTACAAAATTGCTGAAAACACCGCCTTTTTTATGCGCCTTAATTATCCTGCGCACGAGAAACATATTTTCAACATAAAACGAAACGCAATGCACTGACGCACCTGCCGGACGGGAGCATCAATATCGTGGATGCTATATGGAGTGAGCCAATGCCGCATCATCAATTCTCGCAACAAAAAAGGAGCAAGCAGCACATGGCCACCTGCTCCTTTTTCAGTCTAAGGAGGCTTGCTCATCAGCCTACGCTAAACTTTTGCGTATGCACCTCAAACAGGTCCTTGCTATTGGCAAAATGCGCCATCACCTTCTTGAACTCGAAGCTGTCGCCAGCGGCCAAGCTTTTCAGTTTGGCCGCCATTTCGGCGGTGAGCTTGTCGGAACTGGTTTGCAGCCTTGTGGTCTTGCCGCCTTTGTTGATTTCCAGTGTGAAACTGACGATGGTGGATTCCTTGGCGCCGGGGCAGCCGTTCATGCTCAGTCGGGTTTGTCCTTCCAGGTCCTTTTTGGAGACTTTGCCGCCCGTTTTTCCAGCAAAAACAAGGTAGGCACCCCCAATTGGCTTGGAATTGAGCTTGGAGGTACTGGTCATTGGTTTGGCGGTAGAAGCTGGTACCAATGTAAACGAACAGGTGAAACAAAGTACGATGGCAGGAAGCATTAAATGCTTAATTGCGTTTTTCATGATTTTAATTTTTAATTGTTAAACGATGCCACAAACATATACCTGCTTTCAAAGCGGATTTTCAAAAGGAGACCAACTGCCTAACCTTGCGCAGCAACGACCGCTTTCAGCTGTGCTATGCAATAAACGCTGCGAGTTTGGTAGTTGTGCTGCGCAAAATGGTCGTTCATCTTCTTTCGCTTTTGGTTTTGCGGCAAATGCCGTTTCTTGGCACCAATATGCCCCCGGGCTTTTAACTTTAAGTTGTACGAGATTTTGATTGGACACAGATTCGACGGATTTAACTGAGTTTAACTGATTTAATCTGCGTAATTCAGTTAAATCCGTCGAATCTGTGTCCTATCAAACAATAGGAATCAGGAGTAATATCCAATGAGCAAGATTAAAACCATAACTATCCATATCTTATTCTGGCTACTATACGTCGCATCAGAATACTTCGCCAACCTCATGCACATGCAGTCGAGCGGGCAATTGCGCTTTTTCCAAGCGACCTTCCTATCGCTTCCGGCGCTGTTGTTGGCCACGTATTTTATAGCGCTGTACGTGGTACCCAAGTACCTAAAAACCAATCAATGGCATTGGTTCATCTTGTGGATTTTGGCAGTGGCGGTATTTGTGTTTTTTGCAAGGATAAAAGGCACGGAACTATTGGAATACCTTAGAAATGGGGAGTATTTCAAAATGCCAGCCGCCAAACTGCTGAAGAACATTATTCGTGATTATTCCATCATTGCCTTGGCTGTCTGCATTTATATCATCGGCGATTACCGCAAGAACCAGCGGCTCAACGAGCAATTGGCCAAGGCCAAGGCTGAGGCGGAAATCAAGCTGCTTAAAGGGCAGTTGCACCCGCATTTCCTCTTCAATTCGCTGAACAATATCTACAGCCTCGCCCTGATGAAATCCGACCTGACCGCCGACAGCATCCTGAAGCTGACCGAACTGCTCGACTACCTCGTTTATCGGGCGAACATGGACAAGGTGGCCCTCTCCAAAGAGGTGCAATTGCTCGAAAACTACATGGGCCTGGAGAAGCTGCGCTATGGCGATAAGCTGAAGGTGGAGATGACCATTTCGCTGCGCAACGATGGGGTGCAGGTAGCGCCGCTCATCCTGCTTCCTTTCGCCGAAAACTGCTTCAAGCACGGCGGCACAGGTGCCGATGGGGTGTTCAGCATCCGCATCCAGCTGCATTGCGACGACCAAAAATTAGTCTTCGACATTGCGAACAGCAAGAGGAAAAGTAAGGAAAAAAGCCCGGTCAATGGCGGGGTCGGTTTGGAGAATATCCGGCAGCGGCTTACCTTGCTCTACCCCAACCGGCACAAGCTGGAAATCAGCGATGGAGCGGAGGAGTATGTCGTGAGGCTGGAAATTGAGGGGCTGTAAGCACAATTTTGATGATAAAATACAAATGCTATATCGTGGATGACGAACCGCTGGCGCTGAACGTCATCGAGCAGCACCTGTCTCGGTTTGCCGATTTCGAGGTCTGTGGCAAATCCACGGAACCCATTGAGGCACTCACGCAAATCAAGCGGCTACAGCCCGACCTGCTTTTCCTCGACATCCAAATGCCGGAAATAACGGGGCTGGAGCTCATTGAATCCATTCAGCACAAACCGGATATCATCCTCACCACCGCCTATCGGGAGTATGCCGTGGAAGGCTTTGAACTCAACGTGCTCGATTACCTCGTGAAACCCATCCCCTTCAAGCGTTTTGTCAAAGCGATTGATAAGTTCCTCGAACAAAGATTGGCACACTCCCCTACTCCTATTGATGCTGACCACCAAACCAGCGGCCCTGACAGCATCTTCGTCAAGGCCGACCGCAAGACCATTCGGATAGCCCTTGATGATATCCTGTATGTGGAAGGGGTGAAGGATTATGTGAAAATCGTTTTGCCTTCGCAAAGAATCCTCACCAAGGCATCCATAGGCAACTTCATGAAGGAACTGCCCGCAGACCGCTTTGTGCAGGTTCACAAATCGTTTATCGTTGCCAAAAACAAAATCAGCGCCTACACCGCCCACGATGTGGAGATTGGAGACTTGGAAATACCAATAGGCAGGATGTACAAAGAAGCGTTTATGAAGGCAATGTTGTCCACTTAATATTGAGCGAGATTTGATAGGACGCAGATTCGAAAGATTTAACCGATTTTCACTGATTTAATCTGTGTATATCCGTTTTATCTTTCCAATCTGTGTCCTATCAAACAAATATGTCTCGCTAAGTTGACGACATTGGGACTAGTTGGCCAATAGCCAATAGCCAACTGCCAACTGCCAACTGCCTATTCCCCTTCAATCGGAATAATGCTCAACAGTTTCAAGTTGGTTGGGTCGTTGAAGTCGTATTGGTAGAAGCCGTCCTCGCCGATGACCATGGCCACATTGGAAGTGCCGGGCAACGAAATCACGTCAAGTGCATGGTATTCTTCCGCCTTGTCGAGCAGGTGGTCGCCGACGGTGGCTGGGTCGGTGTTGTCATAAATCTCAAACCCATAATCGCCTTCGCAGAGCAGCAGGTGGTTGCCCTTCACCGAAAGGCCGTGCGGGTTTTTCATCGGAAAGGATTTCAGCAGGACGGGGTTCATCAGGTCGTCGATGTCAATCACGTCGAGCTGGTTGGGGCCCGACCCGCAGCTGCTGCCGTCCCATAGGGTCACATAGGCGTAATGGTCGTTGACGAAGACGGGGTCGCAGGCCCTCGCATGTTCAAATACGCTGAGTTGCACGGGGGCCAACGGGTTGGAATTGTCGTAGATGTACATGCCCACGTTGGAGCCAATGAAGAGTTTGTCCCCATAGGGGAACAAGGTTTCGAGTTGAGCGCCGACGCTCACCGTGCTGGCAAAAGTCGGAGCGGTCGGTTGGGTCAGGTCGTAGATTTGCAGGTCGTAGCCACCGTGCTGGATGGTGTAGAGGTAATCGCTGATGATGGTGAAATGCGAGAGCGAGCCACCGATGCCCTTGCCGCTGCTGGTGTACCCGGAGCCACCCGCTGCATTGTCCGCAGCGAAAACCAAGTCGCCCTCGAATTCGGCACCCCCGCCGAAGAACCTGCCGCCATTGTAATAGAGCCTATCCTGCTGGCCGCACTCCATCACTTCCGTTACCTCGGTTTCTTTGTATTCTACCAGGATATTTCCAGTGGCAAGGTCTGACCAAAGCGGTTGCAACACGTTCTCGGCCCGGCCCGCCACAGCGTAGTCTTCGAGGTTGATGACCAGCAAATCCACGTAGCTGTTGGTGTACAGGTAACCGTCCTTGATGGCGAGGTCGGTAGCGCCCGGCACGTTGATGAAGTCCGTGTTCACGGGATTGGCGGGATCGTGGTTGTCAATGACATGGATACCCTCTCCCGTTTCCACGACGAACATGCGGTCGTCGAAATAATTGATTTGGCCGGGCGTTTTGAGCGGTCTTGCCGCCTCCCGCACGGCGGTGGTGTTGTGGACTTCTTCCAAGGTCTTGTAAACGGGGTCGAGGCGGGTATAGGTAATCGTGCTTTCGCATTTGTCCTTGATGCAGCCCTGAAAGGTCAGTGCCGTCAGCGAAAGCAGCGCCAAGAGGATTGGATAAGTTTTCATGACTTCTATTGATTTGATGCAGGGATTGGGGTCAGAAGCACTGGAATAATATCTCCCACTGCTACGAGCCAAAATCCTTGGTGAAG
>JANPLH010000283.1:0-18845 GCA_031426435.1 Saprospiraceae bacterium | reverse complement strand
ACTTTTGCATGGTTAACCCAATCCAGAAGACTTAACAAAGACTATGAAAAAACGGTTCGCAATAGTCAAAGCATGGTATATATTGCCATGATTAGAATAATGGCTAACCGCTTATAACAGGTTTTAAAACAGTTTCTAAGCAGGTAGCCCAGCTTCAAATAGGCACAAGGAAAGCAAATGCCTTCCCCCGAGCTGGAAACCGTTTTTTTAAGCCAGTACTCCGCTTTTTCATTGTCGCCGGTTCTCTGGTACAATACTGCAATGTTGTACCAAACAAAAATGGAATTGGAGTCTATGTTTAGTGCCTGCTTAAGTAATGAATCTGCCTTATCTGTGTCTCGCATCCTATTCGAGTAAAACATAGAAAGCTGGACGTAGGGGACAACCCATGAGGGTGCTATCTCCATTGCCATTTTAGCAAAAAACGCTGCTGAATCCACTTCCGTTTTCGAGCAGGTTGGAATCAGCTCCACATAGGCATGCGGCAGGTCGGGTTGCCATTGAAGTGCCCTGTAATAATATTTTCGCCTTTCGGCTCGGTTCGACTGGATTTTCCCTTCAAAGAATGCTTTTCTTGCTTGCAGAGGGGCATACATATAATGTTTGGTACCCAACAATTGTGCTGCCCGGTCAAGCCAGACAGGGTAATCACGGTAAAGCTGGTCGGGTCGGTCTCCCTTTAATATGTCCAATGTCAGCCCCGTTTTCAGCATTGTGTTGAAAACCTGCTGCGCCCCATCCTGCAAAGCAGCCGCATAGTTCCTCCTCATAAAACCGTGGAGCGGGGCGAGGCCCGCCTCCGTCGAGAGCGAGGCGTAAAGGCCCTCGGCGCAATTGTCGGCTGGCTCGAAAAACCTGTTTTCCTTCAAGGCCAGCTTGAACGCAAGGTATTTTTTGACGATGCCCGAATCCAGTTTCGACAAAACATCGTCCTCCAAACCACGGCTTTCGGTCGTTGCAAAAAACCGCAGCCCCGTGGACTTGCTTTTTTTCAAATCGGACAAAACCGCCACGTCCACCCTCGCCAGCCGCTCAGCCTTATTGCCCAAAAGTATGGGCGACTGACTTTGCGGAGCGGCCTCGGTGGTCACGTTTTCCTCCAGATAGCGGTCAATTTCGCCTACGGTCACGGTCAGGTCGGCGTTCTGGTCAGCCATGCCAAACAGCCCTTCCACCAAATGGTAGCTGAAAACACCCCGGCCACCTCCCCATTGCTGGCCCTCCAAACTGAACTCGTCCGGCTGGCAGGACAAAATCTTGACTTCGTTGGCATATTGCCGGGCAAGGTTCACCCCCGTTATCTGCGCCCCTCCAATTTGGCTGCCAGCAAGTTTTCCCGCATGGCAGGCATCGGTAATGACCACAACCTTGGCCTTATTTTGAACGGAAAGCGTCGTCACGATTTCTTGAAAATAGGTCAAGCCAAAGGTTCCGCCGCCCATGTAAATCTTTGCAGGGCTGTCCCAGCAAAGCAAAAAACCGGGCTGCGAAATGGTCTTCCGCTCCACGTCGCCGTGGCCGGAAAAGTAGATTATCGCCTGGTCGCCCTCCTTTGATTGCTCCAAAAGCCAGTCGAGGGCAGCAGCCACCTTCCCGGCGGTTGCATTTTGGTTGGTCAAAATTTGAAGATGGTCCTGGTCGAGGCTTCCCCCGGCGGGGGAACTTAGGAAATTGGCAAACGCCTCGGCGTCCTTGTCCGCAAAGTGCAAATCGGGGATGCCCTCGTCCTGGTAATCGGAAATGCCAATGACGACCGCACGGGTGGTGCCCGTCACCGGGTTCTTTTTCGAGGCGGGCGTGAAGCCTTTTTCCGTTTGTGAAAAAAGCGAAGCTGCCACAAAGCAGCACCAGATTGTAAGGCAAATGGTCTTCATGGTTTTCCTATTTAGGTTCAAACATATAAAACCGCCCCCATTCCGCCAACCTATTTCTTCCATCGAACAAGAACGCCGCATGTTCCTCCCCACAAATCAAGAAGAAACCCTCAACAGTCTGCACTACCTGCGGACGCTTACCAGCGAATGTAGGGGCGGTGGCCTTTCGCCCGCCCAGCATCCGCTGGAAATTCAGTACCGGCCTACCCGATTGCTGGAACTGGATGACCGTGGACGAAGCCAATTTTTTCAAGCCAAAAGAAAGCTGCTCCGTGCCGGGAAGCGCCGTCTGCCCTTCCAGCGAGATGCGGTGGATGCTCACACCGTCCACTTTTTCCAGTTCAAACGGCTTCAGGCAATCGAAGGCAATGACGACAGCTGGTTTTTGTGGCAGCTCGTCTTGCAGCGCCTTGAGGTTGTGCGCCGCCATATTGGCCAGCGCCGGGTCGTTTTTTTGCTCCGCAATGGCTTGGAAAATGCGCCCTGCCTGCTCCTTTTCAGCAGCATCGCCTGTTTGCGCTAGCGCAATGCCCAATGCCAGTTTCGCCCTGTTCTTTTCTGAAGCGGAAACACCTTTGTTTGCTGCCATTTTATGTTTCTCCCAATGCTGTTTGGCCTCGCCACTTTTGCCCTGCAAAGCCAGCACACAAAGCAGGTTCACATCCACGGGAAAGTAGCTGGGGTCGAGCCTGCCCGCCGTTTTCAGCGCCTTTTCAGCATCCAGCAGCAGTTGCTTGCGCAATGCCCGCTCGCTGTCCGTCAGCTCCGACTCGCCGCCCCTCGCCCTTGGTCGGCTCAGTCGGCTGTCCGTGTCAATTTCAAGCGGGTACTGAAAGGCGTCCGGGCTTTTTACGGAGCAAAACAAGGCGTGGAGCGAATGGCAAACGCCGAGGTTGTTGTACACCTCCCGGCCCGGATAGTAGCGCAAAATGTATTGGTAACTGGCCGCCGCCAATTCGTATTGGCCGAGGGCAGTAAGGAAATTGGCCGTCTCGTAGAGTTGCGTCAGTGTGTCCACCGTGGTCAGTATCTCGGCGCTGGTTTGCTGCCGCTCGGCGAGCGCCGGGTAGCCGTCCAACTTGCTTTTCAATTGGTAGCTTTCGTACAGCTTCGCAATCACCTTCGGTAAAATGGCGATCGTGCGGTAGCCCGCCAAATAGGCGTTGAAAATCCCCTGTACATCGGCTAGCCGCTCCTGCTCGGCATCGCCGTGCTTGCCCCGGTCGAAAGCGAGGTAGGAGAATTCATGCTGGTGGCCATGCTTCTTACTGTGGAAAAAATGCGCCAGCTCATGCCCGATGATAAAAGCCAGTGCGCTCACCGAGTCCCGCCCAAAGCTGCGGCAGACCTGCATCGAGCGCCCGTCCAAGACAATGGTCTGCGCCGATTCCCGGTAGCGGGGGCCTTGGTTGTCGTCGGTGAATATGAGCTTTGGGCAGGGTCGCTGACGGTCGCCGTAGGTCAGGTAGAGGTTTTTCAGGACTTGCTCCGCAATGGCGGGTATTTTGCTTTTCTTTGATTCAACTGCTTGTGAATCAATGCTTTGTGGAGAAATTTGCAATGAATCAGAAGGGTTGATTCGTGCATTTTCATTTGATGACAATATCCCCACTTCCCCTGCCGCTTGTGGCTGCTGGGCATCGCTTGCCCCCCATTTGCGGAGCAGGAAAAACCCACTCACAAGGAGCAAAAGCACAAGGGCTGATATGTGGAGTGGTCGTTTCACGGTGCTGGTAGCATGGCCATTAGTCCGTCCCGTCTAAGGCGTTTACGCCGATTAAAGGGGAACCTAAATGGGGAAGTTTATTGCAAAATTGAAAATGGTTGAAGTTCCAAAATTGTGCGTTCGTGGGTTCGGGGCAAGGGATTGGAAAGCCCGAGGCACGAGGGATTTCTAAGCCCATTGTTGCGTCCTGCCATTAGCCCGCTCAGGCTTAGAAATCCCTATCGGGCTTTCCAATCCTTCACTTAAATTCCTCCAGCGCCTCCTTCGCCTTCGCCGCCCATTCCCCATTGCCCGATGCCTCCAGTTTGCGAAGCAACAACAAGGTCGAATCCTGCGCCGCCTGTCCGGGCAATTGTGAAGATGCCAAGGCCAAATACCATGTCATTTCATATTGAAAATCAAGGGCTTGTGAGGCTTGGCCGGACCGTGCATCGGGCGTCAACGTTTCGGGCGTAATGGGACGGAGCAGTGCCGCCGCTTGGTCGAAATGTCCCAATTCGAGGTGGCTAAGTGCAAGGTAAAACTGCGAAATCGTGTCCTTCGGATAGGTTTGCAAATGCGCCGCAAGTGCTTTTTCGGCTTCGCCGAATGCCTTGTTTTGGTACAGTTTCAGCGCATCGGCGAGGCTGGTGCGGCGTGGGCGGTCGTCCTGGCCGAGGCCGGGAGCGGAGATGTCGTCCAGCAGCGTTGGCAGCTTGGTGGACTCGGCGTAGAGGTACTGCTTGGCCACTTGTTGTGCAGGGTCGCCCTGTGATTTCGACCACCACCAAATTCCCGCCGCCACGAGCAGCAGCAGGGAGGCGGCCACGGCCAACACTCGCCTCATGCCCCATTGGGCGGGCTTCATTTCGACGACTTTGGCTTCCGGTTTCGCAAAAAAGCCCTCGGTGACTAGCTCCGAATGTGCCGCCCCGATTTGGGCTTTCAGCGCCTCGTCGCCACTCAGTTCGACGCCGCCAAGCATGTCCTGCACCAGCTCGAACTCCCGCCGAAGCGCTGCATCGTTGGCCAGTTCCTGCTCGAACCTGGCCCGCTCGCCTGCCGACAACACGTCGTTCAGGTAGGCGTCTATTTGGTCAATATGTTGAAAATCTGGTGTCATTGCTCGTCATTTTTAAGGTGTGTGAAATCTGGGTGTGCTTCCATTTTGGTTTTCAGGTAGCCCATGCAGCGGTGCTTTTGCACCCGTATGCCGTCCTCGGCCAGGCCCGTAGCCTCGCTGATGTCCCGCATAGATTTTTTTTCGTAATAAAAAGCCATGATGATGTCCCGGCACTTTTCCGAGAGCTGCTCCAGCAGTGTTTTCACCGTGCTGTGTCGCTGCTCGAAAAGGCGCTTGGCGTTCGTCTCAGACTCGGTCGGGTCCTCGAAATCGTGCAGCGTATCCTTGAACTCGACGCTGTGCTTTTTGCCCCGCAGCCGGTCCCGCCAGATATTGCGGGCCACGGCGTAGAGGTAGGTGTTCAGGGCGCAGGAGAGCGAAAAACCCGGCTCCCGCAGTCTTTTCACCACGATGAAAAGCACTTCTTGGAACACGTCCTGCGCATCGTCGGAAATGCCGCCGTTCCTGGTGATGAGCGCCTCCACGAGGCTGTACCCCTTTCGATACACCTGCGTGAAGGCCCGGTTGTCGCCCGCCCGCAGCGCTAAGACCATTTCGGCATCTGAGCTTTCATTTGTTAATGGCATAGTTGGTCGGTTGTTAACAGTTGAGGGTAGCAAATGTAACAAATAAGGAGTTTAAACCTAAAACGAGGAAGCCGGGCTTCGCTTGTTGGCGCAGCCCGGCTTCCTTTCTTTGCTTGCATCGGCCACAATGACCAATTTTCACTCCACCAAAACGAACCCCGCCCAAAAAAACGGCTCGTTCGGGTACGCCTCCCGCATCACCTGCTGTGTGTGCCGAAAGGCGACGTGGATGTCCTTGCCGCCCAGCCATTCCTTGTAAAAAAGGGCCATGAACTCGGCGGTCTCTTCGTCCGGCACGTCCCAGAGGCTCATGATGAGGTGCTTCGCCCCGGCAATCTTGAAGGCTCGCTGGAGACCGTAAACGCCTTCGTTCCCTTGGATATCGCCAAGCCCGGTCTCGCAGGCGGAGAGCACGACCAGTTCGGTGTTCGAGAGGTTCATCTGGCTGATTTCATACGCCGTTAGGATGCCGTCTTCCTTTCCGGCGGGCGTTGGTTCGCCCTTCCACACGGGGTTGGCGCCCGCCAGTATCAGCCCAGAGCGTATCATCGGGTTGTCCGATTGCTTGAAAATGGCCTGTCCGCCGTCTGCCGTCCACCGTCCACCGTCTACCGTTTTCGGGTCTGGAAAAAAGAAGCCGTGCGTAGCGATATGCAGCACCCTCGGCGACGGCCCTCCCTGCCCAATGCTTTTGAAAGCCTCCTCGGTAGCGGCGTGGCCGCCCAGTTTCTGGGTTTGGAAGCCCTTCTTTTTCAGCAGCTTCGCAATATCGGTGGCCTCTTTTTCAGTGCCTTCGAGGTATTTCCATTCGCCGCCCCGTAGGCTGCGGGTCAGGCCGTTGAAGTCGAGGCTACTGCCGAAGGCGAGGGCGTCCTCCGTCCCTGAGCTGTCAACTGGTGGTTGTGGGGCAGTGCTTTCCGCCTCGTAGTTGATGCCACCCAGCACGACAGCGTCTTTTTTGGCAAAAGCCGTTTCGTTCTTCACGACGAGCTGGCGCGTGCTGCCGAGCTGCACCAGTTCGTATGTTGCACCAATGTTTTTTTGCTCCGCTGGGTTCGGGATAGCGGCCAAATTGATGCGGTGCAGCAGCCCAGAAGGGGCGTAGTATATGCGCTTCGTGCCTTGCAGCAGGCTGTCGAGCGGCTGCCAGAGGAGTTGGTAAAGGCCTTCCGTTTTTGTGCCAGCCTTCGGTTTGATGCCCCGGTAAAGGCGGTCGAAATAGCCTTGGCGGTAGCCTTGCGGCTGGTCAAGGATGGCGAGGAGGTCGGCTTCTTGGCAGAGGGGGATGAAGGCGGGGGCAGGGGAGTTGGGGGTCAGGACCAACGCAGCGTACATGGTGGTGTCGGCCTTGGTTTTTCGGTCTTGCCAACTGTAGTTTATAAATTCTATGGCTGCTTCATTTGGGTTCAGTTGCGATTTGACGTCCTGCCAGTACACTTCTTTTTGCGCTTCCGCAAATTCGGGGGAGCGGCGCACGAGTTCCTTTTCGTAGTCGTTGGCCTGTTCTTCGAGCCGGGCGACCAGTCCAGCGTTCCTATCGGCGATTGGCTGGGAGTAAAGCTTGCCCAACTGGAAATGGCAGGATTTCCATTCAGCGTGGATGGCACGGGTGCTGCTGTCTGCCTGTGCGATGCCTTTTTCACGGGCTACGGCGTTGAAGAGCAGGGCGTTGTTGAGGAATAAGGCGTTGTCGTAGGCGGCATAGCATAGGGAGTCGGTGGGGTGGGATTGGGTGAAGTGGAGGAGGTTTTTGAACCCCTCATCAAATTTGACTTGGTAGTGCATCATTTCTCGCTCGGTAGAGTAGTCTGCTGATTTTTGAATGAGAGATTTCATGGCAGTGTTTGAGGAGATAAAATAAGATGATGCATTAATATTGTCACCTTGGTCACTATAAACCAATGCCATATTATATATGCTCATGGCATAATCTGGGTGTTCTTTTCCTAATGCCTTTCCTAAGATTTCTTTGGCTTCTAATAGCAATGATAACGCCCTGTTTTGTTCCCCTTTGGCTTTAAAGGCAATCGCCAAGGCTAAAAGGCTTCGGGCATAATCTGGATGTGTTTTTCCCAACATCTTTTCACGAATGTCTTTGGCTTCTAAAGCCAGAATCTCAGATTTATCGAATTCTCCTTTATTTAAATAAAATTCTGCCATATTGTTCAAGAGTGTAGCATAAATCGGGTGTGTTTTTCCCAACACATTTTCAAAAATATCTTTGGATTCTAAATACAATGGCAGGGCTTTGTCGTACTCTCCTTTCAATTGGTAACCCATCGCCAAATTGATTAGGCACCCTGTATAGTCTAGGTGTTCCTTTCCGAGCACCTTTCCACGAATGTCTTTAACTTCTAAATTCAATAGCAGGGCTTTGTCGTATTCACCCATGTCCACATAGAGCAGTGCCAAAGAGTTTAGGCAATTCGCATAATACGGGTCTTCTTTCCCCCATACCCTTCCCCAAATTGCCTTAGCTTCTAAATATAATGGCAGGGCTTTATCGTACTCGCCTTTCAACTGATAAACTATGCCCAAATTAAAAGGGCTAAAGGCATAATCCGGGTGTTCTTTCCCAAAAACCTTTTCACGGATAACTTTGGCTTCTATACTCAAAGAAGCAGCATTATCTAATTCACCCATGTCCATATAAAGCATCGCCAAACCAGCCAAGGTTAGCGCATATTCCGGGTCGTCTTTTCCCAATACCTTTTCACGGATGGTTTTGGCCTCTAAAAATAATGGCAGCGCCTCTTCATATTTGCCTTCTGACTGATAAATAATAGCTAAATTGTTAATAACAGAGGCGTAATTTGGGTGTTCTTTCCCTTGTAATTTTCCCAAGATTGTTTGGGCTTCTATATACAGTGGCAAAGCCTTTTGGATTTCGCCCTTTACGTGATAAAGGCCTCCAAAACTATTCAAAATGCGGGCATATTTCAAATGTTCTTTTCCGAGTACTCTCTCATATATATCTTTGGCCTCTAAATAAAAGGGTTCTGCTTCAATATATTTATTCATGTAGTAATTAAATATCATCCCTTTTTTATAAACACAATCAGCATACCGCATCGACTCTTTCCCAAATGCTATTTCCGCTTTATTTTTTGTACTTTCAATTAAATGCAGGGCATCTTCAAATTTATTATCATCCAACAGCTTCCCGCACTCCTCCAACAAACTATCCACCTCCCCCGCCACCCTCAACGAATCCACATCCTGCCCAAACGCCCAAAACGGCATCACACAAAAAACAAGGCACATCAAATTTTTCATAGGTTTTTGATTTTAAAAAAATGAAAGCATCAAGTTAAAGCTAATCCCCAATCACCACCACCACCACCGACCCCACCGCCACGCCGCCGCCCGGCACGTTCCCCGTCTCGCCGCCCCGGCTGCCGTCACGAAGATAGGTTTTTCGCAGCAAAACCTCCAATGGATGCTGGCCCAGTTCAGCCCCGCCCCTCGTCTGCACGATATTCGACAAATCGAGCGGCTGCTCGGAGGCGATGAGCTTGAGCACCTCCGTACCAACTGGCTCCGAGACCTCCACCAGTTCAGGGTATTCGTAGCGGCCACCGGGCGGCAGGTAGTAGTCCACGGCGGGCTTCCCGGCAGGCACGATGATGCTTATTTGGTTGTCCGGCTGAATGTCCAAAACGCTGAAATAGCAGGCATCCTGGCCGGTGTTGTGGAGGCGTAGGCGTAGTTCCTCGCCCAATTTGAAGCGGTTGCCCAGCACGGGCTGGCCATCGGGCGTGAGGAACTCAAGGGCAAGCCCAAGGTGGTCGTCCATGATTTCCATGGGCCGCAGGAACTTCGCTTGCGCAAAGGCGACCACCTGCTGCTGCACTTGCCGGAGCAAGCCCCGGTAGTTTTCATTCTCAGGTATTTTGAACTTGCCCAACTCAAATCCATCCTTGGTCAGTAGCCGCAGAACGCCCTCGGTTGGCAGTTCCTGCAAGACCAGTTCGGGATTGGTTTCGGTGAAATGGATGGCTGGGCATTCGGTCGGCAATTGCCGCAAGGCATCCAACAAATTGCCGGAGGCAAGCTCCAAACGCAAGCTGGCGCTGAGGCTGCCATAGTTCTGCTCCCGGATGTAGATGCGGCAAGCCCGGTCATTTTGGGCAACGGCTTTTTGCAGTTCCACGTCGCAGTCGAGCAGGCTGGCGTTGGCGATTTTGCCGAAGGCGAAAGGAACAACGCCAGTCGTGTCCTGCACGCTGACGGGGTAGAGGGCGACGAGCGTCCCGTCGTGCAGCCCGGCGAGGGTGCCAGCGTCCAATTTCACAGTTCTGGTGTCAATCCAGTTGCCGGGCAGGTAATATCGGAGGCTGCCCGTGATTTGTCCGCCCAGCAAGGCCCCGTCGAGCTGGCCCTCGGCCTGTGGGGTCTGGCGGGGCGAGAGGGCGCTGAACTGCAGCCGTATTTGGTCAAAAAGGTCACGGTAGCTCGTTCCCCCGCTTGCGGAGCCGAACACCTTGCTGAACGTGAAGCTCAAGATACCGAAGCCCTCGCCGCTGTCGTCCACGTGCTCGTAGCTGAGTTGGTTGGGGCTGGCGCTGAACAAGGCGACCATCGGGGCCAACCGCTCCAAATTGTCGGGGGATTCGAGGGCGTTGTCGTCGCCCATGCGTGCGGG
The DNA here is from genome assembly GCA_031426435.1 of Saprospiraceae bacterium. Classification (GTDB taxonomy): domain Bacteria; phylum Bacteroidota; class Bacteroidia; order Chitinophagales; family Saprospiraceae; genus UBA6168. Next base: position 8,911 of record JANPLH010000283.1, on the reverse strand, counting down.
ATGGGCGGCCACGTAATCGGGGCTGGCCATGCGCTCGCTGGTGCCACGGGCCTTGGCCAAGCCCCTCGTGGCAGTGCCGGAGTGGCAGGCGTCAATGAGCGTTAGGAGGTGTCCCTGTGGGCCAATTTTTGAGCGAAGCTCATTCAAAATGCCACCCAATTCTTCGTCACGAATCAGATTTTCTCCTTCGTAAATACCTGATTGATAGTGCTTTGGAGAGTCGAAAGGCACGAGGGCCTCGTCAAAGCCGTCCACCTCGTCGGCGTTTTCGTCCTGTGCCTGTTGGCCGTGGCCGGAGAAGTGGAAAATGGCAATGTCGCCTGGTTCTGCTTTTTCTATCAAATAGGTTCGGATGGCGCTGAGGATGCCCTGGCGAGTGGCAGCTTCGTCCTGCACGATGGCGATGTCGCTTTCAGCGAAGCCTTGTTTTAGCAGGGCGTCTTTGAGGATGCGGATGTCGTTTTGTGAAGAAAGCTGCTCCCAGCCAGAGGCTGATGGGTATTTGCCAACGGCGACGATGAGCGCCAGTTTGCTGGGTCCCAAGGATTTGGCCGGAGGCAAAGCAGCTGCCAATTCAACTGAAATAGAAATGGCGAGCAACAAAATTCGAGTTGTTTTCAACATGTCGAAGGTTGTTTTTGGGTTAATTGCAGCCGCCAAAAATAGTTAACAGTTACGAAGAATTTGTTTTTTCCAGAAATCAACCTATCCAGTTTTAAGACTCACCCACAAGACCATGAATCAATGAAACCATGAAGCAATGAACCCATGAAACCATGAACCCATTTACCTTACCTTTGCCAGATGGAGCAACAACCACAATCCCTGCCCATCAATTCCTTTTTGTTTCATGCCGCCTTTTGGGTGATATATTGGGTATTTGCAAGTATGCAGGACGTGGTTTTCATCTCGCAGTTCCGGGACACTTTCAACCTGCCCACCGTCATAGGCTCCATGGGCGTGGTCTATTTCAACTACTACTTTTGGATACCCAAGTACATGATAAAGCAGCGGCGGGCGATGTTTTACACCGTCAGCATTTTTGCCATCATCATCCTCAACTCTTGGGTGGTCAACCTCGTCATGCGGGCGTTTTTTTCCAACAAAGACTATTATTTTTCTTGGGAGCCGACTTTCATTTTGTTCGTTGACACCACGGTGCTTGTGGCCTTCACCACGGCCTTCAAGTTCATCCAGCAGTGGCACGAGCGCAATAACTATGCGGTGCAATTGGAGAAAAAAAACCTGGAGGGCGAACTGGAAATGCTCAAGTCGCAAATCAACCCACATTTCATCTTCAACACGCTGAACACGATTTATTTTTTGATGGAGCAAAAGGAGGACGAGCGGGCCAAAGAGGCACTGCTAAAGTTCTCCGATACCCTCAGCCACCAGCTCTACGACTACAACAAGGACTGGATTGACCTTGGCAAAGAGGTGGACTACCTCCAAAACTACATCGAATTGCAGCGGCTGCGCCACGACGAGGAACTGCTCGACCTCCAATGCGACCTGCCCGATCAAGTGAACGGTTACGTCATAGCGCCCATGCTCCTCATTCCTTTCGTGGAAAACGCTTTCAAGTACAGCTCCAACTCGTCGGGCTACCGGGTGAGCATACACCTTGCTGTAGAGGACGGCGTATTAGATTTCACTACCGAGAACTCCATCAACCAAAACAGCCGGAACCAAGACCGGGTGGGCGGCATCGGCCTGAAAAACGTGCAGCGCCGCCTTGCCATCACCTACCCCAACCGCCACGAACTGACCATAGGGGACAACGGGGAAACCTATACCGCTCACCTTAAAATCAAATTAAAATGACCATAAAATGCCTCGTCGTTGACGATGAACCCGTTGCCCGGAAAGGCATCGCCGGGTACGTGGAGCAGACGCCCTTCCTCTCGCTGGAAGGCACCTGCAAGAGCGCCGTGGAAGCCAACGAAGTGCTGCACCACCAGAAGATTGACCTCCTCTTCCTCGACATTCAGATGCCCGACCTCACTGGTATCGAGTTCATGCGCTCGCTCGAAAACCCGCCCGCCGTCATCTTCACCACGGCCTACCGGGACTACGCCATCGAGGGTTTTGAACTCAATGCGCTGGACTATCTGGTTAAGCCCATCTCGTTCCAGCGATTTCTGAAAGCCGCCAACAAGGCCCAATCACATTTCGAGATGCAGCGGCAAAACCTGGCCAAGCCAACCGAAGCACCTCCCGCCGCCGGGCCTGAGTTTTTTTTCATCAAAAGCGACGGCCAGTTCATCAAAATCAAGCTTGCCGACGTGCTGTATTTCGAGAGCGAAAAGGACTATGTTTTTATCCACACCGAGCAGAAGCGCTACCTTACCCTGTTGTCACTCAAGCAGTTAGAGAAAGAACTGCCGCCAGAGCGGTTCCTCCGGGTGCACCGCTCCTACCTTGTTTCGCTCGAAAAAATAGAACTGATTGACGGCAGCAACCTCGTCATCAAGGGCAAGCAAATCCCCGTGAGCCGCACTTTACAGGATACGATTTTCAATACGTTGATTGCGGGGCGGTTGTGGAAACGGGAGCTTTGAATGGATTACGGATTCTCGTGCCGAAATCCGAAATCCGAAATCCGAAATCCTTCTTACCTTTGGCCGTCACTGATTTTTATCAGTTAAAAATTAGTTGTGAACACGATTCATTCATTCAAGGTAGATGGAATAGAGGGGGGAACGATAGATTTTGCTGCCCTTGCGGGCAAAAAAATCTTGGTCGTCAATGTTGCTTCGGAATGTGGCCTAACGCCGCAATACCAGCAACTGCAAGAACTGTACGAGGAGTTTGGAGATAAATTAACGATAGTGGGCTTTCCTGCCAATAATTTTGGAGCGCAGGAGCCGGGGTCGAACCACGAAATTCAAGCATTTTGCACCCGGCGGTACGGCGTCACTTTTCCGCTTTCAGCGAAGATTGATGTGACCACCCACCCAGTTTACCAATGGCTTACGCAAAAATCGCTGAATGGCGTCCAAGACAGCACCGTAACCTGGAATTTTCAAAAATATGCCCTTGACGAACAGGGCTGCCTCGTCCATGTTTTCCCACCTGCTTCCAGTCCCCTGGATGATATGATGCTTGAATGGCTCAGTCAATAATGGTTTGAGTTGTTTGAATAGTTTGACGAGTTTGAGTTGCCACGGCGCACCAAACAAATCAAACCCATCGAACACCGCAAACACCTCAAACATGCAATTCCGCACCGTCATCGGCCAAACCACCCCCAAGTCCCTCCTCCGGGGCATGGCGGACAGCGAGCGCATCCCGCACGCCCTGATTCTATTGGGCGCACCGGGCAGTGGCGACTTGCCCTTGGCAGTGGCGTTTGCGCAGTACGTGCTTTGCCAAAACAAACAGGACGGCGACGCCTGCGGGCAGTGCAACCAGTGCAGCAAGGTGGAAAAACTCGTACACCCCGACCTGCACTTCTCGTTCCCGACCGTGGGTGCCAACATCATCAGTGACCACCATATCGCCGATTGGCGGAAGGCATTTGCAGAAAATCCGTACTTGGACGTGAACCAATGGCTCCAGCGCATCGGGGCAGAGAACAAGCAGGGCAATATCAACAAGGATGAGTGTGTCAGCATCATCAAAAAGTTGAGCCTGAAAGCTTTCGAGGGCAGCTACAAAATACTGGTGATATGGCTGCCGGAGTACCTCGGCAAAGAGGGCAACCGCCTGTTGAAACTCATCGAGGAGCCGCCCGACGACACCCTGATTATCCTCGTAGCTGAAAATCAGGAACTGATTTTGAATACCATCCTCTCCCGCTGCCAACTCGTTAAGGTCAACCGCCTTGGCGACGAGGAAGTGGAAGAGGGTTTGATACGCTTGGAAGGCTTGCCTTCGGAAAAAGCCCGCTCCATTGCCCATTTGGCAGCAGGCGATTTCAACGAGGCACTGAACATTGCGGCGCAGCCGCTAAAGGACAACTCAAACCTGTTCCTCGACTGGCTTCGCAAATGTTATCAAGGCAATGGCATAGATATGGCCGCTTGGACCGAAACTTTTGCCGACCTTGGCCGTGAAAACCAAAAGCAATTTTTGCAGTACGCCCTGCACTTCATGCGGGAGTACATGCTCCTTAAAACCACCGGAAGCGACCAAGTGAGGCTGCTCCCGGAAGAACTCAAAACCGCCCAAAACCTGAGCAAAATCATCGGGTTTGGGCAAATCGAGCGCATCACAAAGCTCTTCAACGATTGCTCGTTCCATATCGAACGGAACGCCAACCAGAAGCTGCTTTTTTTGGATGCCTCCATTCAACTTAATAAGATATTGAGAGCGTGATCGGGTGAGAGAGTGAGCAGGTGAGCGTGGGGAAATTCAAATGCTCCGCTCACCCGCTCACTCTCTCACCCGATCACCCCCTCTCACATCTCTCAAACTCTGAAAGAATGGCATGCGCAGGATGTTCAGTAGGTTCTAAAGAAGCAGGCGCCCCATCGGGCTGCCAAAGCAAGGGCAGTTGCGCCTCCGGCAGTTGCAACCGCCTCAATACTTTCGACTGGCTCACCACAATGGAAATCGAGGACGTTGACCCCTTCCAGGTGGTGGAAGTGAGCTTTAAGAACGGCTCACGCAAAGCATTTTTCTTCAACCAGCCCTATACCCGTGCCACCACGGGCGACATGGTGGTGGTGGATACCCAAGCGGGCTGCGACGTAGGCCGTGTCTCGCTCTCTGGCGAGCTAGTGCGCCTCCAGATGCGCAAAAAGCGGGTGCCGCAGGACGGCTACTTCCCAAAGGTTATCCGCAAGGCCAACGAGCGAGACCTCGAAAAGCTCGACGAGGTGCGACATTTGGAAAAAGAGACCATGATACGTGCCCGTGCCATCACACGTACCCTCAACCTGAACATGAAAATCGGCGATGTGGAGTACCAGGGCGATGGCAAAAAAGCCACGTTCTACTATACCGCAGATGGCCGGGTGGACTTCCGGGAGCTCATCCGGCAGTTCGCACGGGACTTCAAGGTGAAAATCGAGATGCGGCAAATAGGTGCCCGACAGGAGGCATCCCGTGTGGGCGGCATCGGCCCTTGCGGTCGGGAGCTTTGTTGCTCCACTTGGCTCACCAGTTACAAGACCGTGGGCACGGCAGCCGCCCGATACCAGAACCTCGCCATCAACCAGGCCAAGCTTTCTGGGCAATGTGGCCGCCTCAAATGCTGCCTCAACTACGAATTGGACACGTACATGGAGGCACTTTCCAGCTTCCCCGACGACGCTGACAAGCTCAAGACCAAGGAGGGCATGGCCACGCTCGTGAAGACCGACATCTTCAAAGGCCTCATGTACTACGGCTATGAAAAAGACCGGGGCCGGGGTGCGCTGTTTGCACTTGCATTGGCACAGGTGCGCTCCGTGCGGGACGCCGTCAAGCGGGGTGAACTGCCCGAAAGCCTTGCTTCCCTTGCAATTGTCACTGACACGACCAACGTGGACGACGACGAACCAGAATACAACCCTGGCGACCTCACCAACGTAGTAGAACTGCCACCAGACGAGCGCCGCAAGAAGAAAAAGAAAAAGAAGAAGCCCGGCGAGCGTGGAGATGAACGCCCTCGTGATGCCCGCTCTGATGGCATGGCCACAGGCAACAAATCCGCCGCCGGTGGCAACGCCGAAGGCGGCCAAACTGGTGAGAAAAAAGAAGGCGGCAACAGGGACAGGGACAGGGACAGGGGCCGAGGCCGTGACCGTGGCGACAGTCGCCCAGCAGGTGATGGCACGCAACAGGCCAAGTCACCACAAGCGCCAAGGCCGCCGCAGGAACCAAGGCAACCACGTGAACCAAGGCCGCCCCAAGACCCACCGACCAATAACCAAGATGGTGGCGGCCAACCACCAAGCGGCGAGCGCCGTGAAGGCGGTGGCGGTCGCAACCGTGGCAACCGTGGCGGGAAAAACCGCCGTGGTGGACGTGGCGGCGGCGGGCGTGGTGGCAATCCGCCAGGCGGCGGCAACCCACCGAGTGGCGGAGGTGAATAATTGTTAAATTGCTATGATTGTTTGATTGTTGAATCAAGGCTTTCTCCATAAGCGCCTTCAATCCCTCAATCCTTCAATCCTTCAATCCTTCAAAATGAAATACGACGTTACCGTTATCGGCTCCGGCCCCGGCGGCTATGTGGCCGCCATACGTTGTGCCCAATTGGGCCTCAAGACCGCCATCATTGAGCGCTACGGCGTGCTCGGCGGCACCTGCCTCAATGTGGGCTGCATACCTTCCAAGGCCCTGCTCGACAGCAGCGAGCACTACCACAACGCCAAGCACAAGTTCGAGCTGCACGGCATCGGAGTCAGCGGCCTAAAGGTCAATATGCCGCAGATGGTCAAGCGGAAGAACGAGGTCGTGGATGCCACCACGAAGGGCATTGATTTTCTGATGAAGAAAAACAAGATAGATGTCTTCAAGGGGCATGGCTCCTTCATGAATGCCAACAAAATCAGCATCGCAAAGACCGATGGCACCACGGAAGAAATCGAAACGGACAAGGCCATCATCGCCACTGGCTCGAAGCCCATTGTGCCGGAGGCATTCAATTATGATAAAAAACGCATCATCACCAGCACTGAAGCCCTGAACATTGACCATGTGCCGAAGCGAATGGTCGTCATCGGCGGCGGCGTCATCGGGCTGGAACTGGGTTCGGTCTATGCCCGCCTCGGCACCGAAATCGAAGTGGTGGAATACATGGACCGCATCATCCCAACCATGGACGGCGATTGCAGCAAGGAACTCCAGCGGTCACTGAAAGGCTTAGGTTTTAAATTCCACCTCGGCCACAAGGTGAACACCGTGAAAGCTACTAAATTGGGCGTGACCGTGGAATTGCAGAAGCGGGATAGCGAGGAGACATTTACCCTCAAAGCCGACTACTGCCTCGTGGCCATTGGCCGCAGGCCCTATACTGACAATTTAGGTTTGGAAAACGTTGGCGTTCTGAAAGACGAGAAAGGCCGCATTGCCGTGGACGGTCACCTGCAAACCAATGTGCCGGGCATCTTCGCCATCGGCGACGTGGTGCAAGGCGCCATGCTCGCCCACAAGGCCGAGGAAGAGGGCGTCTTCGTCGCAGAAACCATCGCTGGACAGCAGCCGCATATTGACTACAACCTCATCCCTGGTGTAGTTTATACCTGGCCAGAAGTGGCCAGTGTCGGCCAAACGGAGGAGCAGCTAAAAGCGTCGGGTGTGCCATACAAAGTGGGCAAATTCCCGATGAAGGCGCTGGGTCGTGCCCGTGCCAGTACCGATACGGAGGGCATGGTGAAAATACTCGCTCACCAAGACACCGACGAAATCCTCGGCATGCACATCGTCGGTGCCCGTGCTGCCGACCTGATTGCGGATGGCGTTACGCTGATGGAATTCCGTGCCTCAGCCGAGGACTGTGCCCGAATGAGCCACGCTCACCCGACCTATGCGGAGGCGATAAAGGAGGCGGCGTTGATGGCGACGGGGAATCGGGCGTTGCATATTTGATGTGCACTATAAAATATAGGTAATGGAACTTACCAAAACATAATTTAATGGCAATGCTTCATAAGAAAGCATTGCTTTTTCTATATCAAGGGGTATATTTGTCTTAGCAGATAAATTTAGAACTATTTTAAAAGCCTAACTTTAAAAACGGTAGCTATGAAAACAGTAAAAACCACAATTATAATTGCTTTGTCGTTTCTTTTTGGCATAAGTTCCAACGCCCAATATTTTATTGAGTGGCAGAAATGCTATGGAGGAAGTAATTCTGAGTTCCATGGTCAGTTAGAACCTACAGTTGGCGGAGGATATATATTTGCAGGGAGTTCGCTCTCAACTGATGGTGATGTAGTCGGTAGCATAGGAAGTGAAAACGTATGGGTTTTTAAAATCAACGAAAATGGAATTTTGCAATGGCAAAAAACTTATGGTGGTAGCACATCAGATTATGCAGAGTCTATACTTCAAACTAGTGACGGGGGATACATAGTTGTTGGGGGTACACTATCCAATGATGGTGATGTAAACAATAATCATGGTAATCATGATTATTGGGTGTTAAAACTTGATGAGTTAGGTAACATAGAGTGGCAAAGAACTCTCGGAGGAAGTGATTTTGAAGTTGCATACGCCGTGCAATTAGGTGTTGACGGAGGCTATCTAATAGCTGGCCGGACAGTTTCAGAAGATGGGGATGTATCAAATAACCTAGGGCTGTCTGACATCTGGTTAGTAAAATTGGATTCTTCTGGTGCTGTTCAATGGGATAAGTCATTAGGAGGAAGCTCACATGAGAGCGTTGTTAAACTTAAAAGAACAAGCGATGGAAATTACATTCTTGCAGGTTTTACTAAGTCCAATAATGGTGATGCTTTAGGAAATCATGGGTTAGAAGACATGTGGGTTGTAAAAATTGATGTTTCAGGAAGCATAATATGGCAAAAGTGTTTGGGTGGAAGCTCTCACGATTATGCAAATGCAATGCAACTAACAAGCGACGGAGGATGTGTTGTGGCTGGCAAGACCAATTCAAATAATGGCGATGTTTCAGGAAGTCATGGTGACGACGATTTCTGGGTGGCCAAATTGAACAATACAGGGGAAATTGAATGGCAAAAATGTTTTGGTGGAAGTGCCCAAGATGCAGCATATGGAATACAAATCACTAACGACGGTGGTTATATTGCGACAGGAGTTACAGTTTCAAATGATGGTGATATAATTGGAAATCATGGATATGGTGATGGATGGGTCATAAAAATGAACAGTTCAGGTGAGATTGAATGGCAAAAAGCTTTAGGCGGAAGTTTTGGAAGACCCTTTCCACAGATTTGTGTAAACGTGAATTTTCACCATGTAAGTCAAAGGCGGCAACGGTCGCCAAAGATAACCA
>JANPLH010000282.1:0-18330 GCA_031426435.1 Saprospiraceae bacterium | reverse complement strand
CGGCGGCATCGCTGGGGTGCCTTCGGCAAAGGTGGTCGTGCTTGGTGCTGGCATCGTGGGCGAGTCGGCGACGAGGGTGGCGCTAGGCCTTGGTGCCGACGTGCGGGTTTTCGACAACGATGTTTACAAGCTCATGCGCCTTCAACGGCACGTGGGGCAAAAGCTGAACACCTCCACGCTGAACCCCTATCAATTGGAAAAGGAACTGCTGAACGCCGACGTGGTCATCGGGGCGGTGCATTCCAAGACAGGCCGGACGCCCATCATTGTGCCGGAGAGCATCGTGGAAAAGATGAAAGCTGGCTCCGTCATCGTGGACGTGAGCATTGACCAAGGTGGCTGCTTCGAGACTTCCGAAATCACCTCGCTCGACCGTCCGACTTTCGTAAAACATGGCGTGGTGCATTACTGCGTACCCAATATTGCCTCAAAAGTGCCCCGCACGGCGTCCATTGCCATCAGCAATATCTTCACCCCGCTGCTCCTAAACGCCATCAGAAGTGGCGGCTTGGACGAATTGCTGTTTGAAAACTATGGACTTCGCAATGGCGTCTATGCCTACCAGGGCCGACTGACCAACGCCTACCTGGGCCGCAGGTTCGGCATCAAGAACACGGATTTGGGGCTGCTGATGGCGAGCAGGTCATAACGACAGCGTATGGTATAAATGAGAAGCCCCATTGCAGGTAAATGCAATGGGGCTTTTATCTAACATGCTGATAAACAGCTTATTACTATCAATTAGGCAGCGAGCTGGGCTTCTATTTTTTGCGCCAACACGGCTTGCGTGGTAAGCCCTACGTGGCGGTCAACGAGCTTGCCGCCTTTGAAAATAAGGATGGTAGGGATACTGCGCACGCCAAACTCCACAGGGATTTCGGAGTTCTCATCCACATTTACCTTCGCAATGAGTGCTTTGCCTTCGTATTCTGTCGAAAGCTTGTCAATGATAGGCCCAATCATGCGGCAGGGACCGCACCACTCAGCCCAAAAATCGAGGACGGCAACGCCTTCGTTGTCCCTAACTTCTTTCTGGAAGTTTGCATCAGTTATTTCAAAAGCCATTGTATTAAGTTTAGACGTTAGTGAAAAATTGAACAGCGGATGGATTAACACGCCAACTTGGGTATTTGTTGCAAAGGTAAGATTGGTTGGAAAAAATCTTGCTGAAAACGCTAAACCTTAACTGTTATTTTCCGTAAAAAGCGACGACTTCTACCTGTGTCAAAAAATCCGCCTGCAAATAGTTATGGGTGATTTTTATCACTCTTGCTTTCCGAATTTTAGTAAACTGTCACCTTCCTAAACAATCGTTACAGGAATTATTAAAGGTTTTTTGCAAAATTTTTTGCATAATGTTCCACAAGTTCATATCTTGCGCCGATTTTTAAAAAATCCTTATTTCTAAATCGAAAATTCAAATGGCAGATAAACTTGACCGCACTGACCTGAAGATTTTGAAAATTCTTCAGGAGAACTGCAAAATTACCAACCTCGACCTTTCCAAGAAAATTGGACTCTCACCTGCGCCCACGCTCGAGCGTGTAAAAAAGCTCGAAACTGCCGGATTCATTGAGAGCTACCATGCCCAAATCAACCCGCAGAGCATCGGTCTGAACGTACAGACTTTCGTGCAGGTGTCGCTGGCATGGCAGAAGGAAAACGCCTTGAACAATTTCCTGGAGAAGATCAAGGCCATTGACGAAATCGTTGAGTGCTATATCATCACCGGCGAAGCTGATTTCCTTATCAAAATCGTTTGCAAGGACATTCCTTCCTACGAGCAACTCCTGTTCAAGACACTATCGCAAATTGAGGAAATAGAGCGCCTGAAAACCTTGATGACCCTCTCCACAGTTAAGAACTCGAAGACACTTCCTTACGACTACGATTAGTAATCGGAATGGATGCTCCATGCCGGATTACCGCCACTCCATAATCTGCTTGAGCGACTAAAATTTAGGGTTAAACAGAATGGCCGGACAGCTTAGCTTTGCTGCCCGGTCATTTTTTTCGGTAGCATGGCCTAAAGGCCATGCTACCGAATAACTAACCAATCCAATCACCTTGCACCACAACAGCCTGCTTTGGAAAATAGAAGGGGAGGCGCTACCCCACCCTTCTTACTTGTTCGGCACGATGCACGTGCGGGACAAACGGGCATTCCATCAACTTGAAGCCGTGCACAAATACATTGGTCAGTGCGAGGCTTATGCAGCCGAGTTTCATTTGGACTCTGGCATGGGCACAATGGAGGCCAAGGCGATGCAAATGCCTGCTGGTCAAAAACTTAGCGATTTGTTGCCCAAAAAAAAGTTCAATCGCTACCGCCAAGTGTTGCTGAAAAGCACGGGGGTGGACCTCGCCAATTTTGAACAGGCGCTTCCCTTTGTCGTCCTCAATCTCGCCACCGAACAACTGCTCTCGCAGGACATGCCAGAACCCCTTGATCAGCACCTTTGGGAATTGGCAAAACAGGCCGGGAAGTCGTTGCACGGCATCGAAACCTTTCAAGAACAGCTGGTAGTGCTTGCGCAAATCCCGCTCGAAATGCAGGTGAAAATGCTGGGCGGAATCTGTACAAACATCGGCAGGTACCGGCAGTACCTCCGCCGATTGGCTGGGCACTACGAGGCCAGCAACATCCAACAGCTTTATAAAATGGTGAAACGCAACATGAGGGACATGCGCCAGCTCATGCTCTACCGTCGAAACGAGGTCATGGCCGAACGGATAGGAGATTTGGTGAGACAACAATCGGCAGTAGTGTCTATTGGTGCCGCACATTTGAGTGGGGGAAAGGGGGTGCTGCGGATTCTGAAAAAGGACGGGTTCACGGTTTCGCCAGTGCTGTAACACGGCCTGGCAGTCCGTGCTTTTCAACTTCAACAAATCATCCGTCCCTTAAATACGAAAGCACGGACTGGCAGTCCGTGTTACCTAATGCTAAACGCAACGCCCACGCCCACTGCCGGATATTGCGAAGCAAAAGACTGCTCCAAGGAAGGTTTGAACTTAAAACTAAGGTCGTCACTCACATCGAAGGTCTTGAGGTGGCAGTCCACGAAAGCCTCGGCGGTCTGGACGATGTGCAGCACGAAGATACCGATATAGGAGGACTGTCGCCGCTTGTCGAACTGGTCACGCAGCCGCTTGAGGTCGCCAGCGTCATAACCGAGTGGCTCGAACTCGTGTGGCTCGTTATTCACAGCTTGTATGTAAGCTATCTTCAATCGCTTATAACGGCTGGTGTTCCAATCCACAGAATAAATCAATGCAGCGTACCCGCCCCAAACGATGGGTGCCTTCCACCACCGACGGTTGTAGATTTGCCCACCCGCCGGGAATACCAAAGAGGCATAAAGCGCCTTGTTCGGGTTGGGGTAATCCGACTTGAAAAATCGGCGAAGAAAGCCCGGTTTTTTTACGGCAGCGCTGTCCGTTATGACCAATGGGGCGGCAGGGGAAACCGTGGAGTCAATGGCTATTTTTGCACTATCGGAAGGTAGGCTGTCAATCTTAAGGATAGCGGTTGGCGGCACATACCGTATGGTGTCCGGCAATTGTGCGAAACAAGTAGCCAATCCCATGGCCACAAATATTGAGGATAAAAACAGCTTTATATTCATCGCAAAATAAACGCCAGCCCAAGGGTTTAAGCACTATCAATTCGCCAAGCTTTAACAACCAAGCCCGCCATCGTACATACCTCAATACCTCATACCTCACTCAATTCTTTTCCAACAAATCCAGCAAGCGGTTCAAGTCTTTGGTGGAGGTGAACGGGATGGCAATTTGCCCGCCGCCGTTGGCCTTCACCTTCAGCTGCACTTTGGCACCAAGGCGGGTGCGCAATGAATCTTGCACGTTTTGGTAATCGGCACCCAGCTTTGGCTTGGCGGGCTTTGGCTTTTTGTCCTCGTTGTAATGCCGGATAAGGTCTTCCGTCTCTCGCACCGAGAGTTTATCAGCGATGATGCTTTTGAAAATTGAATGCTGCATCGCAAAATCCGTGATGCCGAGCAGCGCACGGGCATGGCCCATCGAGATGCTGTCCTCCTTGAGGCCCTTCTGGATATCGGGCGGAAGCTTGAGCAGGCGCAGGAAATTAGTGACGGTGCTGCGCTTTTTGCCCACCCGATCGCTCAGGTTTTCGTGGGTCAGGCTGCACTCGTCAATGAGGCGCTGATAAGTAATGGCCACCTCCACGGCGTTCAGGTCTTCCCGCTGTATGTTCTCGACCAACGCCATTTCTATCATCTCCTGATCATTGGCGAGGCGGATATAGGCAGGCACTTCCGTGAAGCCCGCCAGTTTCGATGCCCGCATACGGCGCTCGCCAGAGATGAGTTGGTACTGCCTATCTGCCAACCGCCGCACCGTGATGGGCTGGATAAGGCCGTGCACCTTCAGCGATTCGGCGAGTTCGGCCAGCGCTTCCGGGTCGAAGTCCTTGCGGGGCTGGTAGGGGTTCACCTCTATCTCCTTTAGTGGAATCATCGCCACGGTGTGGGTGAGTTCCCGCACCACCTCCACCTGCTTCTCGTGCGATTGCGCTTCTATGTTGGTCAGCAATGCCCGAACGCCGAGGCCGAGGGCTGCTTTTTTTGCTACTTGTTTTGCCATAGGTTTGATTGTTGAATTGTTGGGATTGTTGAATTGTTGGGAGCCTAGCAAATAGCAGACTCCGACTGCCAACTGCCAACTGCCCAACTGCCGACTACTTTATACCATCCCCGTTCCTTTTCAAAAACTCCTTTGCCAGGTTCAGAAAGTTCGTCGTGCCACGGCTTCCAGCATCGTACATGATGACGGGCTGGTGAACGTTGGGCGCTTCGCTGATTTTGGCGTTGCGGTGGATGATGGTATCGAACACTTTTTCCTTGTAAAAACTGCGCACCTCGTTCACCACCACGTTGGCGAGGCGGAGGCGGCTGTCGTACATGGAGAGCAGGATGCCTTCGATTTCCAACTTGGGGTTTAGGTTTTGCTTCACCGTGTTGATCGTCTGCTGCAATTTGCCAAGCCCTTCCAGTGAGAAATATTCGCACTGCACCGGAATGATGACCGTGTCGGCGGCGCTCAGCGCATTTAACGTAATAAGCCCCAACGACGGCAGGCAGTCAATGATGATGTAATCGTAGCTGCCCCGCACCCGATTGAGGATGCCCTCCAGCACGTACTCACGCCGGTTCCTTGAAACGAGTTCGATTTCGGCACCCACGAGGTCAATATGCGAGGGCAGCAGGTGGAGGTTGGGCGTCTCCGTCTCGTAAATCGCCTCGGCGGGGTCGGCCTCGTTCACGAGACAGTCGTAGAGGCTGAGTTCGATGGCATCTTGGAAAATGCCTACACCCGACGACGAGTTGGCCTGCGGGTCGGCGTCCACCAGCAGCACTTTTTTCTCCAAAATGGCCAAACAAGCGGCCAGGTTGATGGCGGTCGTGGTTTTGCCCACACCGCCTTTTTGGTTTGCTATCGCAATGATTTTACCCATGTGTTAAAGGATTGGAGGATTGAAGGCGTGAAGGATTGAAGGTGTAGGACGTGCTTGCCCTTCAAACCTTCAATCCTCCAATCCTTCAATCCTTTTTCCAACGGGCGGCAAAAGTAGCCTTTTCCCTTTGGCTGCAAAAGCCTTTTTCGCAGCTTCGTGGTCTATTTTCACAGGTGGGAAGGTATCGAAGTGGCAACCGATAATGGTATCGCACTCGATAAACTCAGCGGCAAGGGCTGCATCGTCATAGCCCATCGTGAAATTATCGCCGATGGGCAGTATGGCGAAGTCCAATTTTGGGCATGTGAGCGGTATGAGCTTCATGTCCATCGTGAGGGCGGTGTCACCTGCGAAATAGAAACAGGCATCGTCGTTCCAGATGACAAAGCCTCCGGGGTTGCCGCCATAAGTGCCGTCGGGCAGCACGCTAGAGTGGGTGGCATACACGTATTTGACCCAACCAAAATCAAAGCGCCATTTGCCGCCATGATTCAGGCCGTGGCCCTTGATGCCCTTGGTGCCATAATAAGTTGCTATTTCATAATTGGAAATAATGGTGGCCCCGTTTTGCTTCGCAATCTGCTCGGCATCGGCCACATGGTCGCCGTGGCCGTGCGAGAGCAGCACATAGTCGGCCTTGATGTCGGCCACTTTGATGCTGGCTGCAGCTGGGTTGGGGGAAATGAAGGGGTCGAAGACGAGCTGCTTGCCGCCAAACTCGATATGGAAGCTGGAATGGCCGTAGTAGGTGATGTTCATACTCAATTGTTTTTTGTGGGGCAAAGGTAGGACAAAGCTGGAAAGCGGTCATTTATCAGGTATAGGTTTGCAGTGCAATAACACCCAGTCCCAATCTTTCAGCTGCCGCTCTTCGATAATTTGGAAGCCTTTTTCGAGCAGGACCTCTCGCATCTTCCCCTCCGGGTTGCGGGCAATCAGTTCATGGCGGTAATCCACCAGCCCCTTTATCAAGCGGTGCTGGCCGGAGGTGTCGGTTTGGGCAGAAAGGCAAAGCGGCAGGACGAGGAGGAAAAAGTAGAGGATGTTTTTCATGCGCTGACGAGCTTACAGGATATTATTTATTGACGAAACTGACAAGCCTGTAAAGGGCATAAATTCCGAGTGGAATCCCAACCAATATCATCATGGCGAAAATCGGATTGAAAGCCAAGGCAACGATGGATGACAACGAAACATAGCACTAATAGCCTCCGCCAACCAATAGTATCAAAGCGGTGAGGAGAATGTTTGTGGTTTTTTTTGACATGTCACAGTGTTTTTGTTTACCCGCAAAGCTAACTATTCCTTGAGGTTTGGTCGTTGAAGCGCTGCAAAAAGTGAGTGAGTTTTAGCCATTCAAGCTTTATGAAATCAAAGTTGGTTATTTTTTGTTGAACTTTTTTTTCAAAATCTTTAAACACAAAGGCAACCTTTCCTGTTACTGCCGCACATAGCTTTTATGTAAACTCGTTTACACTTCAAATCATCTTCGTAAATCACAAATTCGGCGGCGCAACAAGCCTTCGAGTTTTTAACCAAAAAAAAGTAACAATGAAGAAGTTCAAATTCCTCCTTACTGCCTTAATGCTCGGCCTCGTAGTCACTTCCTTCTTTTCTTGCAAGGACGATGAGGACAACACGCCCGACCCACAAAACATCACCGAAGTAGTTGTGGATGGTGCTGATTTCAGCGATTTGGAGATTGCGCTCACCCGAGCAAACCTCACGTCCGTACTGGAAGGCGCTGGCCCTTTCACGGTTTTCGCACCCACCAATGCCGCTTTCGACAAGGCAGGAATTGATGTGAACACCATTGACGTGGCCACTTTGACCGATGTACTGCTGTACCATGTATTGGGCGGGGCATCCATCAAATCATCCGACCTGCAAGTTGGTCAAACCTACGCTTCGACAGCTTCTGAGGCAGGCCCAAATGACTCACAGCTTTCAATTTTGATTGAAAAAACAGGCGCTGCCGTCAAGGTCAACAACACGGCCAACGTCACCTCTGCCGACGTGAGCGCCACCAACGGCGTTATCCACGTCATTGACAACGTGCTACTGCCCCTCAACGTAGTAGGCCACGCCGCCGCAAACAGCAACTTCACCTCCTTGGTGGGTGCGCTCGGCGCTGCTTCTGGCGACCTTGTATCCGTCCTCAGTGGCTCCGGCCCGTTGACGGTCTTTGCACCGCTGAACAGCGCTTTCGATGAAATTTCTGCCGTAACTGCTACACTTACTGCCGACCAACTGGCAAAGGTGCTGACCTACCACGTGGTGAGCGGCAACGTCGTCTCCGGCGACCTTTCCAATGGCATGACGGTCACAACCGTGAACGGCGAAACTTTCACCGTCAACATCAGTGGCAGCACCGTGACCCTCACAGATACAGGTGGTGGCGTTTCCACGGTAGTGCTGACGGATGTGCAGGCTACCAATGGCATCATCCATGTACTCAACAAGGTGATTATCCCATCGAACCTTTAAGATTTTAGTGATAAAATGGTTAGAAAAAGCCCTGCCGGTGAGCGCACCGAGCAGGGCTTTTATTTTTCCTAAAATCCAGCAAAGCTTATTTCAATGGTTCGTGAGGTTTACTGGCGTGAATCTTCGATTTCAAGTTTAAGGTTTCACGGGGTGGCTGCTATCATGTTTAGGTCGCTTAATTTGTGAAAGGGTTTATCGCCAAAACAACCTTCAGTAAATACCCGACTATATGTATTCGGCTGGTGCTCCGTGAAACTTGAAACCTTAAACCTTTACGAACCATTGTTATTTCAACCCCGCCAAATACTCCACCAAGTCCCGAACCTCCCGCATCGAAAGCACTTCGCCGAAAGGCGGCATGCCCGACGGTAAGTTTTCCCGCTTCACAATCCTCGATTTTTCGACGACCAATGGCTCGGCGTTGTTCGTCTTCAGCGTCAGTTCCTCGTCCGTTTCCTTCATCAACATACCGAAGACTTCCTGCCCATCCTTCAGGTTCAGTACTACGTTGCCGAAGCCGGGCGCCAAGCGGGCGCCGGGGTCAACAAGGGCCTCCAATAGCTGCTCACGGGTCAGCGTCTTGCCAATGTTGCTCAGGTCTGGCCCCACCTCGCCGCCGTTGCCGTCCAGCTTGTGGCACCGGGCGCACTGCGCCTTGGAGTTCCAGAAAAACAAGCCGTAACCATTGCCGCTATCCCCTCCCTCCAGCGCCGAAGCATACTTGGCAATGGGCGAGTCGTCCGTTTTCAGGGCAGCCATTTGCGCCATCAAATTGGCGGAGCCAGACGAGTCAATGGCCTCCCTCAGTTCCAAGCTCAGGCTCTGCGGTATTTGTTTATCCTTAAAACGGGTGAGCAAAACCTCCAGCACTGGCTGCACTTTGGCGTTCTCCAGTTTGCTCATTGTCACCAACAATTGCTGCTGTTCCCGCTGGGTACCCTTGCCGAAAACAATGCCTACCAGCTCCGGTAGGCTCTCCTTCGTCACTGTGGCATCCGAGAGCAGACCGAGCGCCGTGGTGCGCACCAGCTCCTCCTTGTCGGCGAGGGCGGACTTGAGCAGGTCGTTCATCTTGGCATATTTCAAGGTCGCAAGGGCCGAAAGCACCGCCGATTTCACCTTGGCATTTTTGTTATCCGCAAACAATGTGGCTAATTGGTCGTTGGCATCCACCATGTTCAGGTTGGCTAACATGCCCGCCACAGCAGCCAGTATAGCGGGGTTATTATCCTTCATAAAAACAGGGATATGCGCCGCAATTTTATTGCGCACCGCCCCGGCATCCCGCTCCACCTTGCCCCGGTAGCGCCCGTCCACCCTATCCATTTGCGAGGGGGCGGCCCATGTGCCGAGCGCATCCAGTGCCTCTGTCTTGACGGCATCGGTGAGGTTAGTTCGCTTCGCAAAATTGAAGAGCAGGTCGAGCTCCCCTGACGAACCTACCCGCACGGCGGCATTGATGGCCCGGCGCACCAGCGGTTCACTATTGAACTTCGTTTGCCGCAGCACCGATGCCAATGCGGGCAATGCGCCTGGGATGGAATGGTCGTCGTTGATGGCACGGGCGGCTTCGATGGCCACAAACTCGTCCTTGTCATCAAGGAAGATGTCGATTTTTTCGTCTTTCAGCTTGCGCAAAACAAGGACTGCCGCCGTGCGAACGGCCTTGCTGGGGTCCTTGGCGAGGGCCAAAATCGGGTCAGACTTGCCTATCCTCGACAATGCCAATACCGCCGCATGACGGATGTATAAATCCTTGTCATTATTCGCCCGCAATAAATCAATTAATGGCTGTAATGCGGCTTCGTGTTTTATTTGCCCCAAACATTCGGCAGCATAAAACTGGAGGCGTGGATTATTGCTTTTTAAAAAACCCAAAATAGCGTTTCCGGCGGATTTAACCTCCGCATCGCCCAGCATTTTCAGGGCTTGTACGATGATTTCTTCATCCTTGTCATTTAATAATTCAATTAATTGAGGCGCATTATTTTTGTCGCTGCGCAATAATTGACCCATGCCCCATATCCCATGTATGCGGGCTAATTGATTATCGGTTTGCTTTGTTGCTTTGGTTAATTCCACCGCACCTTCTATATCTCTGTTGGCCAACTCAAATTGCGCCTTCTGCCGGATGCGACGGTCGGCATAGCCCAGCCATTTGCCCAAATCGGCAATCGTCTGCTTGGAATAGTCCAAGGTCATGAGCCGCTTGGTCTCTGCCCGCTCTTTTTCCAAATCATTCTTCTCCTTCGTCACGTCCAGCTTCCAGACCCGGCCATAGTTTTTCGTCTCCCAGCCCGTTATCCAGTCGGCGACATAGAGCGCACCATCCGGGCCAAATTGAATGCCCGTGGGCAATACGCCGCTGAGCACGTCCTTTTCCCCATCCAGTTCAAAGGAAGCGCCCTTTGGCTTTAGGCCAAACGACCAGATATGCGAGTTGCTGGTGGTACCCACGAACTCCACGAGGAAGAACTTGTTCAGCCACTCCTTGCCGAGCGCCGTGCCAGGGTTATAGACCATGCCCGTAGGGCCGTTGTGGTAGTTCATGATGGGCGGGATGATGTACGCCGCCTGCCCTTCCCAGTGCGGCACGCTCAGTTTTTCGTCCATCCAGACGTTGTAGCGGTTGTTCTTCGGGTCGGTGTATTTGCCGTATTGCCAGTTGGAGCGCCAGCCCGCATCGGAGCCTTCCACCACGTGCACGAGGCGCTCCCGCTCGTCGGGATAGTCGCCGTCGTTGTCGGAGGAGATGAGGTTGCCGTAGTCATCGAAGACGAACTCGTGGGTATTGCGCAGGCCGGTTGCGAAGATTTCAAAGTCCGAGCCGTCCGGGTTGCAGCGGGCGATGAAGCCGGAGTTGGCGTTGTCTAATTTGCGGCCATCGGTGGTCGTGATGTTCGCCCCAATGTCGCCCATGTTGAAATAGATGCGCCCATCGGGGCCCTCTATCGGGCCGGACATATTGTGGCCACCGAAGCCGATATGCACTTGATAACCCTTGCTGATGCTCGTTTTTTTCTCCCAAAGGCCATCGCCGTCCTTGTCCTCCAAGCGCCAAAAATCGGGGGCCTGGGCGTAGAAAGCATCCTTTGCCCGCACGAGCAGGCCGCCCGCCACGTCAGTCACTTCCTCGAAGAAGTCGGCGAAGACCCGCACCGATTTATCGGCAAAACCGTCGCTGTTGGTATCTTCCAAGCGCCAGATTTCGTCCTTCTCCACGGTCAGGTCCTTCCAGTCGTGGCTGCCGTCATTGTTCAGGTCGGCCAGCCATTCGTTCTGCTTGCTTCGCTCCGGCGCAAAGTTGCGGCGCAGAAAAGCCCTGCGTTCCTCTACTGTTTGCCAGGAGATGGACTCGGTCATCCAGTCCTGGTGCCCCCGAATGTCGAACTCCGAGTGCTTCTGGCGCACGGTGCGGGTGAGATAGACCCGGCCTTGGTCGTCCAATGCAATGGACACGGGATCTGGGGCGAGCGAGTCGGAGGCCCAGAGCGTGAGTTCCAGCCCATCGGCCACTTTGACGGGTGTCTCGTTGCGGATTTTGGCAGCAATGGAGTCGGATTTGGTGGGATCTTCGGTTTTGGTCAGCAGTTCTTCGGCAGGTGCCTTGGGTTCTTGCTTGCAGGCAGCGCAGAGCAAGAGGAGGAACAGTACGGTGGTGGTTGGTCGCATAGTTTTGAAAGAAGGTTGAGTGAAAAATTTGGGGTGAAGGTATGTGAAAGTTTGAGTTTTTCACCCTAATTCAACTTGCGACCAATACCCCCTCACCGCCCTCCAATACCCCGCCAGCACAGCCTCCCCTGCCCCGCCCAACAACTCCACCTTTAGCCGCACATTCGCTCGGTACGCCTTGAAAAACTGGAACAGCAGCTCGTCCTCCGGCAAGGTGATGCAGGGATGTTCTTGTTGATAATATTGGAGGAAGGCAGCGCCGAGGTCGGGCCTGCCGTGGTGGTCAAAATCCATACAGAGGAAGGCCAGTTCGTTCAGCACGTCGAGGCGGCGGAGCTGCGGGGCGAACTCGATGCAATCGAAAACGATGGGCGGCTCGGTGAGGAAGATGTTGCGGGCATGGAGGTCGCCGTGGCCATCCACCCACAGCCCCGATTTGGCCCTGGCCCGCAGCCGTCCGCTGTGCTGCGCAATGAACTTCGGCAATTCTTTTCGCATCGTTGCCAAGGTGGGCGGCACCTCGCTGCCAAGGGCTACGGTCAGCGCTTTTTCATGGTGAAACAAGTCTGCGAAGTCGGCAACCAGCCCGGCGGGGTAGAAGCGGGGGTTGCGCAGCGCATGTTTTCGATGGAAAACGGCCAACTGGTGCGCCAATGGGCGAAGGTCGTCGGGCTGCACTTTGCCTTTCTCCAAGAGTCGGTCGAGTTGGCGCTCGTCGGCCTCCCGGCGCATCCAAACGGCATAGTCCATGGGGCGTTTCAGGGCTTCCCCAAATTGCAGTTTCCCGTCTTTTTTACCGATAGGCAAAACGCCGAGATAGGTATCGGGGGCAAGGCGGCGGTTCAGCCGAAGCTCTTCCTTGCAGTATTTTTTGCGGAGCGACAAAGTGCTGAAATCGAGGAAATCGAACCGGACAGGCTTCTTGATTTTAAAGGCAAAATCGGGCGTGAGGATGACCCACGAGATATGCGTCTCGACGAGCTTGGCCGATTCCCCGCTGCCGGGAAAGGCTCGGCGATCAAGGATGTCCTGCACCTGCGCTTTATCCATGTTGAATGCGTTTATCAATCGCCGCCGCCAATTCCTCCGCAGTTCCGCTGCTGGTGTCAATGGTCAAAAAAGGCGGCTCCAAAGGCTCGAACTGTGCCCTTATTTTCTCCAAAACCGTTTCGTTGGCCTCGCTGTCCGCACGGGGCTTGGTGACCCTTTTGCGCAGCACTTCGTCGGGCGCAGTAGCCAGTATCCACAGGGGGTTTTGCCCCAATTGCGCAGCAACCAACTCAAACGGTTTGCGCAGCGATGCCAAGTAAAAACTGCCGTCCACCACCACCGTTTCACCCAAAGACAATGCATGCCGGGTGCGGGCCAGCAATTCATTGTACACAGCCGCTTTGTCCTCGTCGCTGTAGCTGCCCCACAGCCCCAACTCCCGACGGATTTGGTCAGAATTGAAGTGCGACGCACCGTAGCGCTTTGCGAAGGCAGTCGCCAAACTCGTCTTGCCGCTGCCGGGCAACCCGGCGATGAGGATTAGCATTATGGTGAATTATGGCAGCGCAAAATGTCGGCTTTTAGTTTGAAAAACCGGGATTTTCGTCAGTTTGGAAGCATGATTTTCGTCAAGGCAACTCACAATTCTGCATGGGTTAGATTTGCAATTAATGGTGGTCTCCTCACTAACCCATCTAAACCTTCTAAACCAGTTCTTAAACCAGTTCACCGCATCTTCGTTGCTTCGTTACCATGTCCGACAACCATTATGACATCGCCATCATCGGGGCAGGGGCCGCTGGGCTGCAGTTGGCTTTGGTTCTTCGCAATGACCCCCATTTTGCGCAGCAACGCATCCTCCTCCTCGAAAAGGACGGCAAGGACACCAACGACCATACCTGGTGCTTTTGGGAAAAAGGCGCTGGCCAATGGGACGCCCTACCACCGCCCACTCGACCTCCTACGCTTCGCAAAAACGCAGCTTGCCGCCGCCCCTAATCTCACTTGGCAAACCGACGAAATCGTCACGGTCGAACTATGCGACACCCTCAAACGAAACGAGCTTGATGGAGGAATTGGGCATTATTTGGAGCTTCCCGAAGGGGCCATTTTTGCAATCGGCGTGGCGGTGGATAGGACACAGATTGAACAGATTAGACTGATTAGCACGGATTTTTTCAGTGTAAACCTGTTGAATCAGTTTAATCTGTGTCCTATCCTCTTCTATCTTTTCTTCGCAAACAACCTCGCCAGAAAATCCTTTTCCAGAAGCGTGTAATCCAACTATTATCAACACCGGGGTACGCTACAGGCTAGCCCGCACTGCGAGCAGGTGCGACTGGCCGTCATCGAAATTGAGCGATTGGCATATTGAAAAGGAAGCTTTATTCGCAATGCAGGGTGGGCCCTTTCAACAAATCAATCGTTGCTACCTTATACTGTTGAGCATCAACCATTGCATGAGAATCTAACATGGATATCCTACCAAAAACTGCGTATTTCGACTTTCCGCATGTACTGTGCTTCACGGCAGTGCTATTTGCGATGGTCTTTTTACGCTACTTGCTGATGTCAGGAGCTTACCATGCCCTTTTTTTCGTGGTGCTTCGCCAACGCTTCCAGCAGCGGTTTTTGCACCACGTCAAACTAACTTCCACGCAGTCGCACCGGGAGGTTGCTCGCTCAGCCATCAGTTCACTGATTTTTGCGCTTTCGGGGGCGGCCTTACTGCTGCTTTGGAAAACAGGTTTCACCCAAATTTATACCCAATGGCAGGATTATCCAGTTTGGTACTTGCCTGGTAGCCTGGTACTTGCGATGTTTCTGCATGAAACTTATTACTATTGGATGCACCGCTGGATGCACCGGCCAGCGGTATTCCGTAAAATACACCACAGCCACCATGAAAGCATCGAAACGTCGGTACTGACTTCCTTTTCCTTCCACCCCATCGAGGCTTTATTGCAGGCGATTTTCGTACCGATGGTGCTGCTTTTTTTGCCCATGCACCTGTATGTGCTACTGCTCTGGTTAGTGCTAATGACGGTGTCGGCCATCGTCAACCATGCGGGTGTAGAAGTGTACCCCACCTCCTTCAAACAGCATTGGCTGGCAAAACACCTCATCGGGGCCACCCACCACGACCGGCACCACAAGCGTTTTAGGGTGAATTTTGGGCTGTACTTTACCTGCTGGGACCGATGGATGAATACGGAAAGCCCGGAATGATGGAGCTGTTTTTCTGTTTCAAAACAAGGTTTGCGATTTTTGCTTTAAGTTCGAAAAAACCAAGGACCACCTTGGGCTCCCGCAACTTTGCCTTCTGTCGAGTTAAGAGATAACTCCAAACTTACCGCACTGATAAAATCTGTGTTAATCAGTCTAATCTGTTCAATCTGTGTCCTATCCTCCACCCTACCGTTTCTTCGAAAACAACCACCCCAAAAAGTCCTTTTCCAGAAAGGCATAATCCCAGCTATTATGCTCAACGCCGGGGTATTCCACGTACTCCACGGGCCATCCCATTTGCTTGAGGGTGTCGTACATTTCCCAAGAATACTTGTAATCCACCACCGGGTCGGCAGTGCCCGTGAAGATGCGCATGGGCAGCTTCCGCATGGATTGGCTAAAGGCCCGAACATCGCCGCCGCCGCAGATGGGCATTGCGGCAGCAAACAAATCGGGGTAGCGGGCCACGGCCTCGAACGTGCCCATGCCGCCCATGCTCAGGCCCGCCACATAAACCCTGTCGAGGTCGGCAGCACCGCTTGAGACAAAGGATTTGGCGAGGTCAACGGCCAAACGTAGCGGCTTCGAGGCTTCCATCGAATAGTCGAATTCCCGGACGATGGGCATCTTCGAGCGGTCGGCTTTGGCCATATTCCAGGAATCGCCCGTGGGGCATTGCGGGAAGATGACGATGGCCGGGAAATCCCGGCGGTTCTCCGATTTCAGGAACAGCTTGGCACCGTGCACCAGCTGCGCCTCGTTGTCGTTGCCACGCTCGCCAGCGCCGTGCAGGAAGAGCACGAGCGGGTATTTCTTTTTCGGGTCGTAGTTTTCGGGGTAAAGGATGCGGTAGGGCAGGCTTTCGCCATTGGCCTCGAAAACCTCTTTCTCAAATTTCGACAAATCGGGCACGGAGGCCCGCTTCCATTTGTCCAGCACCGTGAACTCCGCCAGTTCTGGCAGCGCCGTGCGCATCCCCGTTTTTTTATCGAAAACAAGTGTGTTTGGTGCAGCGGGATTGAAGGGCTCCCATTTAGGCAGGCCCTTGCCATTGGGGTCGCCAGTGGTAGCGAAATTGGCCCAGTAGCTCGACATCTGCTCCGAAAGCTGCTGGTCGAGCGGCTCCCAAGGGCGGTTCCAAGTAGGCAGCGAGTGCAGTGCGTAGGCAATCTCGGCGGAGTGGAAAGCGCCATGCTCGGCGAGGTCGGGGCGGCCCGGCGGCACCCGGTCGAAGCGGTACAGCCATGCCTTTTGTTTGCCTTTTTCCGTTTGTAGCCTCGCCCAGGAATACCCTTGCCAAGCGAATGTCACGTCCCGGCTCAGGTTCTTCTGCGATTGCTTCGCAACAGCATCGTCAGTGGCGGGGAAGGCCCGAAGGAACTCGTCGGCCAAGTCGCCGTACTTGGTTTTCGCATCTGCCTTGAACGCTTCGGCGGTCATTGTTTCACCAAAAACAAAGCCCTCGTCACGGTTGTAGCCCGTGAGCAGCGGCACGTCGTTTTGTTTTCCTTCGGTAAAAATCGTGTGCACATCGGTGGGCAGCACGTAACCATCCAAGACCGGAGAGAAGCCGCCGCCGTATTTCAGCAGCGTATCGGCGGACATGGAGCGCAGGTCGGCGATGCTGTACCGGTTCAGTTTTTTCACCAGTTCGATGCCTTGCATACTGGCCTCCGGCAAACTCAGCGCCCGGTCGCCAAACATGCCGCCGCTCTCGCCGATGGCCCGTTGGAACAGCCCTTTTGCCAACGGCGAAGCCATCAGTGCGTTCACCGCAAAGGAACCGGCTGACTGCCCGGCGACGGTCACCCGGCTGGGGTCGCCCCCGAAAGCAGCGATGTTCTGCTGCACCCATTGCAGGGCAGCAATAATATCGAGCAGGGCGTAGTTGCCGCTGGCACCGTGGCCCGATTCCCGGCTCAGTTCGGGGTGCGCCAGGAAACCGAAGACGCCGAGGCGGTAGTTGATGCTGACGAAGACGATGCCCTTGCGGGCCATGCCCTCGCCGTCGTAAATGGGACAGGAGCCGCCACCACTCATGAAGCCGCCGCCGTGTATCCATACGATGACGGGCAGCTTTTCTTTTGTGGTAGCTGCTGCGGGCGACCAGACGTTCAGGTACAGGCAGTCCTCGCTGATGGGCGCTTTTGGTATCAGGAACTCCTCCGACCAGACAAAGAACGGCGCTGGCGGCGGCTGCACGGCACTGGCGGCGAACTTGGTGCAGTCCAAGGTTCCCGACCAACTGGCGGCGGGCAGCGGGGCCTTCCAGCGAAGCCCAGCAACGGGCGGGGTGGCGAAGGGGATGCCCTTGAAGCTGGAAACTTTGCCGTCTGCGGTTGTTGCGCCAGCGACAAGGCCGTTTTGGGTGCTCACGGTGGGTTGAGCGAAGGTTACGGCATTGGCCAAAAACAGGCAAAACAGTAAAGTGGAAATACAGGAAAAGGAATGCTGCATGAAGGTTTGTTTAATTGGGGGGAAAGGTAGGGAATTATTTACGTCGTAATTGAGGCATGAAAATGCTAAAAAATACTTAAATAAGCACAGCTCAGGACTTGGTGCATTGCTAGAAAATGTCGCAGCACTACCTTTCCACCTCAAAATCAAAAATCACCACAGCAATGAAAGCAATCAAAACCTTGGTCGTCGGCTTCCTGCTCTTCGCAGGATTCACCACAAATGCGCAAACAGTAAACAGCAAATCGGACATCGAACAGATTACCGAAACACTCATGGATTATATCGAAGGCACCGCCAACGGCGAACCTGACCGATTGCGAAAAGCTTTCCACCCGGATTTAAACCTTTATGGCGTTACCGAAACGGACAGCCTGCGCATTCGCTCGGGCGAAAAATACATCTCGGACATAAAACCCGGCGAAAAAGCGAACCGGATTGGGCGCATCGTCTCCATTGATTGTGAAAAAGACGCCGCTATCGCCAAAGTCGAAATCGTCGTGCCCAATTGGCGGGTATTCACCGATTATTTCCTATTGCTCAAATATGAAGGTGCTTGGAAAATCGTGCACAAAAGCTATACTTGGAGGGCGTATCCGAAGGGGGAGGAGAAGAAATGAAGATGGTGGGATTGGAACGACTTGAAGAAAGCAATATGATAAAACGCATCAGATATATTCTATCAGCACTGGCTATCGGCCTTTTATTGACCTCATGCAAACAGAACACTGTTGACGGAATATTTATTGACCATACGCTATATGAAAACCAAAGCTATGCTGTCAATAAAAAACTGAGGCAGTTAATCCATAAAACCTTGGAAAAAGACGAAAAAGCACTTGCCGACTTGACCAAGTTCTGGTGCGGCGGTGCGGCAGGATGCTATGATTTAGGCTTTATCATTACACAAATAATCCTGCAAGTTGATTGGCTTCATCTTTGCCAAGTTTTTCAACCATCTGCATGAATTCTTTTTCGCCCATTTTGAAGATTATTTG
>JANPLH010000281.1:0-8847 GCA_031426435.1 Saprospiraceae bacterium | reverse complement strand
CGACCTGCCGGACAAAATCGAAAACAACCAGTTCGCCACCCTGACGGTGGAGCAAGCGGCTGTTTATCAGACGGTTGTGAAACAAAATATGCAGGACATTTTTGACGAAGGCGACCAAACGAAGCGGCAGGGCAAGGTGCTGAAAATGATCACGGCTCTGAAGCAAATCTGTAACCACCCGCACCAGTTCCTGAAAAAAGGGCCGAAGTCCCCCGATTTTTCCGGCAAGGCGCAACTGCTGCTCAGCCTGCTCGACACGATTTACGCCAACGGGGAAAAGACGCTGATTTTCACCCAATACCAGGAGATGGGCGAACTGCTTGTTAAAATCATTGAGGATACCTTCGGCAAAACGCCGCTCTTCCTGCACGGCGGCACCAGCCGCCCCAAGCGGGACGAAATGGTGGAGGCATTCCAGCGCCCCGCCAGCTTCGATGGGGAAAACGACACCTTCATCCTCAGCCTGAAAGCGGGCGGCACGGGCCTCAACCTCACCGCCGCCAGCAACGTCATCCACTACGACCTCTGGTGGAACCCCGCCGTGGAGGCGCAGGCCACCGACCGGGCCTACCGCATCGGGCAGCAAAAGAACGTGATGGTGTGGAGGCTCATCACGCAAAGCACTTTTGAGGAGAAGATTGACGAGATGATACGCCGCAAAAAAGACCTGGCCAACCTGACCGTGGCGACGGGGGAAAGCTGGATTGGGAACATGAGCAACGAGGATTTAAGGGAGCTGGTGGCGCTGGGGTGAGGTTTACTACTCATTTTCATAAAAAGCTATTTGTGCCGCCAAAGCTTCTTTGACCTCCGGTGCCACTTCTGCCTCCGAAAGGCTTCCATCGGCAATGGCCTTTGCCACATAGCTTGGAAACAGGCTGTCATGACTAAAGGCGTTGAAAAGTTCCCTTGCAGGTTTTTGATGAAATTCGTGGATTTGAGCAGCAAGGTCGAAAGGCGAAAGGCTGCCCTGCCGCCACTGCTCGAATTGGGCGTCCAGTTTGGCCAGTTCGGCGTTCAGTTCCCTTTCGTAAAGGAGGAGGGCCAGTTCCCTGATTTGGCGTTTTATGTTTTTAGTCAGTTCCATGATGATGGATTATCATTTATCTCCCGTAAAATACCAGCCCGCTGGTTGGATTTTGAAACTAAGAACATCCTTGAAAAGAGCTATTTTTTCCAAAGCTTCCAAAGGTTGCATTGGGGTTTTTTGGTTCTGTTTCCAATCCTGCATTTCCATCGTGCCGAAAACAAGATAATTTCTGGAATTGAATTTCATCCCCCATGACTCCACTGCCCGCGCAAGAAGGATTCGATTTCAGACTTTTTCTTGATGATTAGCTCGCACTCCGTGCAGAATTTACAATCCATTCGGAGGGAAAGCATCCTGTGAAATTTCAGCGGCTTGTCTTCGTAATCCACCATCAGGCAAAATTTCCGCAGCTTGGTTTTTGAGTCGCATTTCGGGCATTTTGTCCATGCGTATTCGTTGTGGGGATTGGGGTAAAAGTAATACTTGGATTCGTTCATGCCATTGACTGAATTTTATTCGGCGAATTTACGCTGGATTGTAGATTTGACCCAAAGTTACAAAACAACTATGAGCGAATTCCAATGCTATAAATTTAAGACGATTGACCGGCCCTTGTCCGACAGCGAGCGACAGGAGGTTGATGGGCTTTCGAGCCGAGGGCAGGTAACTTCCACCTCGGCCACTTTCATCTACCATTATAGTGACTTCCGCCACAAGCCAGAGACGGTGCTCGAAAAATACTTCGATGCCATGCTCTATTTCACTAATTATGGCACGAGGCGGCTCATGTTCCGCTTGCCCGCCAATTTGGTGGATAAAAAATCTATTTCTGAATACCTCTATAGTGATTATAATGGCTCCAATGAAATCAGCCTCAGCCATCGGGGAAATTACTACCTGCTCGATATAAGTTTTGACGACGAAGAGGGCGGCGGCTGGATGGAAGAAGATGACTACGACCTTGGCGACCTCGCCCCGTTGCGGGATGACATACTCAGCGGCGATTACCGGGCACTGTACCTCGCTTGGGTCGCATTCGCACAATATGATGGGCAATACGACGACGAAGAGGAAGACTATGACGAGGATGACGAAGAAACGGAAAGCAACAAACCCCCGCCCGTGCCGCCCAATATGAAGCGGATGAGCGCAGCCTTGAAGGCGTTTACACGTTTTTTCGAGATTGACGATGACCTTGTTTCCGCTTCACAGGCCCTCAGCCCGAACCCGGCTTCCACTGCCCTTAACTATGAAAAATTGCTGGCGCAACTGCCTGAAAAAGAGCGGATTGAGTGGCTCGGACGGCTCTTGAAGTCAGAACCAAGGCTGGATGTGCAGTTGCGAAAACGGCTCGAACAGTTCGCCCCGAAAGGCGCTGCCCCGAAGCCCGTTCAAGCCACAGCTTCCGAGCTAAAATCGCTGACCGCCCAAAAAGGACAGGAACGAAAGGAGCGGGAAGTTGCCGAAGCAAAGGAAAGGCACGTGCAGCGCATGAAACAGCTGGCGCCACAAGAGCAGGCCCTTTGGAAGAGCGTCCCCTTCAACCTGGAGCGCCAGACTGGGAAATCCTACGACCTGGCCACCGAAGCCTTGAAGGACTTGAAAGACCTGGCGGAGTACCAAGGCAAAACAACGGCTTTCAAGGAACGAATATTGGAACTTAGGAAAGAATATGCCCGCAGGACTGCCCTTATTTCGAGGTGGGAGAAGGCGGGGCTGTTCTGGTAAAAAACGTAAAACTGACAACATGAAATTCAAAATCAACGACTACGTAAAAGTAGTTGACGGCTTCATTCCCGAGGAAATAGGCGCACC
The DNA here is from genome assembly GCA_031426435.1 of Saprospiraceae bacterium. GTDB lineage: Bacteria > Bacteroidota > Bacteroidia > Chitinophagales > Saprospiraceae > UBA6168. The sequence continues at coordinate 6,002 of JANPLH010000281.1, read as the reverse complement.
CGTTAGCTGGCATGGCAAAATCACGGAACTGCCAAGCGGCCCGGACGATGTTTACTGCATGGCCTTCGACGCCCAGACCCTCGATTCCCTGCCGGACGAGTACCTGAAGAGCAGCCTAGATGGTGGCTACGATGAGAAAGCGTACTACCTTGAAGAAGCGGACATGGAGCTTGCGCCCCGCCGGGACACCGACGCCATGCTGCGAGCAGCCATTGAAAACATTGAACGAAGAACGGATGAAATGGACGAGGAGGGCGACTACGACGACCCCCAAATCAATCAAAAGCTGCTCACCAAATGGCTGGATGCCTTCCAGCAAAGCCCTGAATTTGGGCGCATTCCCGATGAGGTGAAGGACTTGGCTGCCGATGCTCCCTCCACCTTCGCCGACTTTGCTTTTAACTACAAAGGGGCCGACGTTGGCGAATGGACTTCCAACACGGTAAGGACGGTTTGCCTCGAATTGGTGCCCCGAAAAGTGAGCGCCGAGGCCGAGTTCTTTGAACATTTTGGTGAAGGGCTGGCTGCTTTTTTTGCCTTTCTTGACCGGGAGCGGCTTATGAAAGGTGCTGGGGCGCTCGCAGCTACTGCGGCCAAAATGGCCCCGGAAATCCCGAAACAAGCGGCCAATCCTCAGAACTGGGGCATGGCAAAGTCCTTTATGATGGGGGCATCGGCCTCCGGTTTTAACCCTTCTAGGCAGGAGGAACTGGATGGTTATATGGCCGGATATGCCGCCCAACAGCTCATGGGCCTATCTCGTGAAAGCGCATCAAAACCTGACCCTTTCCGAAAGTACAATGGCAGCAGTTTGGTCAAGGTGAAGTACCCGGACGGCAGCGTGGTGAAATGCAAGTTTACCAAAGTGGAAGCGGACCTGCGGGCGGGGAAGTGTGCGGTGGTGAAGAAGAAGTGATGAGGCTGGTATTTTTCAAAAATGCCTATCTGTTTCCCCTATCCGCCTCACTTGCTTCCATGAAGGACAACAACAGCCTATCGAAATTTTCACCATGCGGCAACTCATATTCCAAACGAAGTTCCCGCCTGCTCACGAGCAGCTTGGTTTTCGAAATGGGGTTATAGCCTTCTTTTTCAACCGTTCCCCAATAAACGCCAATGCCCCGTTTCTGCCAAGCTGGCAATTGGTCGAAGTCAACACCAAGTTCGAGGAGCAGGGACTTTTTATCCGCCGTGCCCAAGCGTTCAATCTTTGCTGTTGCAGCGGTTTTCGCAAGCCCGTTTTGACGTAGCCGCCAATAACAGTAGGCATTGAGGGCATTGCGGTGAGCATCCTCGCTCCGCCACCTGAAATAGTCAACGACCAATTCCCTACTGGGCAGTTCCGAAATGCGGCAGTCGAACACACCAATATCGCCAATCAGCAACGAAAACTTGGCGCTTGCCTCACCAGCCAGCACAGAATTGTACTTCCTAGCCTTCCGGGAAAAAGCAGCCTCGTCCAAATGGAACAGCAAGGAGATTTCGTCGCTTTCGGTATATCCAAAGACGATATTGATACTGCATGAAAACAGGTGCCTAAGCGTTTCGGTCATATAGTCCCTGAATCGCCTGTCAAATGGCGCTTCGAATTGGTGTACTTCCTTGGTCAGTTTGGTAAAACCACGTCCATCGAGCCGGGCAACCATGTAAATGCCCGCTGGCACACATCGGTCGTGCTGTGTCTCGAAATGCCGCATTTTGAGGTCGAGGTCGTCAAATTTCATTGGTCCGAGGTTTAATCATGAAGCCGCCGTTCGGTGCGATTTAAAGATAATATAGTTCATCAAAACCATCGTGCATGGAAGGAAGTTCAAGTTCATAGTTGGCATACTCCCGTCATTGCCCCGCAAAATACTCCTGCAAAATCCGGTGACGAAACCGCCAAGTCGCACCGTCCGTTTCGAGGAGGTGGCGGGCGGTCAACTCGTTCAGAAAATGGACGAGGCGGAGGGACAGTACCCCAGTGCGGTAGAGCTGCCAGCGGAGGAGGCAGTACTAGAAGATGGAGAAGTGGAGTGCCTTTGAAGAGGTGTCAAAGCGTTATTAGCATCACTTCGATTTGCCACAACAGTTCTTGTATTTCCTACCGCTGCCGCAGGGACATGGCTCGTTGCGCCCTGTTTTCCTCATACTTGCCACAGGAGCAATGGTTCTTTGAGGTTGCTTTTGCAAAAATTTGGCAAAAAGTAAACGCATGTTTCGGTTGCGCTTTGCAAGTTGCTCGTCGAAGCTGGCATTTTTGTAGCGCAACTGGACAAGAAATTCCGCTGCCGTGGCAATGTCAAGGGTAGAGCTTTCAGCAACTATTTTCTTTGACCGATAATTGTAGAGAAATCCCGTTGGCTCGGCACCTTCCTTTGAAACGCTCAAAAAGGAGTCCGTACAATCGCAATTTGGATTGATGCAATATTGGTCTATGATTGTAAATTTTTCACCCGCTTTTTCAACAACAAATACAGCCGCTGCGGGCAGGTAATCAACGTATGCCTGCATCATACCTAGGTCGTCAATCAATTCTTTCGGGAAATCCATGTCAAGGCTTTCCACGTCGAAGTTTTCGGCCAAGATATTTTTGTAGAGATAATAACCCCGTTCAAGGTTTTCCCAATCCGTTTCTTGCATTCCGGCATCCATCGTTTCCTTGAAACAGGCTGATAAGGAAGGGCCTCCATCTCGCAATTTCAGCGTCCGTTCATGAACGTTTGCTTCCAACGCACCGACGAGCCCTTCTTCACCTTCTGTGGCATGGAAATTCAAAACGGTAAAGCCGCAATCACAAGCAGGGCTGCTGCAAACCCTGAAAAACACAGCGTAAGAATGCCCAGCCAGTTCACCCGTTTCTGGTCGGAACTCAATGACGTTTTTCAATGGCTGATTCGGTGTTGCTGTAATCATGGCGCAAAAATAGGAGGAATTGGCGGTTACTCCTTCCACTGCCCAGCAAAATACTCCTGCAATATCCTATGTCGGAAGCGCCAAGTCGCACCGTCTGTTTCAAGGAGGTGGCGGGCGGTCATTTCGTTCAGGAAATGGACGAGGCGCAGGGGGAGGACGCCGGCACGGTAGAGCTGCCAGCGGAGTAGATAAATATTCAAAAGCTGAGTGATATTTTACTCTTCCCGCAACTCCGCAATCACCGCCTCATACACCTCTCGCCCGATGCTGTACTGCGCCAGATGCTGCCAGTCTTCTTCCATGTCTTTGAAAAATTCAGATTTGTCTTCCCACAACTCCAAGCTGCGGCGGTAACACGCCTGCGCTGCCTCCCGCTCACCGAGGGCGAGGTAAACGTGGCCGAGGTTTCTATTGGAATAATCGTCTTGACCATTTGACAATATCAAGCATTCTTCCAATGCTATTTTTGCATCGGACAAATTACCAATTATTAGGTAGTTGTATCCGAGATTATTCCAAGTCGTCTTGTTATTGGGATTGTATTCAACACACTTTTTAAAACAAGTTATTACTTCAGTGTGCATTTCTTTCTGATACCAAACCATACCCAAACAAAACCATGCTTCGTGTTTGTCATTTTTGTATTCTAAGGCTTTATTTAAATACTTTATAGCTTGGTCGTAATTATTAATTTCAAATGAATACCTTCCTAAAGCATACCAAAAATCACTCAAATCTGGTTGCTTTTCAAGTAAAGCAAAATTACCTTGACTGATTTTATTATATAACTCTGGATTGTTTGATAACATGTTAAATAAAGCAGGAGTTGTATTTTCAATGGCTTTATATAATTCATTTTTTTTAAATGAACCGTTGAGTAAGAATTGTTTAACGAAAGCCGCAGTTTGCTCATTATCAATAAAATGATTTAACAATTCTAAATTTTCAACATTATCTTTAGTGGTTTCATTGCCTGAAAAAATAAAATTCAGCGATGATTTATTCAACGATGCTAATTCATGCCCCTCAGTCTCTTTTGAAAGAGAGAAAAACTCTTCATGATTATCTTTAAATAGATTAATTGTTTGTTTTATAAATAGAGTTAGTTGCTTTATTTCTTGTTGTTCTATCAAATCCTGTGATAAAATGTTTTCAAAAAGAGTATCCAAAAGTTGTAATCCTCTCTTTTCTCTTACTTCATAAATAGCTTGACATATTTGCAAGCCCCATCCTTCTAATATTAGATCTCCATTGCAAGCGGCTGCATTTCGAAAAGTCTCACCCCATTTTATCGCAATTTTTTTAGGCGCTTTAATAAAGGCTTCCACAAAGCCGTTAATACCACTTGATAAATACTTTTTAGGTTCTGCCGCAAGTCGATGCATCAACGATTCCAATTCCAAATTTATCCAGTCGTTGTCATCCCAAGTTTTTTCAGGGGGCAGTCCAAAGTTATTCATTTGTTGCGCAAAATGGTCGGCGAGGCGCTGGTGCAGGCTGGAAAACTCCTTCGGGGAGCGCTGGCGGATGTGGCGCATCATCATCTCCCGCACGACAGTGTGGTAGACCCAGGCATCGCCCCGCTTTTGCACGAAGGGCATTCGCAGCAACCAGTCGAAAAGCGCATCGGCGTCCTCGCCGGGAGCGGTCAGAGCGGCGAGCACATCCCGGTTGAAGGAGCGGGGAAGGGCGGCGTGGAGGGCAAGGGAGCGCTTCGCCGGGTCGTCCACCCACTTGAGGAAGCGCTCGACAGCTAGGTCGCTGGGGTCGCCCGGAGCAGCGTCGCCGGGCGTCACTTCCGCTAAGAAGGACAGCAGCACAGGCAGCCTGCCGGAGAGGTGCAGTATGTCGGAAACCAAGGCGGGGTCGGCGATGCACTTGCGGGTGAGGTAGTCCCGTGCCTCCTCCTCGTTGAAGGGTTCGACGGAGACGGGCTGTGTTATGTCGAAGTTACCCGACCAGGCGTTGGGGTGGAGCGGCTCCCTGCCCGCCACGACGAGCACGAACTGGAGCGGCAGTTTTTCTTCTCCCAACAGGCGGCGCAGCCACGCATCGAGGTCTTTTCCAGCGGCTTCGTAGTTGTCCACGAAGAGGATGATTTGGCGCTGCTCGTCAAGGTCTGCTAATTCTTCGAGGAGCAGGGGCGTGAGCACTTCCTCTGGTTCGAGCACGAGGCGCACTTCGTCTTTGTTGGTCAGCTTCTTTTTGACAAAACTCGCCCACTCGCCGAGTTGTTCGCCTGCGGCATCTTCGTCCACAAACTCCGCCAGTGCGCCAAGGCCAGGTACTTTTTTGGCTTCCCGCAAGCCGATTTTGACGGCGGTTTTTCCAAAAAAGGAAAAGAAGCCTTTGGGTGCATCAGGGTCGGCTTCGAGTTGCTGCTTTTGCTGGCGGTAGAGTTTGTGCTGCTTTTCGAGCTTGTCGAGCGGGGCATCCTGTGTCTTCATTTGGGCGACGATTTCGCCGAGCAGTTGCACTGGCTCGATAGCCGAATCGCTGAGGTTGGGTCGGACATCGACGTAAACGGCATAGGCTTTTTTGCCTGCGGCAAGCTCCCGATAGCGTTCGAGCAGGGTGCTTTTACCGACGCCGCCTTGTCCAAAGACGTTGAAAATAAAGTGAAAACCGGGATGCTCCGGGCTGCGGTCGAGGTTGGTCTGGAAGAGTTCCAACTGTCGCTCCCGCCCGACGAAGGTGACGGTTTTGCGCTGCCGGAGAATTTCTTTTCGAGTTAGGCGATTTGACATGGGTTTTTGTTTGAAAGGGTGATTAAGCCGCTAAGATAGCACTAAACAGCCACCATCCCTACCCTGCGTTCCCACTCCCCTGCCGCATACCCCGCCAGCTCAGAAATGGCACTTGCTGGCAAATCCTCCGGCAAGGTGGAAAGCAATTTAACCACGGCCTTCCGTGGCGAGAGATCGGGTTGCTTGGCGGCGAGCAGGTCTATTTTGATTTTCAGCTTAATCTTGTGTGCCTTCACGATTACCTTCATAAAGCCTTCTGAGACTTCTGCCCTTTCTTCAGCAGTCAGTTCTTCTGGTTTCAGACCTTCCCTAATCTCCTTCAAGGTGCGGTCAATGGTTGCCAGTACTTGGTCAACATCT
>JANPLH010000280.1:0-6906 GCA_031426435.1 Saprospiraceae bacterium | reverse complement strand
ATTTCATATAGCCCCAGACGGCTTTTTGCTGCTTCATGCCGCTCAAAGAAGGGTAAGTGACGAGGGTGAGCAGGTTGTTCTTCTCCGTCACCTGATAGGTGCGGGTATAGTCCGGCTCCTTGTTGATGTGCACGTGGTGATTGGAGTTGTGCGTGGGTATCCATGCAAAGACCGGGAAGCCATAAAAGGCCGTCAGCCAGTTGTCGGTGAGGATGTTCATTGTCTTATTCTTCCACATGGGCAGGTGCTGGTGGTTATGGGTCATCACGGATACGACCACCGCCATGTACAATTGCAGCCCATAAATTGGGACGAACATCATGGTGCTCATCTCGCCGCCAAACTGCCAGAGATAGACTAATAGAAAAGTGGTGAGCAACATGAAAAAGACAGAACGACGGTCGGCCTTAAATTTAAGCATTGTGGTAATTTTTTTTTGACCTCCACATTATAGCAACGATGATTGCTCATTGCGGCAGGCCGCACAAAGAGACGCTTTTTTTCCAAAATCGCTGAATGTTTGGACTTAGGAAAACGGGATTCAGGCAAATTTTTATTGCCAGAACCCTGAAACACAGCCTCATTAAACGACCAAGCCGTTGCTTCATTGCCGAGGCAGGCCATAAAATCCGGTAATTTGCGTTTGTTACCGAAACCCGACTACTGCCCGTATGAGCAAAACCTTACAAGTTTTACTGCTGGCCCTCTTGCCCACGTTGGCTGCTGCGCAAATATCCAACCTGCGCAGCAAGACCCTGCCCATGCTCACCGTGCCGCAGCTGCTCGATACGTTGACCGTCGTTCCCGGCTCCGTGGAAGTAAGGGATGCCGCTACCGGGCAGCCCATCAGCCCGCAATTTTTCAGGGTGAAAAACAACCAAATCAGCTTCGCCCCCCCAATCACCAATCACCAATCACTGATTACTATAAAATACCGTGTCCTCCCCTTCAACCTTACCGCCCCCCTCTCCCGCCTCGACACCAGCGCCCTGCAAAAGCCCGGCGACCGACTCATCGGTTATGCCTACGACCCCTACGCCGACGAACAGCGCCCGTTGCTGCCGCAACGGGGCCTTGATTACAACGGCAATTACACCCGTGGGCTTTCCTTCGGCAATAACCAGAACCTCGTGCTCAATTCGCAGTTCAACCTGCAAATGGGGGGTACCCTGGGCGACCTCGAAATCCTCGCCGCTATCACAGACAACAACATTCCGCTACAGCCGGAGGGCAATACGCAGCAGCTTCGGGAGTTCGACAAGATTTTCATCCAAGTTGCGAAGCAACAAACCAAACTTATCGCTGGCGACTACGAGCTGGCCCGCCCGAATGGATATTTCATGAATTATTTCAAAAAACTGCAAGGGGCGACCTTCAGTCGGCAGTGGGCAGTGGGCAGTCGGCAGTCAGTCCCTGGGAAACCTGCAACTCGCAGCTTGCAGCTTGAAACGAGGGCAAGCGCCGCCATCGCCCGTGGCAAGTTCGCTCGGAACACCATCGCTGCACAGGAGGGCAACCAAGGCCCCTACAGACTGGAAGGGGCAGAGGGCGAGCGGTTCATCATCGTTCTCAGCGGCACGGAGAAGGTCTTCGTGGACGGCCAACTGCAGCAACGGGGCCTCGATGCCGACTATGTGATTGATTACAACGCCGGGCACGTCACCTTCACCAACCGCCTCCTCATCACCAAGGACCGCCGCATCGTCGTCGAGTTTGACTACAATACGCAGGACTACCAGCGCTCGCTCTATGCCCTCAACAACGAGTGGCAGTTTGGTAAATCCCCCCAAGGGGGCGGGCCCCAAAGGGGCGGGCGCCTCTACCTGCACACCTATTCCGAGCAGGACGGCAAGCAGCCCATTGACGACGACTTCTCACAGGGCGAATTAGAGGTGCTGCGCAATGCGGGCGACAGCTCCCTCAACGCCGTCGTCAGCGCCATTGACACCGTGGAGGAGTTTAGCGCCTTTCGAGTTTTGTACGAACTGCGGGACACCGTCGTGAACGGCACAACCTATCCTAACGTGTTGATTTTCAGCACCAATCAACAATTGGCGAAGTATTCGTCCGGCTTCTCGCAGGTCGGCCCCGGCAACGGCAACTACGTGCTTGACACCGAGACGCCCGCCAATGGACGGGTCTATCGCTGGGTAGCCCCCGACTCTCTCACGGGGCAGCCAAGGGGCGAGTACGAACCCGTCCGGCGGCTCGTCGCCCCCAATCGGCAGCAGCTTTACACGGCGGGCATTGATTTTTCGCCTTCGGCAAAAACCAAGCTGCGGTCGGAGGTCGCATTGAGCAATTTTGACCAAAACCGCCTCTCGGATTTCAACGATGGGGACAATGTGGGGCTGGCCGGGACGGTGGGAGCGAAGCATGTTTTGCCCCTGACCCGACCTCGACCCCTGACCCCTAAAGGGGAACCCACGATGGGAAATGCGGAGCCAGCTTCCAAAGATGGTCGGAGTTCCGATGAATTAAATTCCGTGGGTTCTCCTTTAGGGGTCAGGGGTAACACGCCACAATTGGAACTGGAAGCTAACTACGAGTTTGCGCAGCAAAAATTCAAGGAACTGAACCCGTACCGGCCTTCCGAATTCACCCGTGACTGGAACGTGAACCAGGGTGCCAACGACGTGGCCATTGTGCGCAGACCGACCGACGAGCACCTGTTCAACGGCGGGGCAATGCTGCGGACGCCAAAAGCGGGCAGTTTGCAGTACAATTTTGCGGGCTTTTTGCGGGATACGATTTATACGGGCTTGAAGCACTTCGCCAAATACGCCTACCTGAAAAACGGCCTCGACCTCTGGGCGCAGGGCGATTTTTTGACCACCAAAAGCAGCTTGGAGCGCAGTGAGTTCATGCGGCCAAAGGTGAGCATCACGCTACCGTTCCTGCGGGACAGCAGCGGCACGGCCTTTTGGCGGGCAGGCGTCTATGGCGAGCAAGAACGAAACAGTCGTTTCAACAGAAACCAGCAAACGGGCGCTCCCGACACGCTGAACCGGGCGAGCTTTTATTATGATTTGGTAAAATTTTTCATGGAAACTCCTGAAAATGAGCGCTTTAACTTTAAGGCCAGCTACCTGCACCGCATTGACCACGCCCCAGACGGCGAGCAGTTCGGCACCTCAACGAAAGCTGATGAACTGAACCTAAACGGCCATTGGCAACAGAGCCGCAACTCGCAACTCGGTTGGAACTTCACGTGGCGGCGCTTGGCCATCCAAGATACGACGCTCACCAACCTCGACCCCTCCGACACCTACCTCGGTCGCCTTGATTATATGCTGAACCTGCTGAAGGGGGTGGTGCAGAGCAACACCAGCTACGAAATCGGCTCAGGGCAAGAGCGCAAGCTGGAGTTTACCTACCTGCAAGTGCAGCCGGGCGAAGGCACCCACCTCTGGACCGACCGCAACGCCGACGGCAAGGTGCAGTACGACGAGGTGGAAATCGCCCCGTTTGCCGACGTGGCCAATGCCGTGCGGGTGACGGTTTTCACCGATGATTTTATCCGCGCCAACAACGTGACCTTCAACCAGAGCTTGCGGCTGGAGCCGAAGGCAGTGTGGTTCAATGCAAAGGGCATGAAGCGCTTTTTGAGCAAATTTTCGACGCAAAGCAGCTTGCAAATTACACGCAAGGTGCGGCAGTTGGATGGGGTGAGCGCCTGGAACCCGTTTGAACTCGACGTGGCCGATACGGCACTGGTGAGCACCCGCTCTTCAGCTTACAACACCCTGTTTTTTAACCGGGCCGACCCGAAATACGATATGCAACTTGGCATGTCCGACAATCAGAACAAGCTCGTTCAGACCCAAGGCTTCGAGAGCCGCAGGCAGCGGCAGCAGTTTCTGAAAACCCGATGGAACGTGACCAAATCGCTGAGTTTCCAGACTGAACTGAACCTCGGAACCGACGAGCAGGGGTCGGAGCAGTTCGCCAGCAAGCGCTACCGCATCGAATCATGGGAAGCCAAGCCGCAACTGACTTGGCAGCCATCGAATAACTTCCGAATGGGCGTTTCGTGGCGCTACAAAAAGGCTGAAAACCGCATTGATAGCCTCGGTGAAAACGCCCGTACCAACGACTTGAAATGGGAAGCGACCTTCAACCAAAGTGCCACGACGAGCTTGCGTTCAGCGTTTTCCTTCGTAAAAATTGACTTCAACGGTCAAGCGAATTCCCCGGTTGGATTTGCTTTTTTGCAGGGGCTGCAAAACGGCAAGAACTTCATCTGGAACGTCACGCTGGATAGGCAGGTGGCAAAGAACATCCGCATTGGCATCACTTACGAGGGCAGGAAGACGGGCGAGGCAAGGCTGGTACACGTGGGTAGGGCGCAGGTGGGGGCGGTGTTTTGAGGTCATTGCAACAACACCCTCAGCCTTTCCAACCGCTCCCTCGCCTCCTCCGATTCTATCGCCCTTTTTATATCCCCCCGTTCCCGGTTTGTAATATAAAAACTGATGGGTGAGTCCTTCAAATCAACACTGGGGTGGTAGGTCAGGCGCACAATTTCGAGCATATCCTCGCCCAGCACATCGTACAGGAAGCCGAGGCTGTTGTCGTGCTCATAGTCTTGGAGGCTCATCACTTTGAAGGCGATTTCGAGGGGGTTCAGCAAGGTTTCGAGGATGCCACGGTGCTCGTCCGACTCAATTTCCCGCATCCCTTCAAAGGAGCGCACCACCATGACCACCACGCCGCTGGTGTTTTCCCGAATCCAATCCTTGAATACATGGATGAAACGGGTAGCCGATTTTAGCCCGAAATTGTCCCGGAACCCGGCGTCGAGCACCTGTATGGGCGGGGTCGTTGGCAAGTTCACGTTGGGCAGGACATATGGATAGGTGGCGTTCATGCGCAGGGCAGTCGTGAAGCGCAGGCTGTCGGCGTTTTGCGCAGCAAACAAATGGCGGAAATCGGCGGCATCCACCCGCACTGAGCCGGGCTGCTTCACGCCCGCTGGCTCCACCATCATGTAGCGCACGGGCTGCGACGAGATGACCATGCGCCGCCCGTCGTTGGCGATGCTCGGCGTGACGAATATCATCGGAATAAGTGCCTGCTGCTCCGGCTTGGCATAGTCACCGATGGCCTTGTCGAGGAGGTTGTGGGTATTCTCGTTGAAGGCTTTTTCAAAAATATAGCCCCGGTCCTTCTTGTAGCGCTGGCCACCCTGCTCGAAGCTCGCCCAGGGCAGGAACACGTCGTTGGTGACGATGGCGAAGGAAATCGGGTTCAATAAATCCTTGGAAATATCGGCCACATGCTGCCCATCGTACAGGTTGATGGCCTCGCCTTGTTGCTGCCGCAATGTCAGCTCCCGGTAATATGACGTGCCCATCATTCCGCCCGAGGCGCCCGACATCAGCACCGTATGTTGCATGAATTTGCCTGCTGTGAGGCTGTCGGCGTGTTGCAACACCTCAACAGCCCAAGTCGCCGCTTTGAGGCCGCCGCCACTCACACAGAAGAAGACCATTTTGGGCTTTTCGCCACTTGTCCCGGTGGCCTTTAGTTTCCATTTTTCGAGGATTTGGAGGGTGGCTGCCTTGTCGGCTTCCACGGTTTGCTGGGTGCAGGCGAACTGCAAACTATCGGGGTGATAGGGGCTTGTGCCAGCCTCGTAGTTCAGCCCATAGGCCTTGTTTTTATGGTGAAAAAAGTCGAAGCGGGTGATGAAGTTGATGAGCAAGAGCATGGCCACCAGCCCTGGTATGCGCCATGAGCCAAGCCAAAACGACACCGCCCCCGTGACGGCGATGAAGGTGCTGCTCAGCAGAAAAACACTTGTAGCAGTAGGCAAACGAAAGGCAGGGCGGTCCATCAGCGCACCGAGCAGCACCAGCAGCACCAGCGTGAGCAATTGCACCAGCAGCGCATTGAGGTGGTTTTGGTGAAAAACACGGGCCAGCAGCGCCTTGTCATAATGTGCCACGCTGCGCACGAGGCGGGGGCGCAGGTTGGTGGTCAGGTAGGTGTCCACCCGCCACTGGTTGCGGTGCAGTCGTATGTCTTCAACGATGGCGGTGCGGCGCTTTTTGCCCGCTGGCTTGTTCTTTTTTTGTTCAAAACTGGTGATGTCCTTGTTCGTCAAATAGAAGTATATGGCCACAGCAAAAACCAGCGTTGCGAAGCCAGTGAGGAAACCCATGCTGTCCCACAGCACCTCGCCGAGCGGTCGCAGTTCGTGCCAAAGCCCGAACCGGATTTGGCAAAAAAGGAACAGTATCGCAAAGGATAGCGGAACCACCATATTGTTCAGTACAAACTTGGCAAACGGGCTGCCCAGCGAGGCTAGAAAAGAAAATCGGTTGGCATTGAGCAGGTAGGTGGTCAGGTTCCAACTCATCACCAACGCCCCGAAGCCGATGCCCACATAGAAAAAACTCATGAACCCCACTTCGCCCAAGTACTCCGGCGACAAGAACAGGTAGCGCAGCCCAAAGCCGCCCCCAAGACTCCCTGTGATCATCAGCACCAGCAGCAGCCATACGCCCAAGAGCAGCAGGTTGCTGCGCAAATGCAGCACCAGCAACTGGAACGGGAAGGAGTACAGGATGTCGCTGAATTTCTGGCGCAAGTATTTGAAATTTGAAATTAGGAAATTAAGAAATCGAAGATTCACGCAAGTAAATTGGGTGCAATGGGTTGATTTTCAACCTGTTTTCAAATCAAAAATCTTCGATGCAAAGTACAACTCGTAAAGTAAAAAGCAAAAAGTAAAAAGGCAAAAGTCGTGTATGTACCTTTGCGCCTTGTTTGAAAGTAGTTTATGCGAATTAGGGGTTGAAAACCCACAAAGCTAAAGCCGCAGCGACTTTACCAAAGATGTGGACAATCAATCCTTGATTTGAACGAACCTTCGAGGCGTTTTGGAGGCCATGGAGTTCG
>JANPLH010000279.1:0-12949 GCA_031426435.1 Saprospiraceae bacterium | reverse complement strand
CGCCGTCCATTCTTTCGAATATTGACGCCAGTATCCATTGGGTACTGTCCATAGGTCGTGAGTTTTGGTGTCGCAACGCAAAACTTCACGACCTTTTTTAATTCACCAAATTTCCGGGCTTAAACTGCACGGACTATTGATATTGTGATATTGGGTAATTGGGAATCTCTCAATATCCCAATCACCCAATATCAATTTTATTCGCTCCGCAATGACTTCATTGGGTTAGCCAGCGCCGCTTTTATGCTCTGGAAGCTGACCGTCAACAGTGCAATCGCTAGTATAATGACCAAGGCAAACGCCATGATCTGCCAGTTGACCTCCGACCGGTAAGCGAAACTTTGCAGCCACCGCTTCGCCCCCCACCAAGCCAGCGGGAGCGCAATGAGGTTGGCGAGGACTACCCAACGGGTGAATTCTGAAGTGAGCAGGGTAACAATATTGCCAGTAGAAGCACCGAGGACTTTCCGAACGCCAATTTCCTTGCTTCGGCGCTCGGCGGTGAAAGCCGCCAAAGCCAACAAGCCGAGGCAGGCGATAAAAATGGCAAGCCCCGCAAACACCATGAAGATATTGCCAAGTCTTTGTTCCGACTGGTACATTTGGGTAAAACGGTCATCCAAAAAGGCATAATCGAAAGGTTGGCCGGGTGAGTGGGAATCCCATTTTGCTTTCACTTTTTCCATAAAACCATTCACGTCGGAGGCGTCGAAACGCATGGACAACATGCCATCGGCATTGGGGTCAAGGAAGAAGCCCAATGGCCCGATGCCCTCCCGGAGGTTTTCGAAATGGAAATCTTTGACCACCCCGATCACGGTGTAGGTGATTTTTTCTTTGAGGTCCTGATCGGCAAAGCGCCACACCCGCTGGCCGATGGGATTTGCGTAGCCAAATTTTTTCACGGCAGTCTCATTGAGTACCACTGCGAGGCTATCGGTGCTGAATTCTTTGGAAAAAAAGCGCCCTTCCTTCATCTCAATGCCGAGGGTGTTCAGGTAGTCATAGTCCGCCTGCCAACATTGCATGTTGAGGGAGCCCTGTCCGGCATCCTTTCCTTCCTGTCCTACACTATTGTCAGAGCGGCAGGAATTGATGGGCAAAAAGCAGCTCGTACTTACGCTTTTCACCTCTGGCAATGCCGCCAATTCGTTCTTAAATCCCTCAAATTTTTCCTTCAAAACATAAGTGTCATAAAGCATAAACACCTGCTCCTTGTTGAATCCAAGCCGTTTGTTTTGAATGAAATGGAGTTGTTGGTAGATCACCAGCGTACCTACGATGAGCAGCACCGAGATGGCGAACTGAAACACCACCAGCGAATGTCGTAGCCAGCCACTCCTCATGCCCGCCTGCAATTTTCCTTTCAATACTTCGATGGGTTTGAAAGCTGAGAGGTAGAACGCCGGGTAACTACCTGCAAGTAGTCCGGTGAACAAAGCCCCAGCCAGCAAAGCTCCAACAAACCCCAGGCTCGAAATGGGCAGCAACAGTTCCTTGCCAGTCAGTTGGTTGAAATATGGCATGGCAACTAACGCCAATAAAATGGCGATGGCGAATGCAATGCAGCTCATGAGCAGGGCCTCGGTGAGGAATTGCCCGACGAGGTTCTTTTTCACGGAACCAAGTACCTTCCTGATGCCAACTTCTTTGGCCCGATTGGAGGAGCGTGCAGTCGAGAGGTTCATAAAATTGATGCAGGCGATGAGCAGGATGAACAGGGCAATGGCACTGAACATCCAGACATAGGCGATGTCGCTGTTGGGTTCGTGTTCAGCGACGAGGCTGGATTTTAGGTGGATGTCCCGCAGCGGCATGAGGGTGTACCTGGCCCAACTTCCCTGCGCTTCTATTTCTTCGAGGGTGGTACCGAGGGCCTGTTTTACTTGAGGGCCAGCATATTTCTTGAACATGGCGTTGATGCCAGCTTCGACTTCTTTGGGGTCGCTACCTGGCTTGAGGACAAAGTAGGTCTGAAAATTATGGCTCAACCAAATGGGGCTTTTCGCCTCTTCTAGTCCGGCCATCGAGAGTAGGAAGTCATAATGAAAATGTGAGGCAACGGGAATGTCTTCAAAAACACCCGTGATTTTGTAGGTCGTTTCGTTGTTCAATATCAAGTTTTGCCCGACGGGATCCACTTCCCCAAAATGACGGCGGGCGGCGCTAACACTCATGGCAAGGGTGTTGGGTTCCTTGATTTGGGAAGCTGGATCGCCATATTTGAGTGGCAGCGTAAACACGTCGAACACCTGCGGCTCCGCCCAAACTGCCCGGTCTTCGTTGAAGTTTTGGGTCGTGCCTTCCCGCCTGATGAGCCAACTTCCATAGCCCCTGAATCGGCAAGATGCCTCAACGCCGGTCACTTCTTCCCGCAGCGCTTGGGCCAAGGGAGCTTGCGCAACGGCGTAAATTTCCCGTTTCCCGCCAAAATTGATGTCAGAATGTACCCGGTAAATGCGGTCGGCCTTTTCGTTGAATGAATCGTAGTTCCATTCGTCCCAAACAAACAGGCTGATGAGTAGGCAGCAAGCAACGCCGATGCTGAGTCCGAGGATATTGATGCCTGCATAAAAACGCTGCTTTTGCAGGTTGCGCAGGGCGATTTTTAGATAATTTTGGAACATGATATTGAGATATTGTGATATTGGGTGATTGGGAATACCTCAATATCCCAATCACCCAATATCAATTTTATTCGCTCCGCAACGACTTCACCGGGTTCGCCAGTGCCGCTTTTATGCTCTGGAAACTGACGGTCAAAAATGCCACCGCCACCGCCGCAAGGCCCGCCAAGGCGAACACCGTCCAATGAATATCAATGCGATAGGCGAAGTCTTGTAGCCAGTGATTCATGCCGAAATAGGCCAGCGGTGACGCAATGACCATTGACAAAATGACCAATGACAAAAAGTCTTTTGACAATAGTCCGACGATACCAGCCGTGGTAGCGCCCAGCACCTTGCGGATGCCGATTTCCTTGGTGCGCTGCTGGGCAGAGAAAGTGGCGAGTCCCCACAACCCTAAGCAGGAAATGAGCATGGCCAAGCCGGCGAAGATTTTGAAAAGGCTGTACAGACGGGCTTCTGTTTTGTAAAAAGCGTCAATCTGCTCGTCGAGGAAATTGTAGCTGAAGACGCCCTGCGGGTATGCTTTTTCCCAGGCTGCTTTGACGGCGGCAATTGTAGTAAGCAAATCGCTGCCCGCCGCTATTTTGATGCCCGCCATTTGGTGCATATTATGCCCCTGCGTGATGATGGTCGGGATGATGGCTTCGTGCAGGGAAGTCGTGTTGAAATCTGCGACTACACCTATGATTTGCGCACGCCCTTTGGAATGGGCCATCCAAAAACGCTTGCCCAGCGCAGCGTCTGGGGAGCCGAAGCCCAACTCCTCTACGCATTTGTTGTTCACCACCACTTTTAGGGTTTGCTGTTCGACTGGAAGGGCAGAGGCAGCAGCATTGGTATCGGCAGCTTCGAGAAAGCGGCCCGCCAATAATTTCAGGCCATACATGGTACCAAAATGGTCGTCTGTCATGACCCAAGTGCCTGCTTTTCGATTGGAGTCGTCGCCATCGGTGGTGCTCATGATGGTGATGTTATGGTCTTTGGAACTGGGCGAGGCGGAGGAAAAGGAAAAGTCCTTCACCGCAGCGATTTTCGACAGTTCGGCGGCCAGCACGGTAGTAGGGTCACCATTTTCCTGCCGTTCAAAACCCACTTCCACGATATTGTCCTTGTCGAAACCGAGACTTTTGCCGTGAAGCATATTCACCTGCTGCGCAATCAAAGTCACCGCAATCAGCAGCGCCACCGAAACGCTGAACTGCGCCACTACCAAACCCTTCCGCAAGCCCCCCCCCGACCCCCTCCCAATGGAGAGAGAGTTCCAAGTGGATTTGAGCGAAGAAACCGGGTCGAAGCTGGCGATGACCCAAGCAGGGTACAAGCCTGCCAGCAAGCCCGTCAACAAAATGCCAAGCAGCATTGTACCCATCAGCCCCGGTGAATGGAGCAAGTCGAAGCTGATTTGTTTGTCAATCAATTGATTGAGAGAAGGCAAGGTCAATTTCGCTGCCACCACCGCCAGAATGCCTGAAATGCCAGCCAGCAGCCAGGCTTCTCCCAGAAATTGCCGCACCAATTGCCCCCGTTCTGCGCCCAGCGACTTGCGGATACCGACTTCCTTCGCACGGGTAAGCGCTTGTGCCGTCGAAAGATTCACGAAATTGATGCAAGCCAGCGCCAGCACCGCCAGCCCAATGAGGCCGAAAAACCAAAGCCAAGTAGCATTGACCGCTTGCACCCAAGGGCTGCCGCCAGCATACCTTCCGTCAAAATGCACCCGTGAAAGTGGTTGCCACTCAAAGCCTGACCGAACGTGGTTTGGTATGTTCGGGTCGTTGTTCAGGTATTTGTCCGACATCGCCTTCAGGGGAGCGTCGAGCGTTTTCGGGTCAGTGTTTTCGGGGAGCACGACGTACGTGGAGGTGCCGGAAAGAAAAGTCCACGAATTGATTTCTTTGGAAATGAAATGCTCGTCCCGGTAAAAAGACAGCAGCATCGAGGCGGGCAAGTGCGTGTTGGCGGGCAGGTCCTTGATGATGCCTGTCACCGTGATGTCAAATTCATCCCGGTACTTGAAAGTCTTGCCCATCGGATCTTCTTGGCCGAAAAATTTCTCCGCTGTTGTCGCTGTCAGCAAGGCTTGGTAGGGCTTGCTCAACGCTCCGTAAGCATCGCCCTCCACCACTTCGATGTCGAAAACGTCTAACAATTCCGGCTCTGCCAGCACGATGTGTTCTTGCAAAAAACGCTTTTGCGGGTTGACTTCCACGATGGCCGGCTCCTGAATGGGATGCCAGGAAGCGACCGTTTCCACCCCAGGCACCTCCACCCGCAAGGCCTCTGCCGTCGGCATGGGCGTGGCAAAATCCTTGTGAACATTGCCCCTGTCCGTCGAAAACGAACAAATGCGGTAGGTGCGCCCGGCTTTGGCGTGGTAGGCGTCGTAGCTCAATTCATGGCGCAGGAACAAGCCGATGAGCAGGCAGACGCTCATGCCGATGGTCAGCCCGGCGATGTGCAGTGTCGTATTGAGCTTTTGCCGACCTAGGCGGCGGAAGATGATTTTCAAATTGTTGTTTTTCATGCCGGATGATTAAATTTGAGATATTGGGATATTGGATGATTGGAATTTCTCAATATCCCAATCACCCAATATCAAATTCACTCGCTGCGCAACGACTTCACCGGGTTCGCCAGTGCCGCTTTTATACTCTGGAAACTGACCGTTAAAAATGCTACCGTTACCGCTGCCAAGCCTGCTAAAGCGAACACCGTCCATTGAATTTCAATGCGGTAGGCGAAGTTTTCCAGCCATTTTTGAATGAAGAAATACGCCACCGGGGAAGCCACAAGCACTGCTATGACAACTAATTTCAGGAAGTCGTTGGAGAGCAGAGCCACAATGCCTGCGGTGGTGGCGCCCAGCACTTTCCGAACGCCAATCTCCCGCATCCGTTGTTGGGCACTTAGGTGTGCCATGCCAAACAAGCCGAGGCAACAAATCACCATTGCCAGCCCCGCCGCAATGCCAATTATTTTTTGCCAACGAGCTTCCCGGTCGTACAGCCTCGCATTGAGGTCGGTCAAAAAATGGTACTCGAATGTGGCGCCCGGAATGGCTTTTTGGTACAATCGCTCAAAATCACGTAGGGCTTCCTGGCTTTTTTCGGGCCGAATTTTTAGCCAAATGTCCCCGCTGTGCCTTGCCACATGGAGCAGCGCCAAGGGTTGGATGGGCATGTGCAGCGACTCGAAATGAAAATCTGCGGCAACCCCAACAATGGTGTATGCCTGTTGGCCATTTGTATAATCGGGGTGCAACTGCACCGTGGCACCAATTGGCGACTTCAGCCCTGCAGCCCGCACAAATGCTTCATTTACAACCACTTCCGGCTTGTTGATGGCGCTGAAATTTCGCCCTTGTCGCAACTCAATGCCCATTACGGAGAGATAGCTCGTGTCCACCGACTGATAGACGGCTGGCGTTTTTTGGCCATTGATGCTGGTCTCCATCAGGTCGTTGCCAAATACGCCGCCGTAGGCGATATCCTCAAAATTGGGATTGCTTTCCACCCCATTTTTCAGCACTTGCTTGATAGGTTCGTAATCCCGGTCGCCGCTGATTTGGGTACGGACCACGAGGCTGGGGTCGTAGCCCAACTCCTTCCCTTTTACGAAGTCCATTTGTTGATAAAAAACAAGGGTGGCCGCAGCCAATAAAAACGCCAGCGAAAACTGAAGGACTACCAGCGCCTTTCCCAGCCGCAGTTGGCCGATAGGATTGCTGCGGTTGTACAGCACCTCCACTGGCTTGAAGGCGGAGAGCAAAATTGCTGGATAAAGCCCCGACAGCAGAATATTGACCAAAAAAACCAAGCTAAAACCCGTCAACAGCTGCCGGTTCAGCGCCGTTTGAAGGCTGATTTTTTTATTGGCAATCTGGTTGAAATCGGGCAAGAGCAACTCCGCAGCCAACAGTGCCACCACGAAGGCAAACCCGCAAATCAGGGTAGCCTCACCGAGGAATTGCAGCACGACACTTGCCCTGCCGCTCCCATTGATTTTTCGGACGCTGACCTCCTTGGCCCGTCCCAGCGACCCGGCAATGCTGATATTCACAAAATTGATGCAGGCAAGCAAAAAAATGAAAAAGGCAATGCCCAGAAATAGGTTGGAATAAACGGGTTTGCTTTCGCCGACGGTGCCGCCTTCGTGCCAACTGCTATCGCCAAGCAGGGAGTTGAGATGGATGTCGGTCAGGGGTTGCAGCCTGTAACTGATATTAGGGTCAAAGCCCGCCGCCTCTATTTGGGCGGTTGATTTTTCAGCATAAATCTGATTGAATTTCTGCGCAATGGCTTGTAAATCAGGGTTTTGCGGCAGCAAAACATAAGTACCCAGATAGGCGTTCAGCCAGTTGAAGTCCTCGTGGGATAGCTGCATAAACTTGAACGGGTGCAACACGTCGAACTGGATGGACGAGTTGGCCGGCGGGTCTTTCACGATGCCCGCCACCACCACGGGCTTGCTGCCCAGCTTTTCAGCAGAAGGGTCGGCGTCCAGGTAGAGCAGCTTGCCGATTGCCTCGGTGGAGTTGAAAAAACGCAGGGCCGTCCGCTCCGTCAGCACCACCGAATTAAGCTCACGCAAGGCCGTCGCCGAATCGCCCTGCAAGAGGGGAAAGCTGAACATGTGGAAAAAACTACTGTCAGCAAAGAGCAATTGTAACTTCAAGGTTGTGTGCTCATGGCGCATTTCACCGTAAATATCGCCGCCCAAAATCCGCACATAATCCAGTACCTCCGGCACCGCAGCCTTGAAAGCGGGCCCTTGAACCTGCCCCGTTCCCCCAAGCGTTTTGGGCGATTCTCCTGCACTGCCCGTCATCGTTGTGGTGATGCGGTAAAGCTGGTCGGACTTGGCATGGAAGCTGTCGAAACTGCGCTCGTCCAGCCAGTACAGTACTGCGAACAGCATGCAAACCACCCCCATAACAAGCCCCACCACATTGAGCGACACATGCAGTTTTTGCTTCGCAAAATGCCGTAAGGCAAGTTTTATGAAATGATGACTCATGATAATAGATTGTCTTTTTACTCGCTCCGCAATGACTTCACCGGGTCCGCCAGCGCCGCCTTCACACCCTGAAAACTAACTGTCAAAAATGCCACCGCCACTGCCCCGCTGCCTGCCAAAACGAACTGCCACCAGCTTAAATCAATGCGGTAAGCAAATCCTTCCAGCCAGTCGACAACAAAAAACCAGGTGAGCGGTGCAGCAATCAAAAAGGCGACGCCGACCAGCCGCAGGAAGTCTTTCGAAAGCAAATTCACGATACCGCCGAGCGATGCACCAAGCACCTTGCGGATGCCAATCTCCTTCGTCCGGTTGGCGGCAGCGAGGGTCGCCAAGCCGAACAAACCGAGGCAAGCCAGGAAAATCGAAATGCCCCCCGCCCAGCCAATGATGATGCTGAACCGGGTTTCCGACTTGTAAAAATTGTCGAGGTTTTCATCAAGGAAAGTGTACTTGAAAGGTAGCACCGGCTCGGCGCTCGCCCAGGCTGCTTTCAAGCCAGCCAGCACTTGGGCGGGGTCGCCGGGGCGTAGGCGGACAAAAAATTTGTACGGTGCATAGTTGGCGAACTGGTGAAAAAGCTGCGGTTTGACTTCTTCCTTGAAGGGTAGGAAATTAAAATCCTTCACGATGCCAACGACAATTGGTATCGCCTCGCTGGGGTTGTTCTCGTAGCCGTCCAGTTTTTGCCCGATGGCAGTTTCCACTGTCCAGCCGAAATCTTTGACAAAAGCCTCGTTCACGATGATGGAGTTGATGGTGTCGGCGGCGAATTTTGCGTCGAAATTTCGCCCGGCAATCAATTGCATCCCCAGCACTTGCAAGTAGTCAGCGTCAATGAAAAATTCATACGCATCTTTACTCTTGCCCTTTGACATCCAGCCCGACTGACTCCAACCCATGCCATGGCCCAAGCCCAATTCAGCGCTCGCCACGCCCATCACCTCCGGTCGCTGCAAGGCAAGCTGGCGAAACCGAGTATAAATCTTCTCCGAGTCCGTGTCGCTCGCATCCACGATCACGACGTTTTCCTTGTCGAAACCGGGGTTTTGCGAGTGCATGAAATTGAGTTGCTGCACCACGATGAGCGTCGCCGCCGCCAACCCGATGCTCACCACGAACTGCGTGGTGACGAGCGATTTGGTAAAAAAATTCGCTCCGCCGAGGCGCACCTTCCTTTTCAAAATTTCCACCGGCTTGAAACCGGACAGCACCAACGCTGGGTAGCTGCCAGCCAGCAAGCCTGAAAAAAGCGTTAAGCCAAGCACCAGCCAAGCGATTTCCGGGTAGATTTTCCAGGAAAAACTGAGCTGCCGGTCTGCCATTTCATTGAAAAAAGGCAGCAAACCCTGCCCCAACGCCATCCCGATGAGCGCCGAAATCCCGCTCAAAAGCAGCGCCTCCGTCAAAAATTGCCGAGCCAACTGCCCCCGGCTCCCGCCGATGACCTTTCGCACCCCGACCTCCTTTGCCCTGCTTGCCGAGCGACCGATGGAAAGGGTGGTGAAATTGATGCAGGCGATGAGCAGCACCCCGGCGGCAATCGCCAGCAGCGTCAAGATGCCGAAGGGGTCAACAGCGGCGGCGGAGCTGCTCCATTTTTCCGTGCCGGTGTGCATTTCCCGCAAAGGTTGCAAGCGGTAGCTGAGCGGAGCGCCTTCGCCATTCCAGGTGCCTTCTTTTCGCAGTTCCGCCTCCTGATGGCGGTAGTGGCTTTGATAAAAAGAAAGCAGTTGTTTTGAGTTGGTTGCCAAACTGCTACCGGGGCGCAGCAGCACATAAGTTTGAAGGGTGTTGCGTTGCCAGTTGGTCAGCGATTGCTCGCCGTATTCGGTCGCGTATAGTCGTTCGAAATTGCCCACGATGTCGAATTGGATGGAGGAATTGGGTGGCAGGTTTTCCACCACCGCCGATACGGTGTACGACTCGAATTTGTCTTCCAGCTTGATTTCAAGTGTCTTGCCGGTCGGGTTGCTTTCGCCGAAAAGCCGCTGCGCCATTTTTTCCGTCAGCACGACATTGTACCTTTCTTTCAACGCCGAGGCGAGGCTGCCGTACTTGATTTTGAAGGAGAACACCTCGAAAAACGCAGGGTCGGCAAAATGGACGCCCGCCCGGCTGACCTCGCCGTTCGCCCGCACGAAGTTTTCGCCACTGGCTTCCCGCAAGCGCACGAACTGCGCTACGTCGGGCAGGTCGGCTTTGAGTGCAGGACCCAAGGGCATCGGCATGTAAGGGTCACCGCCTGCCTCTTCCCGTCCGGCGAAACCCTTTTCCCTCCATTTAATGACCCGGTAAATGCTGTCCGCCTTTTCGTGAAAGCGGTCGTAGCTGAATTCATTGACAGCATACAAAAGGAACAGGCTGAAAGTAGCCAGCCCGATACTTAAGCCAAGGACGTTGATGGCTGTCAGACCCTTTTGTTTAAACAGGTTGCGCAGGGCGATTTTCAGATAGTTTTGGAACATGGCTTTGATTGTTTAATGGCTTGATTGTTATTCGCTCCGCAACGACTCCACTGGGTTCGCCAGTGCCGCCTTTACGCTCTGAAAACCCACCGTAAAAAACGCCACCGCCACCGCCACAACGCCCGCCAACACGAACACCCACCATTTGATGTCAATCCGGAAAACGAAGTCTTCCAGCCATTTTTCCATCAAAAAATAAGCGAGCGGCGAGGCCACGACCAAGGCCACAGCGACCAGCATCAAGAAGTCCTTCGACAGCAACTTCACGATGCCAGCCGTGGTAGCACCGAGCACCTTGCGCACCCCGATTTCCTTCACCCGCTGCTGGGCGGCATGGGTGGCCAGGCCGAACAAACCAAGACAAGATATGAGGATGGCCAGCAGGCCAAAACCCTTGCAGGTAGTGGCCAATCGGTAATCGTCTTCATAAAAACGGGCGATGCTTTCGTCCAAATAGCGCCCTTCGAACACCTGCTCCGGCAGTACTTCATCAAAGGCTTTTTGGATGGCGGCCACCGTACCGGCCGGGTCGTTTGACCTGATTTTTATGCCCGCTTCAGAGAAAAATTGCTTTTCGGTGGAAATGGTCAACGGCAAATGTGCCTCCCGGAACGAGTGCGTATGGAAATCTTCGGTAACACCCACGATTTTCAGGTGGCGGCTGCCCCAAAGTAGGTAGTCTTGGCCTACGGCTTCCGCTGGATTTTGGACGCCGAGCTTTTGGAGCATCGTGCGGTTGACGACCACCTCCCGCATCGTGTCAGAAGGGGCGAGCCACCTGCCCGCCAGCAGTTTTATGCCATAGGTCTCTTGGTATTTTTCATCGGCAAATTTGACGGTCGTGCTAAAGTTCTCGTCCTCTGGGTGGTTGCCGTAGCGGAAATTTCCCTGCCAGAAATTTCCCGAAAATGGTTGGTCGCTGCTGAGGCTCACCGACTCCACCGACGGTATTTGTTGAAGCGTTTGCCGCAAAGCAAGCTGCCGTTGCACGGTCAGGCTGTCGTTGCCAAAACCGAAAGTATAAACGAGGTCTTTATTGAAGCCCAAATCCTGCGTGCGGATATAATCCAACTGCATGATGGTGATGATGGCCCCGATGATAAGGCACTGGGCAATGGCGAACTGTGCCACCACCAGCGATTTGCGCAAGCCCGCACCGCCCGTCAGGCTTTTGGTGGCGTTGCTCCGCAATGCTTTCACTGGCTGAAAACCCGCCAAGGTTAGCGACGGGTACAGCCCCGACAGCAGCGTGACCACCACCGCCGTCGTCACCAAAAACACAACGACGGTAGGGCTGGAGAGGAACGGCATTTCGGCAGGTATCTCTGAGACGTGCCGGAGCAGCGGGGCAGCCATTGCGGCCAGGGCCGCACCCAACAGCACCGAGGCACACACGATGATGCCCGCCTCGCTCATGAACTGGCCGACCAATTGGCCCCGATTACCGCCGAGCGTTTTGCGCACGCCCACTTCTTTTGCCCGTAGGGAAGCCTGCGCCGTGGCTAGGTTGATGAAGTTGAAACAGGCCAGCGCCAATATCAGCAACCCAATGGCGGACAGCACATGGATGCGGCTTTTAGGAATAATATGCGTACCCGAGTTATGGTAAAGCTCGTTGTAATGCAGGTCGGCCATGGGTTGCAGCACATGGGTTTTTATGCGTTTACCCGTTTTCTTGCTGGTGTATTCCTTTTCGCCCACACGGGCCACGGCGGCACTGGCGGCAGCCATTTGGCCGGGGTCGGAGAGCATGGCATATACTTGGTTATTGGAGCTGCAACTGTCCCAGTCGCCGTCGTCCTGCCAGAAATAATATTCCTTGCCTTTAAGTGTAGCAAATGAAATGAGGTAGGGGAACGTGAAGTCACAGTTGCTGGGCAAATCGGCGAAGACACCCGTCACGGTCACTGGGAAAATATGGTCGAGCAGCAACGTTTTCCCGACGGCAGCTTCCCAGTTTCCAAAGCACTTCTCCGCCCAATTTTTGCCAAGCACGATGGTGTTTGGTTGGCTCAAGGCGGTGATTCCTTCGCCCGCAAGCAGTTGCAAATCAAGCATTTGCATAAAATCAGGCTCTGCCATGAAGGCGATTTGGTTATCGTCTGGCGTGAATTTCTTCAAAGGCGCTCCACCTGTCAGATTGGGCACGGTAAGCGTCGTCCATGTCTCCTTCACCCGGCTCTTTTTTTCAAATTGGGGAATGGACGAAACCAGCATTTCCCCAGCGGGCATCGGTATGCAAACACTGTTCTCCTCTGTGCCATCCGACAATGTTATCTCGCCCACCACCCGCACGATTCTGTCGTAGTGCTGGAAGTTTTTGTTGAACCCCAACTCATAATTGACCACTCGGAAGATGAGCAGCACGGCAGCGATGCCCGCCGTCAGCCCCACCACGTTGATAAGGGTGTAGGTTTTGTTTTTGCGCAGCGTACGCCAGCTGATTTTGAGATTGTTGATGAACATAAGAGATGGAAATTGGTAAATTGGGAAATTGGAAATTGGAATGCTGCTAAATATCTCAATTTCTTAATTTCCCAATTTCATTATTACTCGCTTCGCAACGACTTCACCGGGTTCGCCAGCGCCGCCTTTATACTCTGGAACATAAGCGTCAATAGTATGGCCCCCATTGTTTTTATGCCTAACTGTGCATATAAAAGCCAAGTATTCCCTTGCGGAGCAGCCATATTGTCTAAGAAACTGTTTTAAAACCTGTTATAAGCGGTTAGCCATTATTCTAATCATGGCAATATATACCATGCTTTGACTATTGCGAACCGTTTTTTCATAGTCTTTGTTAAGTCTTCTGGATTGGGTTAACCATGCAAAAGT
>JANPLH010000278.1:0-42187 GCA_031426435.1 Saprospiraceae bacterium | reverse complement strand
CTCACCTTCGTAATTTGCCGCAGAGGAGCCAGCGCCGCCGGGGCATTGATTGGCTTCTTGGCCACCGCCCCACCATTCGGTTGGGATACCCGAAACGACCATCGTGAAGGGGAAGTTCTCGTCGTTTGGCTGTGTGGTGATGTCCAAGAACACTGGGCCAGAACCCGGCACAGGGTTTCCCCACTGCACGTTGCCGCCGTTGATGACGGCATTCAGGGTAGTACCATTTGAACTTGTAAAGCTGGAAGGTTGAATGCTAAGTATGGTAGCATCTATATTAAGGTAAAATCCCCAAGTGGAGCCAACGCCAGTCGTCGTGCCACCTGCCACCAAAGCGGTCCAGTTGATGGTGAAAGTACCGTCGCCGTTGTCGGTGATGGCGTTCATGTCGTAGCCGGAGGTGTCGCAGGCCAATAATAGGCCGGGCAGCGAAAAAAAGGAAAGTAGTAGGAGGGCTGTTTTCTTCGTCAAGGCGTAAACTTGCTTCATGTTAATGGTTGTTTACCAATTGTATTTTCTGTTGTAATAATTTGGTGGCCCTTTGGAAGGGTGAATTTACAACAAAAATGCCTTTTAGTAAACGAACCTACCTGACAATGACGATTTGCCGGGAATTATACAAATGAAAGCCAAGAATACCTTACCAAATTGGTACATTCTTTTGCTGGATGGCGGGTTTGGTCACTCTACTGTTTCGCCAACCCGGATCCTGATTTTCTCAATTTCTTTTTTGAGCCAGCCATCGAGGTTGCGGTACCATTCCAGGTGCGGCGACCAATTACCGCAGCCGCCCACGGCAGGCTGATGGCAGCAGGTTTCCTCCCATTGCTTCCCACAGGACGGGCAGCGGCCAGCGGTATCGAAGGTATGCCAACTGTGGCCGCAGGTGCATTGCCACATGTCGGCGGGGGTGGGTTCCCAATTACATTTCGGGCAGGCAATTTTTACTTCAGCCATTTATTTTACGGTTGATGGTTGGCAGGATAAACGGTGTGGTTGTCAGTAACCTCTGGCCGTTCAAGATTGCTTAGGGAGCGGGAAATAAATAATACGCCCGTTATGGCGCAGTTATTTTTTCTTGTAAAAGTGCTTGAAAAACTAAGCATAGCGGCGCTACGGTTCTTTTTTCAAGTGCTTTTAGAAGGGAAAAGAACAAGTCAGAACGGGTGGGTTATTTGTTTCCCGCTCCTTAAATAGAAAAACCGGGCTTCGGTAGCGGCACAATGCAAGATGAACGTGCAGCAGCAATCGAAGTCCGGTTGTTTGTTTTTATGGTTGGTAGTTTAGGGCATTATTGGCACTAAACCACCTATGATAAAAGGCGGTTAAGGCTTATATTTCCTCGGCCCGCTTCTTTTGCTCTTTGTAAACAGCTTTGAGGTACTCAGCCCGCTTCGTGATGGATGGCTTAGTGAACTCCCGACGGGTGCGCAGTTCCTTGAGGGTCTGCGTCTGCTGGAATTTACGTTTGAAGCGTTTGAGCGCCTGGTCAATGGATTCGCCGTTTTTGATTTCTACAATCAGCATAAATTAAAAAATTGAACTTTGATTGCCGAAGCGCCTGATTTTACTGGATTATTCAGTTTCAGTACCTTTGGCTGGTTTCTAAAATTCCCTAACGGGGCGCAAATTTAGGATAGTTTGACAATAAAAACGGCATTCATTGCCGATTTGAGGAAATATTTTTTTTATAAAAGACAAAACCTGCTCCCGATGCCAAGTTTCGGGCGCTGTTCGTTTCCTTTGCCATCGCCAAAAGGTTTTTTGGACAAAACAAAAATTGAACTGAAATGAAAAAACTCTTGCTCCTGTTCTGCCTTTCCGCCCTGACGCTGCTGGCCGGGGCACAAACCACCAAATCCGCCAAGACATCCACGACACTCGCTGAGGCCTCGCCCGAAAGCCAAGGCTTCAGCGCCGAGCGGCTCGCCAGGGTGGACGCCATGCTGCAAAGTGCTGTGGCCGACAGCGACATCCCCGGCGCCGTGATGCTCATTGCCCGCAATGGCAAAATCGTCTATTGGAAAGCCTTTGGCATGGCGGACAATGCCGTCAAACGCCAACTCAAACGGGACGATATCTTTCGCATCGCTTCGCAATCGAAGGCCATTACCTCCACTGCTGTGATGATGCTCTGGGAGCAAGGGAAGTTCCAGTTGGACGACCCCGTTTCCAAGTACATCCCAGAGTTCAAAAACCCGCAGGTGCTCAAGGATTACAACTATTCTGACACCACTTGGACCACCGAACCGGCCAAGTCCGAAATCACGATCCGCCATTTGCTTACGCATACCAGCGGCCTCGGTTATGGCGTCATTGATGGCGATGAGCGTTTCAGAATCATGTATAACAAGGCGGCTATCACCGACCTTTTCACCACCGAAAACATCTCTATTGGTGAAAGTGTGCGCAAACTTGCCAAGCTGCCATTGCACCACAACCCTGGCGAGAAATACACTTATTCTGAAGGCATTGACGTACTCGGCTACCTAATCGAAGTGCTATCCGGCGAGCCTTTTGATGTGTTTTTGAAGAAAAACATCTTCGACCCGCTCGGCATGAGCGACACGTATTTTTACCTTCCTTCGGAAAAAGCCAACCGCCTCGTTGCGGTGCAAAAACCCGAAAATGGCCAGTGGGTGCGCTATCCCGTCACTTTCTACGATACGGACTATCCCATCAAAGGCGCCAAGCGTTTCTTCTCTGGCGGCGCTGGCCTCAGCAGTACGGCCAAGGACTACGCTACCTTCCTCCAAATGTACCTAAACGGCGGCGAATTGAACGGAAAGCGCATCCTCAGCCGCACCACGATAGATGCCGTGCTGAGCAACCAGGTCGGCGATTTGTTTGCATGGGACAACGGAAAGGGGTTCAGCCTTGCATTCGGTGTTTTGAACGAAAAAGGAGAGGCCAAGGGCGGCAACGGCAGCGCAGGCACCTTTGACTGGGGCGGCTACTTCAATACCAGCTACTTCGCCGACCCTCAGGAAAAAATAATAGGGATACTGATGAAGCAGACACAAGGAACCGTGTCTGACGAGACGAGCAGCTACATGCGCCAAATGATTTACCAGGCGCTGGATGATTGAAAAAAACCGCTGGCAGGGTTTCGAAACCCTGCCAGCGGTTAAGTGATTTTCAGTTCATCGAAAAAACTGGTGCGTCAGCGTTCACCCCAGAATAGAAGGTCAGCAGGTTGATTTTGTACTGCATAAACCTGGTAAGCGGCAGCTGTGAAACGAGTTGGAGCACATCCAGCTCAGAGTTGGCGTTGATGGTCGCCCAAATCTTAGAATTATCCAATGAAAGCGCATAGTTCACGAGCTTTCCATCCCGGAACAGCTTGTTGACTTTTGCCCGCTGGTGCGGTATCTGGCGCAAAAATTCTTCGGACAATACTTTAGGGAGCGTAAAATCTACCATGAATTGGTATTCCTGTGTCATTCAGAATAAAAGTTAGGAAGTTAGGAAATGTAGTTCTCAAAAAAATGTGTGAGTGCATGGTTTTTCGTCTAACTTCGCAAAAGGGGTACCTTTTTCGAAGGCGCAAAGGTATTAGATTTTATATGTCATCAAACAAGTAGGATATATATTTTTTCCACAATTAGTTGCCGGATTGGAACGCTACAAATGAAGAGGGCTTTTTTGCCGCAATGCCGCAAAAAAGCCCCTCCTGAATCTTGTGCTATTTCCGTTTATAACGAGAACCTCACGGTTACCCCGCTTCGGATATTCGTCGTTGGATACCCCTGCGAAGTCTTTGGGGTGTTCTTGTTGTAGTCGAAGAAAAAGCGGAGCATAAGCTGGTCGCTCAACTGGTATGAGATAGCCGGAGCGATGGACACCCTACGAGAGCCACGGTTAGGTTCCACCAGCCCGGTCACCAATTCCCGGATGTTCGTTACATCGTCCCGAATGGACAGGTTAAAGGAGAAATCCATGTCGCCGGGGGTGTTTTGGCTAGCCCTTGAACCTGGCCTTCCGATGTTCGGCTTGTTCTTGTCGTCTTTTTTCGGGTCTGCCTTTTTCTTCTTCTTGGGCTGCAGGAAGGCAATCTTGGTTTCTTTCAGTTTGTATCCAAAGCTGACCGTAAATTCTTCTCCCTTGCTTTCGTGCAAGCGGCCCGTGCCTATCAACTCCAAGCGCAGTTGCCGGCTTTTTTTGTACTCCGTTTTGAACGACATTTCATTTTTTAACCTGACA
Organism: Saprospiraceae bacterium; assembly: GCA_031426435.1. Taxonomy (GTDB): domain Bacteria; phylum Bacteroidota; class Bacteroidia; order Chitinophagales; family Saprospiraceae; genus UBA6168. The sequence continues at coordinate 37,984 of JANPLH010000278.1, read as the reverse complement.
TCAATGCCAAATAGCGGGCTGAATTGCTCGTCAATCTGAATATCGGGTATTTCAAAACGAGTGTAATAATCCAAGTTGGTTTCCTTCAACTTGGTTGGGTCGTTAACATCGAACTGCCTGTCGGTATCAAAACTGTTCACCACCATCTTGCCTTGGTAGCCATGCGTGATGGAGATGTTCTGGAAAATTTCTTTCAAGTTGCCAATATTGGTGAGACCGTTGTAAGTCATCCGCCAGTTGGGGCGTGGCAGCGTTTTGATGATTACGTCGCCAATAAAATTGTCCGATACCTTCATCGTGTTGGCGTCTTGTCCGGTATAGGCGGCTATGAAAGCGGGCAGCAGCACGTTCTGATGGAATGGCCCATAACCCTTGGGATATTCAAGGTAGGAGGAGTCGGGATTGTCGTGGTTCCCGGAACTCAAACGCCTGGCGATGGTGAGCTTGTTGTTCTCAAATTGCCGGAAAAGCCCTTGCAGGTCTTTGTCGAACATCGTGTTGAGTGCGGCATAAGAAACGTTGAATTGACCATAATCCGTGACGTTGGCGTGCTTCCATTCATCCTGGACAAAATTTGGACCTCCCAAATCGTCAAAGCGGCGGAATTGCTCCGCATGGTTCTTGGACTTGGAGCGCTTGGCCTCCACCGTTATGCGGAAATCGGCATAGGGTTCCAGTTCCAGTTTGCCGTCCACAATCTGCTCAAAGGTTTGGGAAACGTTTTTGGGTAGGGCGTACTCAATGTCTGGCGTTATCCACTGCCAGTTTTTGTGCAGCCAGTCCTTGCTCGTATAGTAGTCGCTTGGATTGATATTGGGCTGCATGCCCGCAACAAAGTCCCAACCGGGCGATGTGAACTTGTCCATGCCGAGCAACTTAGATTGGGGCAGGTAGCCGGGTATCACCGTTCCGAAGTCTTCCGTATAGCGAACTTTGAGCTTGCGCACCGTCATGAGCGGCCTGATGAGCGCTCGCTCAATGATAGTTGGCTGGCGGTCTTTGTTCTTATCTTTATCATTAGCCTTGTCTTTTTTGCCTTTGGCGTCTTTCCCCTTGTCCGCTCCTTTTGCGTCGGTTTTACCTCCCGATTTGCCACCCTTGCCGTCTGGGTTTTTGCTGGGGTCGGCGTCATTTTCTGGCGATTCGGGGGAAAGGGGATTGTCTTTGCTATCGGCACCTTTGTCGCCCTTGCCTTTTTTGTCGCTTTTGTTTTTTCGACCCGACTTGCCTTTCCCATCAGCATCGCTGGCGTCCACGTCTTTCCTGTCGTTGTTGCCGCCCATGCCAGGCTTGGGTTTTGAATTGATTTTCTTCAGGTACTTCGAGTAATTGTATAGTTTTTCAAAGTCAAGGTCGGTCTCTGCCTGTCGGCGTTGGCCATTGGTAATGACGTTGCCGAGGGCCCTTGCATTGACGGCAAGGCTTGAGGCATTCCAAGAATAATCGGCATCATAGCTCAGTTTTACCGTCGTCCAATCCATGAACGGCAAAGTCCTCAAGGGCACATTGTAGCTTACAGTATACTGGTGGCGGTAGCTCTTTGTCCTGCCAAAATTTTTCAGGTTGGAAATAATAGAGTCCCGGCGGTATTCCTTGATATTGGCGATATAATTAGGGTGGTTAGGGTCTTGATGACGTTCCAGCATCCCCCAATTTTCATCCCCAGATTCGAGCGGCTCATCAATGACACCAATATTGTCGGCGTTGAATTTGAACTTGAGGTTCTTCGTGAAATCCCATTGGAGGTCATAGCGGCGGTTCCAAAGGAACTGCTTGTTGAAATAAGTATTGTACAACGGGTTATTGCCCGAAAAACGGTACTTCGTAGAGTTGAACCTGCGGTCGAGGTCGGTGGCGATGCTGATGGAGTTGGGCAAAGGGTTGAAGTTTATTTCCTTGATAAACTTCAAGTACTTGTCCTTTTTTATCAGTTTCTTGAACGGCTCTATGTACTTCACGGTGCGCTGCCAGCCGTAGTCAATGGCCCCCCGTCGGCGGGTCAGCACGTCGTTTTCCACGATGGGGTCACGGCGGGTTGTTTCGTCGAAGCCATAAGTAAAGCTGAAGTTTGAGAGGCTCCACGGCATGGTCTTTCCGCCAGTGGCGTTCGGATTGTCCCAGCGCACGTTGGTGAAGTTGTAGCTTCTGATTTTGGTGCTGGTATTCGCTATCTGCTTTATGCTGTCGGGGCTGTCCTCATACTCAATGTCGAGGTCGTAAGGGTTGAAGCGGGGCGTGCGCACCTCGTTCGATATTTGGAAGTAAAACGGCAATTTTAGGCCGAGGCTCGTTGGCAAGAACTTGTCGAGCGATACTTGCGTAGCAATGTCGTACTGCGTAATACGCTCCCGGCTGCGCTCCGCCAGCTGTTGGTCGAGTGCGCCAAAATTGTAGCCGCTGAACTTGCCCGCTAACGACAAGGTGCCAAGGTCGGCCAACTGTACATCGGCACGGGCAATGGCCGCCACGCCACCTTTCTCGTCAAGGCCGAAGACCCGAAGTTCGTTCACCCAAATTTCCACGCTTTTTTCGTCGCCTGCATCGCATTCTATGCCCTGTTTCGGGTTCCGGATGCCGATCATCAGTGCCTTTACGTTGCCGAGGTTTGGAGCGCCTTTGATGCTGTATTTGGCTTCTCCAAAACCGTTTTGCCTTTCAATGAGTTTCGAAAATACTTCGCCTACGGATGTTGAGCTGTTGTTCCTCTCAACCTTTAGTTTTATCATCTCCGAGAAGTCAATATTGACATCGTTGGCCTCAGGCCATACCACCCGGTTGAACTTGATGTCGTTGGGCAGAATATTGTCTGGATTGGTACTCAGCGTTAAGGGTATTTCGTACTCGTAATAATTGTTCTTGAAGTCGCTGCCAAAGCGAACGAAAACAGTCATATCGCCATTTGCAATTTCTTCTTCCGCAACATCGCAGATGGTAGGCTCGGCGTGTACGAACATTTTCATTTTGGTGAAAAAGCGCATGTCGAGGTTCAAGTTCTTGAACATCCCCTTGGCGTCGCCGTCGGCGAGGTCGCACACCCGCAGGGTAAGGGCTTGCTCGTTTTGCAGGGCATTGAGGTTGACGCCAAGCGCCTGCTCCCGGCTGATGCCTGGGGGCAGAACATAATTGAAAGGCCTGCGCTGGCTGTTCTGCTCGATGTTTACTTTATTCAATTCAAACAAAGTATTGTTGAGGTTGTCGGGCGGAGCACCCAAACATGATTCGCCTAGGTCTTGCTTGTAGCGCCTCCACTGGTTGCGCTGGAGGTCCAAGGTTGCGAAGCGGAACTGCACGGGTGCCTTGAAATCCTTTAAGTAAATGCGCATGAAGCGGATGGACCGGAAGTCTTGTATGCCACCGATTTTTTGGAAGTTCTCGCCCTCCGGCACATCGAGCGGAACTCGGAAGCGGTACCATTTGCGGTTGTCAAGGCCCTGCACCTCGTCGGTAATGAAGGGGTTCCCTTCCCGCTCAATGCCGCCCATGCCGTCGTGCTTGACGGGCACCCGGTACTGGAAATATCCCTCTGTTTCGTTCAAGGTACGGTCGTTGTCAAGGTCTTCGGCGTCGGGCAGCAGGGTAGAGGCCGTAGAGGTTTGTTCCCTGCCATTGTTGATGGGGGTATTGCCTTCTGTGCCGTAGTTCTTTTCATAGCGGCGCAGCAGGTTGGTGCCGCTTGGGTAGTCATACCGGAAATGGCGGAAATTGTCGTTGGAAGGGTCAGAGAAGATGCTATCCTTTGCCGCTTGGGTCAAACTGGAAGACTGGATGGCATTTAGATAGGATTCGAAAAAAGTCCTTTCACTGACTTCGCCGGATTCTGCAACATCGGGAAGGCCATCAAGACCAACGTCCTGCGCAGCCCTGTTTTCTACGTCGGTATCAAATGAATTGACAATCTGTTGCGTAAGCGGCACCCTGCCCCAGCCTGTGAGGGTGGCACGGCGGCCTTGTGTGTTTGGGCCAGGTAGCCCGTTCTCAAAAAACTTGCGGCTGTCGGGCATGATGTCCTCGGAAATATTGCCGAGGTTGAAATAGATATGGCCGTCCATTGCCCCCGTGTTGGCATCTGGGTTAGGGCCAGCGCTGCCAAGCGTGTCGAGGTAGGGACTGAGCATCCAAAACTCGATGAACTCGATATTGGCCGTTTGGAAATCGTTGGTGGTCAATTGGCGCATGATACCTCCCCACCTATCCTCTGGTTCGAGCAGAAATCCATTGTTGTCAATACCAGCTGATACGTTGGTGCCACCATTTGGCAGGTCGAAGTTGTAAGGTCCCCTTTTGGTAGGGTCGTACAGTAAGTCGAGTATTTGGGTAAAGTTGTTTGCGCCAAAATTTGACTGCGGCGTGAAGTTCGGAAAAATCTCTTGCTGGTTGATGGTCGCCGTATAGGGGTTATTGTTGTCGCTGTCTGCCCGGATATCGCTGCCGGTTTCTTGTCGGAACCAACTTAGGTGCGCCCTGTTCACCCCTGCAAGGGTGGTGTCCTTGAATTCCGCTTCGGGGAACATATCGTTTTGCGGCACACTGGCCAGAACCCAGCCGTTGTTGCCGATGAACGGCGACTGGATGTTGATGGGCTGTGCGCTGCCCTCGAAGTCGTCGAGGTAAACAATGCCGCCCTTGGGGTCGTCCGACGCATTTTCGTTGATGGCCCTTGCGTGCCCTGGCTTGATGGCCGCTGCCTCCCCAGAGAGGGTCAGGTTGGAAGGCGCTTTCGTTGAAATAAGCGGGAGCTTGTCAATCATTCGAGTAATCCAGGGCACTTCGTTGCTATAATTTACATCAAGGCCGAACATCCGGTTGTTGATGGGGTCATCGCCGATGTTGACCTTTTGCGTGTATGGCCGCTCGAACATTCGGAGGTAAGTACCACCGATGGTCAAGTGCTTGTTCACTTCGTAATCGGCCCTCATGCCGAGCATGGATTTTTGTTGAAAACCGAAGAGCGTGTTGTCCTCGAAGCCCACCTGTACGGGGGTGCCAGAGTTGAGGATGGCATCATTGAGGATTCGCACCTTGCCGATGGCATAATCCACTTCGTAGTCCCTCCCTTCCACTAATTGGGCACCACCAGCCGTCACTTTCACTGAACCCGGCGGAATATTGAAGGCACCGAGCGAGATTTCGCTTGAGACGTCCGACTTAAAACTGCCCTCTATCGAGAAGCGGTTCAGTTCCGGGAATTCCCTTGCGTTGAACAGGGTCTGGGTATAAAGCTGGTTATAGACATATTTTTTGCGCTGAACAGGGTCGTTAATCTGTTGTTCCAAGGCACTGCCAAATGGCTCCAATACGGGGAACATGATGCGCCCGTTGCGGGACTGGATGGTAAGCCCCTCCACATAATCGAACACCCCATCGGGCTGTGGATCATTCTGTACGTTCAGTTGGTCAAGGTTGAAAACATTTATCAATGGAATTTCGGCGAGGTTGCTGGTGGGCAGGAATCGCTTTTTGCCCTTGCCGGGGTCGTCGTAGTAAATGTCCAATTTGAAATCTTCCCTCGATACGTTGTAGGCACCGATGTTGTACACGTTTTTCATCATCAGGTCCCAGGTAGGCACGTTCACGGGCTGCACGGTGCTTTTCAGCTTTTTCACAAATAGCACGTTTTGCTCCGGTACGCTGGTCATGGTGGTGTCCCTGTCGGCAACGCCAGAGTTTTGCGCAACGTCCTCGGCCATTTGCCCCACCTGATAAATGGAGTCCTTGTAGGTATATTCAAAGGCCACGCCCACCACTTGGTCGGGTTGTATGTTCACGTTGAGGGAGACAAATCCAAGCTCTGGGTGAAAGGTGTACTCCGTAGGTGAAAGCAAGCGGGCAGTCACTTTGACGAAGTCACGACCCTGCTCGAAATTGAACGGGGGCGTTTTCAGCACATTCACGATGCGCTCCACCTGCTTTGCCCGTGGGTCGGCCAACAGGGTCGGGTAAATGGGGTTGGCATGGTTGTCGGGCAGAGCCTCGCCTTGGTTGTCGGTATAGACCGGCATGGTGGGCGGCTGCATGTCGGGGGAAGTGTTGGTCATGCGGGTGGTCTCGCCAAGGTCGGCGATGGCCACCACGTCCCGAATATTGGTGGTCTCGTTGCGGGTGTCAGTGACCCAGACCTGCAAGCGTTGTATTTTAAAAAGCGATTTGATGATGGGCAGGTCGGCTAATGCTTCCTCGAAATTGTTGCGGTTGTAAAAAGAGAGAAAGAAGTGGCGGTTCTCGTCGTAGGCATCCGCAAACACTTGGTACTGCTGTACCTGGCTGCCCCCTTTCAGGGTGATGTTCTGCTGCTCGGAGCGCTGTTGCGAAGCAACAAGTGACAGGCGCAGCTTCGCAAACTGTAGTTCCGTCTTCAGGCCGAAAAGGCTTTGGCTGCCTTGAATCAAGCTGCTCTTGAGCGGCAGGCTCACGTTGCCTGCTTCTATTTTTTTCAAAATATCGTCCTCGCCAAAGGCGTCCGTGTTGTAGTCGAGCTTCATCGTATTGTCGAAGTCGAAGGTCGCCTGCGTATTGTAATTGGTGCTCAGTTTTAGCTTTTCTCCAATGGAGCCTTCCACGTTCATCTGTATGTCCATGTCGAAGTCGAAGCCGCCCCTGCGCTGCTGCCGCTTGGTCCAGCTTGGGTTCTGCACATTGGAGTAGTCCATTCCGAAGGTGAGGTCAATGTTGCCCTTTGGCTGTATGTCCACTTTCGTTCCACCGAAAAGCCGCTCGATGAGCTGGTTCTTCACGTCAATCTTGGCGATGGGGTCGTTTTTCCCGGAGAGCCCCTTTGCACCGGAACCATTGAGTTCTTTGAAATAGTCCTGCTCCTGCTTTTTGGTCTGGTAGTCCATGTACTCCTCAAAGGTCATATAGCTCTGCGGGCGGTAAAAGTCGTCACCGATGCGTTCCGTGATGATGTACTGGTTGGTAATCGGGTCAAACTCTACGGACTTGGTCACGGTAGCGGGGTCTTTCAGGTCGAAAGGGTTGTTGGATGTGCCGTTCAGGAAGTCGCCGGTCCGGTCTTCGAGGGGGATGGTATCCAGCGGCATGGCCAAATATCTGGCTACCAAAGGAGGCGCTATCAGCGCCTGTTGCGTGCGCTTTGCCACTGCCGGGGCATCCGACAGCACATATTCAGGGGAGTAAGGACTTTCTGGGAAATGGTTGCTTCCCAACACGGGAAGGGTGAATGCAAAAAGTCCAAAAACAGCTAAAACAGTGGGTAAAAAAATTCTCTTCTTCATAAGATGCATGTGCAATAACTTCGATTTCCTGATAAAGACAATCTGTCTAATTGAATGTGGCAAATGAACAAAGGATTGAAGTTAGCCGACGGTGGCCAAGGGCAGGTTTACGAAAAGGAAGGTGAATAGTTGGGATTCCTTGCAAATATAATTTCCGTAAAACGTCCAAAAATCCTGTGTTCGCTGTGCCGAATTGAGCCTAAAACGACGAATGGCGTAGTGGCCTTTACAAGCCCCCATTTTTAACAAGTGGTAATTGGTTACTGGTTGGGCAATCACTATTCACCAATCAACAATTACGATAATTGCTTCAACGCCAACCTCACCAAATCCTCCACTGTCTTCACGCCGGGCTGTTCGTCGAGGGCTTTATTCAGTGCCTTTTGCGCCTGAATTTTGTTCACTTGCAAAGCCAATAGCGCAGATAACGCTTCCTGCCGTATGGTATTGTCCGCCATGAGTAGGGAAGGTGTCACATCGCCGCCAGTTTTCATCATTTTGCTCTTTAGGTCCAGGATGATTTGTTTGGCTGCTTTTGGGCCAATGCCTTTCACTTTGCGCAGCGCCACCTCGTTCTCGCCGATGATGGCCGCCCGAATCTCGTCGGGGTGCAGCTGCGAGAGCATCACCTGCGCCGTGTTCGGCCCGATGCCCGATACCGAAATCAGGTGCGTGAACAGCACCCGCTCCTCGTCCTCGGCGAAGCCATATAGCGTGTGGGCATCTTCTTTGATGTTCAAATGGGTAAGGATTTTCACCTCCTCCAGTTTCTCAATCTTGGCGTAGGTGAACAGGCTGATATTGATGTGGTAGCCGATGCCCCCGGCCTCCACCACGATATAGGTGGGCGTTTTATGGGTTATCGTCCCTCGGATATGCGTTATCAAGGCGGAGATGTTTGATGAATAAAAGAGGCAAAGGTAGGAATTTTAGATGGGTTGAGGTTGAAGGCGGTTTCCTACTTTTGCTGTTGCATGCGATACAATATCCAGCAAATCACCGAAATAACGGGTGGCACCTTCCTCTGCCCGCCCACCGATGCTGTCATCGAGCACCTGCTCCTCGATAGCAGGCAGGTAATTTTCCCGGCCAGCTCGATTTATTTCGCATTGCAAGGCAGGTTGCACAATGGGCATGAGTTCCTACCCGAACTCTACGAGCATGGCGTTCGCAATTTTGTCATCTCCAAAAACTTGCCTTCCACCTTTGCCTTCCCGCTGGCGAATTTTATTTTGGTGAAAAACACCCACGATGCCTTCCACGCCCTCGCCGCCTGGCACCGCAGGCAGTTCACCCTGCCCGTCATCGGCATCACGGGCAGCAACGGCAAGACAATCGTCAAGGAATGGCTCTTCCAACTCCTCTGCGAGGACTACCATATCGTGCGCAGTCCCAAGAGCTTCAACTCGCAGACTGGGGTGCCGCTTTCCGTGCTGCAAATCACGCCAGAGCACACGCTTGGCATCTTCGAGGCGGGCATCTCCCAGCCCGGCGAAATGGAACGGTTGGCCAGAATCATCGTCCCTGACATCGGCGTCTTCACCAATATCGGCGAGGCGCACCAAGAGGGTTTCCCCAATCTCGAAACCAAAATAAGGGAGAAGCTGCACCTCTTCAAAAGCTGTCATACGCTCGTCTATTGTGTTGACAATGAAATGGTTGCAGAGGAAATTCGCCAGTTTGCAGTCGGCAGTTTGCAGTCAAGGCAGGAGGCAATGGACATGGCTGGCGCTGACATAAAACAACTGAAAACTATCACTTGGTCGGCCTATGGCAACCCCGCCGACCTGCGGGTGCTGAACAGCCAATTTTCCAACGGTAAAACAAAACTCTCGGCGGTGTACCAAGGGCCGGGAAGCGCCGAAAGCCATTTCGTGGAAATCGAAATACCATTCACAGACGCCGCAAGTATTGAGAATGCCACGCATTGCTGGGCACTGCTGCTTCACTTCGGCCTTGCTGATGAAACGATTGCCGCCCGCATGGCCCGCCTCGAACCCGTGGCCATGCGCCTCGAACTCAAGGAGGGGCAGAACGGCTGCACCGTCATCAACGACAGCTACAACTCCGACCTGACCTCGCTCGGCATTGCCCTCAATTTTTTGGAGCAACAAGGCAAAAAGCTTCGCAGGACGCTCGTGCTGTCCGATATTTTGCAGAGCGGCCAATCCGTTGCACAACTATACGGCACAGTGGCCGGACTGCTCATCGAAAAGCGGATTGACCGCCTCATCGGCATCGGCAAGAAGGTGGAGCATGTGAAGAAATACCTGCCCACGGGTTTCAACGCCCGTTTCTACCCCACCACGCAAGCGTTTTTGGACGATTTTCAAGAACTCATCTTTCGGGATGAGGCCATCCTGCTGAAAGGTGCCCGCCAGTTCGAGTTCGAGCGCATCGCTAACCGCTTGGCCATCAAGTTCCACAAGACGGTGCTGGAAGTGAACCTAAGCGCTTTGCTCAACAACCTGCGGGTGTACCAGAGCCAACTCGGCCCTGGCACCAAAATGATGGTGATGGTGAAGGCAGGGGCTTATGGCAGCGGCAGCACCGAAATTGCGAAGCTGCTGGAATTCCAGAACGTGGACTACCTCGGCGTGGCCTACGCCGACGAGGGCGTGGAGCTGCGCAAGGCGGGCATCCAATTGCCCATTCTCGTGATGAACCCCGAAGCGGCGACCTTCGAGGCACTGGTGCGCTATCGCCTGGAGCCAGAGGTGTATAACCTTGGGTTGCTCCGCAACTTTTTGGCGTTTTTGGAAAACCATTTTGCGCAGCAAAAAAGCACAGCCACCAGCCAAGAAGCCCTGACTGGTGAATTTCCTCCAGCACCCCCCCAACCACCAATCACTCTGCCAATCCACCTCAAATTTGACACGGGGATGCACCGCCTCGGCTTCGAGGAACAGGACCTCGGCGAACTGTTGCAACTGCTTCAAACCACCTCCAATGGGCAATTCATTTTTACCGTAAAAACGGCCTTTTCGCACTTGGCTGCCAGCGAAGCGCCACAGCACGACGACTTTACGAAGGAGCAGTTCGCCCGTTTTCAAAGAATGTACGAACAATTGGTGGCGGGCCTCGGCTATCGCCCCATGCGGCATATCCTCAACAGTGGTGGCATCGTTCGTTTCCCGGAACATCAGATGGAAATGGTGCGCCTCGGCATCGGGCTGTATGGCGTGGACAGCAGCGGCCTACTGCAAGAAAGGCTGCAAACGGTGAACACCCTCAAGGCCACCATTTCACAGATAAAAAACGTGGCGGTGGGCGAGACGGTCGGCTACGGCAGGCTCGGCAAGGCACAACGCCCCATGCGTATCGCCACCCTCAGCCTCGGCTACGCTGATGGGTTGTTGCGCCGTGCCGGCAACGGGCAGTTCAGTGTCCTCGTGGAGGGCAGGCGGGCGCCCATCATCGGCAATGTGTGCATGGACATGACGATGGTGGACGTGACCGATATCCCGGAAGCAATGGAGGGCGGCCCCGCCATCATATTTGGAAAAGACATGCCTGTGCAGGAACTCGCTGCCTGCCTCGGCACCATTCCATACGAGATTTTCACCACTATCTCAGAGCGGGTGAAACGGGTGTATGTACAGGAATAGAATATTTTTCTTGTAGAGCCTTTTCGTTTGCTTGTTTTTTGCCACATCTTTTTACCTTTATCCCGAATCTCATTTGGACATCCCCTCGCCTTGGCTGCTCTTGTTCCAAGTGGTGCGTAAACACAACTTCATATCACCCTTTTGAGAGTGGCTTTAAAATATTGCAATCATCAAATCTTCACACCAACACCTAATTTGTTTATGCTTATGAAAAGACTTTTGACCATGCTACTGTTTAGTGCCTGCTTGTCGCAGATTGGCTTTGCCCAATTGCCCAATGGCTCCACGGCACCTGACTGGACGATGCAGGACATCAACAATGTCACGCACAACTTGTACAGTTACCTCAATGCTGAAAAAGTGGTTTTCCTTGACTTTTCGGCCACCTGGTGTGGCCCATGCTGGAACTACCACAACACCCACGCCATTGACGATGTCTATAATGCCCACAGCAATAACGTGATGGCGTTTATGATTGAAGGCGATGACGATACCAACACGGCCTGTTTGTACAACCAGCCGGGTTGCACGGGCGGTACTCAAGGCAACTGGGTGGATGGAACGGACTACCCCATCATTGACAACCATACGCAGAACGGGGCGTATGCCATAGGGTATTTCCCAACCATCTATGGGGTTTGTCCTGACAAAAAGATTTATGAAGTAGGCCAGGTGAATGCCGATGCGCTTTGGGACTTCGCACAGGGCTGCTCTGCTCCAAGCCTCGAATTGGAGGGGGTCACGGATGTTGGCTGCTTCGGCGGCAACAATGGCGCTATTGACGTGACTGCCGATGGAGGCATTTCTCCCATCACCTACCTCTGGAGCAATGGCGCTACCACCTTAGACATTGGCAACCTGGCCCCCGGGTATTATACCCTCACGGCAACCGGCTCGCTAGGCGGCACAAAAACGCTGGGCCCCATTCTCGTGGGTGGGCCAACTGCACCTATTTCCTTGGACGATGTGGAAGTGACGCCGCAGGGTTGTGCAGGTTTGGGCGGCACCATCCAGGTCTCCATTGGAGGTGGAACCCCCGGCTACAGTTATGCATGGAACAATGGCGCCAACTCAGCCTACCTTGACGACCTTACGGCTGGCACCTATTCCGCCATTGTCACCGATGCCAATGGCTGCACTTTTTCCACGGGAGGCATTGACGTTGATTCGCCAACTTATCCCAATGCTTTTGCAACAGCCAATTCTTCATTGACCTGCACGGAGCCTTCCTTGTCGCTCAATGGCAATGGCAGTTCGGTCGGCAACCAGTACATCTATTTGTGGACGACAGTTGATGGCAATATCGTGTCGGGTTCCAATACCCTGAACGATTGTGTGGTCAACGATGCGGGTACCTACCAACTGATGGTGATGGATGCCAATAACAATTGCACAGCTTCGGAAACAGCTGCCGTAACAGCCAACCAAGTTGCACCAAGCGCTTCGGCTGGCCCTCCTGGCAGCCTTACCTGCGCTTCCCCGCAAACTACCTTGAACGGCGTTGGCCCATCTGGCCCAACCTACAATATCCTATGGACGACCGTTGGGGGCAATATTGTCTCCGGTGCAACCACCCTGACGCCAGTGGTAAATGGGGCTGGAAGCTATACCCTCTCCATTACAAACAACATCAACGGCTGCGTGGGTACTTCAGGCACCACTGTGACCTCGAACATTGCGCAGCCAAATGCCTCCGCTACGGGCGGGCAACTGACCTGCACCAGCGCCACTGTTATACTTGGTGGCAACTCCACTACCCCTGGCGTCACTTATGCCTGGGCGGGGCCTAACGGCTATAATTCAAACCTACAGAACCCGACAACCACCGTTCAAGGCACCTATACGCTCACTGTGACCAATCCATCATCGGGTTGCACGGCTGGCGCAACAACCGAGGTGACACAGAACACCACCGCACCGAACGCATCAGCACAGGGAGGTACGCTAACCTGTGTCGCAGCAGCAGTGACATTGAGCGGCGGTTCTACCACGCTTGGTGTCAGCTATGGCTGGACCGGGCCAAACGGGTACAATTCCAACCAGCAAAACCCGACCGTGGGCGCAGCAGGAAACTACCTGCTCACCGTCACTTCCACCAACGGCTGCACGCAGAACGCCACAGCAGTTGTTGCCCAAAACACTACACAGCCTACTGCCAACGCAGGCCCGGCTGGCGTGCTGAATTGCAACGCAACCCAAGTAGTGCTGAATGGCTCGAACTCCAGTTCTGGTAGCCAGTATGCCTACAACTGGACGACTGCCGACGGCCATATCGTCTCGGGTGGCAATACGCTTACACCCACCGTTGACGAAGACGGCAGTTATTCCATCATGGTCACCAACAACACCAACGGCTGTACCAGCACCGCAGCGACCAATGTTGTGCAGCGGCAGCCCGTTGCAGCGGCCATTGCTTCGCAAAACGATGTGCTTTGCAACGGCAATGCTTCTGGCTCTGCCACTGCTGCGGGTAGCGGCGGCAACGGTGTTTTCAGCTACGCTTGGTCTAACGGTTCCAACACCGCCACTGCCAGCAACCTGAGCGCTGGCAGCTATTCCGTCAGCGTGACGGATGGCGAGGGATGCGGCCAAACAAAGGTCGTGACCATTGCGCAGCCAACTGAACTAGTGCCAAACGCAACGACGACAGCACAATCCGCCCCTGGCGTGAACAATGGTTCAGCCACTGCCAACCCAGCAGGCGGCGCAGGCAATTATACTTACCAATGGAGCAACGGCGCTGCTACTCAGACCATCAGCGACCTTGCCCCCGGCAACTATACTGTAATCGTAACAGATGCCAACGGCTGCCAGAAAACGCAGACCGTCACCGTGAACGCCTTCGGCTGCGCTGTTTCGGCCAGCACGACTGCCGTGGATGTTTCCTGTAACGGCAATGTCGACGGCTCGGCCAGCATCAGCTTGGCCAACGCCACCATGCCACAGGTTTTTGCATGGTCAAATGGCGCACAAACGCAGTCCGTCAGCGGCCTTTCGGCTGGCAGCTACACGGTTTCTGCTACCGATGGCAATGGCTGCGAAGTGGTCGCTACCGTTGAAATAGACCAGCCCGCAACGCTTGGCGCAAACGCCACCACCACTGGCCTCACGGCTGCTGGTGCCAATGATGGCACTGCCTCTGCCAACCCAACGGGAGGCACCGGGCCGTTCACCTACGCATGGAGTACGGGTGCTACCACGCAGACCATTACGGGCCTCGCCTCCGCCAATTACACGTTGAGCGTAACGGATGCCAATGGCTGCTTGGCCGTTCAGACAGTGCCAGTTGCTCCGTTTGGCTGCTCGGCGCTTGCTACTGTTACTTCCAGCAATATCTCTTGCTTTGGGCAGGACGATGGCCAAGCCACGGTCAGCTTGACGGGCGGCCTCACGCCATACACTTATTCGTGGTCAAATGGTGCCAACACGGCCACCATCTCCAGCTTGGAGGCAGGCGCTTACTCGGTTTCCGTGAACGATGCAGTGGGTTGCCCGGCTGTGGCTGAGGTGACGATTGCAGAGCCAGCAGCATTGGAAGTGGTACTCGAACAGGTCGTGGATACCGACTGTGGCGTTGCCAACGGTACAGCAACCATTGCGCCAGCAGGTGGAACTTCCAACTACAACATCGTTTGGTCGAATGGTCAAACAGGCGCAACTGCCAATGATTTGGGTGCTGGCAACTACTCGGTTTCTGTAACTGACCAGAACAACTGCCATGCCTTGCTCTCCGTGGAAATTGGCATCAACGACTCGGAGGCTCCGACCGTTGCAACGCAAAACCTCGTGCTGCCGCTGAATGCCAATGGCCTTGCCAATGTAACGGCTTCGCAAATAGACAACGGCAGCAGCGACAACTGCAATATCGCCAGCATGAGCATTGACCAGGGCAGCTTTACTTGTGCCGACCTCGGCACCCGCCAAGTTACGCTGACCGTTGTGGACGAAGCTGGCAATGCCAGCACTGGTACTGCCACCGTTGAAATCGTGGACAATGCAGCTCCCGTCATTTCCGTCCAAAACATCATTGTTTCTTTGGATGAGAATGGCAATTTCTCCATTGAGCCTGAAATGCTCCATAACGGCAGCACCGACAACTGCGGTATTGCGGAGCAAACGATTGACAGGTCTTCGTTCACTTGCGACGACCTCGGCCAGCAAGCGGTTGTGCTTACCATTCGGGATGCCAGCGGCAACGAGGCGGCTGGAACGGCTATCGTAACTGTTCAGGACAATATCGCACCGGCCATCACTTGCCCCGGCAATATGGCATTGCCTACTTGCGAACCTGTGGGCAGCTTTGCCTCCATCGAAGCCAGCGACAATTGCGCAACCAACCTTGATATTAACCAGACAGCTGGTCTGCCAAGTGGCGCTACTTTCCCGGTCGGCATGACGGTTCAAACATTCGAGGCAAACGACGGCCACGGCAATCATAACACCTGTTCGTTCACGGTGGAAGTGACTCCTGCTATAGAAATCGCCATTGACGGCAACGACATTACTTGTTTTGGCGAAGCCGATGGCAAACTTGCTGCAAACGTAACGGGCGGCAGCCAAGGTTACAGCTACTTGTGGAGCAATGGCGCTACCACTTCAACCATTGTTGACCTTAACGCAGGGCAGTACACGGTTTCTGTTACGGACGCCGAAGGCTGCGAGTCGGTGCAGTCAGGTTCGCTAACGGAGCCTGCTCCTGTGGTTTCTGTGCCCATTTCGATTACGCCAGAAACCGTTGGTCAGCAGAACGGTGCGATTGATGCAGACGTGACGGGCGGCACCCAGCCTTATACCTACCAATGGACAGCCCCCAACGGCGAGGTGATTTCCAACCAGCAGGATGTGAGCGGCCTATCCGCTGGCAACTATGCCCTGGAAATAACGGATGCAAATGATTGTGTTTCCTTGCATTATTTCACGGTTCAGCCGGTCTCCAGCGTTGGCCAACGCCAATTGGAGCGGGCCATCAGCCTTTTCCCGAACCCAACGAGCGGCAACGTGACCATTGCTTTTGACGAGGTCGAGGCAATGGAAGCCAATATCACTGTGTTTGACCTGACGGGCAAATTGGTCGTCAACTTCGCCAATGCCAATATCGCCAGCGGCCATTTCCGTTTGGATGTTTCAAGCCATGCCGAGGGCCTTTACTTGGTGCGGATTATGATTGAAAACCAAGTGGTTACGAAGCGGGTGGTGGTGCAGCATTAAGCGTACAGCAGATTTGATAAAAAATAGGGGTTACGCCTTTTCTAAAGATGTAGCCCCTTTTTTATTTCATTCCTATCGGGCATGCGCTGATTACTTTAGGTCGTCAAATTAACATGACATGCGTGATGGATAGGACACAGATTTGATTGATTGAACGGATTTTAACGGATTTAATCTGCGTAAATCAGTTCAATCAATCAAATCTGTGTCCTATCCAATCTCGTTCAGCCACCAGCTGTTTAACCCAAATCCTTATCAACAAAAAGGCGCAAAGCGTTGTCCACCAACACTTTGCGCCGCAAAATTTTACAAAAACTTTTCAATCACACTATCTAATAGCAACCATTTTTTCCTGTTTCACGACCCCGGCAGCTTCCATTTTCACGAAGACCAATCCCGTGGTTCCGAGGCTATTGCTGCTGATGGGGAAGCTGTTTTGGCCTTTTTCGTACTGCGCCGCCGTTTGGTACAGCTTTTTGCCGGAGGCATCATAAAAAGAGAATTTGGCCAACCCAGCTGCTGGTAAAATGAACCTGACCATTGCTTCGCCCTCAAATGGATTGGGCTGGCAGCCGAGTAGGGCTGCACCGCCGGATGTCAAGTTGGCGGTTTCAGCATTTTCAAATTCGAGGACAATCTCCAACTGCTCCTCGGCCTCGTTCCAAGCGGCGGCAGGGGTCAGGTCGGAGCTGATTTGCAGTGCGTCGGAAAGTTGCAACGCTGCCAGTGCCTTGATTTTCAGGGTGAAACGGGTCACTGGGTTTTTGCCAAAGCTCAATATCGAAACCAGCCCTTCTTTGCCCCGACTGGCATTGTGTTTTAGGTTTTCAGCTTCCGCAATGCCCTGAAATTCTACCACTTCTGGGTCAAAATCCAATGTGAACTGCCATGCAAGGGCCGCCTCCATTTCGAATTCTACTTGGTAAGTTTCGCCTTTGCGCAGCAACAAGTCTTTGGTTTTAATGACAAAGCTGCCTCCTTCCCTTCCTTCCGTCACCGACTGTAAACTGCCACCTGATGAGCCGCTTGCCACGGTGGGGCCCACTATAAAAGCCGGATTCACATTGCCGCTCACGTCGCCAATTTTGATGCCCGTAAAATGAACGCTGAGGTCGTCCTGCGTCAAGTTGTTCATGGAAACAGACTCCGGGAATGGCCAAGGATTGGTCGGGCTGCTGAAGCCATGGCCAGCTGGCACGAACCGCCAAGATGGGGTGCCATTTGGGAACGAAGAGGAGGAACTCAGGATGACGGCTTGAATCGCCACGAGGTCGGCGGCAGTCACTGAACCGGAGTTATTGGCATCTCCAGCGATGGTTTGCCAAGCAAAATCGAATTCATTGACGCCGAGGATATGCTCGTTGATTTTCGCCAAATCAAAAGCTGTCACGCCATTGGTCAAGCCCATGTTTTTGGTGGGCGTAATGGTGAAATCCCCACCCGTCGGCAAGCCGCTAAAGCTGTAACTGCCCACGCCAGATTGCGTCGTGACGGATGGCATGTTTGCGCCATTCAAACTGACCGTGACCGAACCTACAGGTGCTCCCGCCGGGGTCTGTATCATGCCGCCGAGGTCAATATGGGCGCCACCGTTACAGGCTGGGGTGGAGTTGTCCTGCACCGTCACGAAGGTCTCGCAATAGTCTGAGTTGCCGCCGGGGTCAGTGACCCAGAGCTGCACGAGGTTCGTACCCACATCGGAGCAGTTGAAAAGGGTGGTCGTGTTCGCCACGTTTTGCGAGAAGCTGAACTGTAAACTACTGGCCGGGGCGCAGTTGTCGAAGCTGTTGGCATTGAGTTGTTGCGCAGCAACGGAGACCTCTCCCTGTGCGTTCAGCGTCACGTTCAGGCCGTTTTGGCAGTAGGCAGTTGGCGCTCCGGTATCGCCCACTGACACCGTGAAGCTGTGTGTTGAGGTATTGCCGCAGCCGTCAGCGGCATGGTAGGTCATTGGGTAAATGCCCGTTGGCACGTTCTGGAACGAGAAGCCATTGCCCAACGCACCCGTTGCTACGATGGTCACGTGGTTGCTGCAATCAGTGACTTGCGGCAGCGGCAAAATCACGTTGCCATTGCAGCCCGTGCCGCTGCTCGCCATGACGTTAGTCGGCGGGTTCACGAACACAGGCGCTTGATTATCAGACACTTCTATCAACTGGATATGTGACCACATGCCCACCGTAGAATTGGAATTCTGCACGTATTGGCACCAATCGAGAATCGTCCAGGTGCGCTCGATTTTATAGCAGGCAGGTTCCGAAATCCAGAATATTTCGTCCTCATAAGCTACCGCAACAGCTTCACAGCCGTTCTGTCCAAGCAGTGTCGGACCGGTGTAGGGGTAGGGGAGGTCGAATGGCTCCAAGGAAACGCCTGTGCAGCTTTGCGTTTGGTAGTTCTGCGGCCAGATGATTTGATTGCCAGCGGCATTCCACGGTGTTTGGTTCACGAGGTGTATTACCTGCTGCGCAATGGACGTATTGCCACTAAGGTCGGTTGCGGTGAACCTGCGGGTGACTGTGCCTTGTCCGCAGTTCGTCACGTCGGTCGTGGCGGTTTCTGTGAGGGTAAACGAGCAGTTGTCCGTCACCGTAGCTTGGCCAAAAAGGGAGAGGTTCGAGAGGTCGGTGTTGCAGTCCACCACCACGTCGGCGGGGCCTGTGATGACCGGGGGAATCTCGTCGTGCACGTTCACCGTTACCTCGCAGGTATTGGAATTGCCGTGGCAATCTTTGACCCGGAGGGTCACCAAAACGCTGCTGGAATTAAGGTCGGCGCATGAAACAAGCAGACTTGGCGCAAAGGCAGAATTGGGCTGGTTGGCCCGCTTCACTTCATAGCTTTCGATGCAGCAATGGTCGTAACTGCCTGCATCGAGGAGGTTGGCATGAACCGTTGCTTCGCCCATACTCGAAATGGACGCCACGGTGAACTGTGTGCAGATGACCGTCGGTGCCACTTGGTCAATGACGGTGATGTTCACATTGCAAAAAACGCTGTTGCCGCAGGCATCGGTAGCGGTGTACTTGACAGTGTGTGTCCCTTGTGGCACGTTGTTGAACGGCCCGAACCCGCTTCCGAAATTCCATGTGGGCGTGATATTGATGGCCGATGAGCAGTCGTCCACCGCTGTTGCCGGAGGCAGGTTGATGATGCCAAAACAGCCGAAATCGTCGGTACTGACGGTGACGTTCACTGGGCAGGTGATAACGGGCGGCGTCACGTCGAACAGCTTTATGATTTGGGTGTGTTCCACAAAATTGTTGGTGCAGTTGTCCACGACCACCCATTTCCGAAGGATGAGTTCGCTGCCCTCGCAGGTCGGTATCACCTGGTCGGTATGGGTCAGGTTGAAGAAACACTCGCCATTTTCCACACTGTACTGGTCGGCGGTGGTGCTTAGATTGCCATCTTCGTCAATGAATGGCTTGCCCGTGACGCTAGGGTCGGTGGAATTGGCGGAGCAGGCTAGCATTGGCGCAGCTACCCCATCCCGGTTGGGCGGGAATTTGACTTGCGTCAATGCGGCCCGGTTCAGCGTGATGGTCTGAATCTTGGTGGCCACGTTGCCGTAGGCATCGGTAGCCGACCATTTGCGCTGTATAACTTTCCAGGCCAGCGTCGAAAAATGAAAATTGGAAATAGTGGTGCTGTTGGCATTGGCACCGCCGTTGGAGGCCTGCTCGAAGGAGAGCACGTCGCCCGGCTGCAGCAGCCCCGATGTATAGGTGCCCGACTGGATTTGGTCGCTCGACAGCCGGATGCACCAGTTGTTGATGGTGAAGTAGAATGCCTCGGTTGAAAAAGTGGAGCCCCCAACGCTACTCCAGTCAAACGTTACGTAACCCTCCGATGGAATGACGATTTTGAATTTCGTCACGTACGAAGGCGTGCTGATTGACGAGGAGCTGTTGGCCCCTTCGACCAACACCGAATTGGGAGCTCCCGTGACATCTACCCCACCATCCCCATTACTTGCATAGCATATATCCCAGTTATTTGGGGCGAAATAACCTGCAAAACCAGTGTAGCCGCAGCCGAAATCGAGCACCGTGTCTTGGTGCGAGAGCGTGACCTGGTTGGCTGCACTGCAATTGTCCGTCACTGTTGGCTGCGCCAAGGCTGCCGGGCTGGGGTCCTCCGTGCAGTTCAGCGTCTCGTTGGCCACGGTGATGACGGGCTTCTTGCCATCCTTCACATAGACCGAGCCCCAGCAAGTGGCCCCGGTGAAATTGTGCTTCACATGCACGCTTACCGTCAGGCCGAGGTGGGTGCTGTTGAGCATGTTCCCAATGACGTTTCCTTGGGCATCATAATAGGTCATGGTCATTGGCCCTTGGCACGTCCAGGTGTTCTGGATGATGAACGAGGGGTTGACCGACCCGGTGCAGTCGTTGCCCAGCGATAGATTCACGTTTTGAAGGCAAATCATCGTGGTGCATTGTCCAGTAACCAATTGCGGCAGCAGCAAAATGGCTGCTAAAAATGTGATGGTTGTTGTAAAACGCCGGAACGCAACAAGCGCCCGGCCCGTGGGCAAGGTGTAAGTGAATCGGAACATGGGATGTGTTGTTATCGGTTTTTGTAAAAGAATCTAACTATGCTGTTTCAACACCGAGGGTCGGATGGCACGGAGGAACACGGAGATTAAAACATTGAAAAACAACGACTTATCTCTGTGTCTCTTACTGTTTTCTGCTTCTCTGTGTTAAAAAGCTAAACGAACTCGTTTTGATTTTGTCGCTTATTGCTGTTCCTTGACTTAGTGTGTGTGGTGGGTAAAAGGTGGTGCCCGGTAACAGGAGCCTTGGCTTAAGGTCGCTGCACGAGTAGCGCTTTGGGCGATATGCCCAGTCGGCTTGTTATTCCCGCAAAATCTGCTTGGAAGCTGGTTGCCTTTCGACAAATGGACGGATGGAGATAGGCACTTGGCCTGCGTAAAAGTTTGTTCATGGAATCAGTTTTTGGAAAAGGCACTTGGCCTAGGATTATCGGCTTACATGGCAAAGGTAAAATATGTTTTATACGGTGTATGGGGTAGGCTCAAAATTTTCGTATTTTATTTTTTATAAATTTTTGAGCGCTACTTTTTTCAAAACTTAATTTCCTATACTTTGATTAAAATGCTTGGTTTGAAAATTGATGACTGGAGTTTTTAGAGAGGGCGGGTTCGATAGCCCGCCCTCTCTAAATGACTGGAAATTGCCACAACCAAATCATTAAATTCAATTTTGACGACCTACCCAAACAGCTGCACCTGCAACAAATACACGCCTACCCCTGCAAAATACCCCAGCAGCGCCAAGAGGCTGATTTTTTTCAAGTACCAAATGAAGTCAATCCGCTCCATGCCCATGGCTGCCACGCCCGCTGCCGAGCCGATGATGAGGCAACTGCCCCCCGTGCCTGCACAATAAGCGAGGAAGAGCCAGAAACTGTGGTCGGTAGGGAACTGCTCCAAGGGGTACATGCCCATTGCGGCAGCTACCAAAGGCACGTTGTCAATCACTGCCGAGAGCAGCCCGATGGCCACCACGATGACGTCTTGGTTGCCAATGGTCTTCGAAAGCCACTCCGCAAGGTGCGTCAACAGGCCCGCCGACTCAAGCGCTGCAATGGAAACCAGGATGCCGAGGAAGAACAATACGCTCGCTGCGTCCACACGTTGCAAAGCATGAACCACTGTAAGTCGTCCTTTTTCTTCCGTGTTTTTTTTGTGATGTATCAACTCCGTGACCACCCAAAGTACGCCCAAGGCCAACAAGATGCCCATGTAGGGCGGCAGGTGGGTCAGTGTCTTGAAGATGGGCACGAACAGCAGACCGCCCACGCCCAGGCTGAAGACGGTGTTGCGCTCAAGGGCAGTCGTAGTGCTTGGCCTGACTTCCTTAATTTTTGGCAAGGTAGGGGGCGGCACTTTCATCTTCCAATTGAGGTAGAGCAGCGGCACGGCCAGGCAGGCAAGGCTCGGCAGGAAAATATGTTTGACAATGCCCAAGGCACTTATCTGGTTGCCAATCCAGAGCATGGTGGTGGTTACGTCGCCGATGGGCGACCAAGCTCCACCCGCATTGGCCGCTATCACGATGATGCCCGCATAGAAGAGTCGGTCTTTTTGGTCGTCCACGATTTTGCGGAGCAACGAAATCATGACGATGGTGGTGGTCAGGTTGTCCAAAACAGCGGACAGGAAGAAGGTGATGAAGCCGATTATCCAGAGCAGCTTGCGGGGGCTGGTGGTCGTGATGCGGTCGGTGATGATTTGGAAACCGTCGTGGGCGTCCACCAGTTCCACGATGACCATTGCGCCGAGCAAAAAGAAAAGAATGCCGGAAAGGTCGCCGAGGTGCTCCTGCAACTGGTGGTTGACCTCGTTCGAGTCGGAGCTGGAGAGCATGTAAATCGTCCAGCAGAGAACGCCCGTGATGAGCGCCGAGGCTGCTTTATTGATTTTGATGGGATGCTCAAAGGCGATAGCCGCATAGCCGAGCACGAAGATTAGGGTAAGCAGGATTTCCATAGGTTGTTGTTTCGTTAAGGGACAAAGCAAAGAAACAAAACGGGAAAATCCAGCATTTCAACAAATATTTAAACTGAACGGCCAAACGGGTCACCCAACAGCCACAAGTCCCCGTGCCTTGGCATGGGTCCAAATCTCCTTGCTTTCCTTCACCAGCACGGCCTCAATATGCGAGCGCTGTTCTATCAGCTTCGCAATGCGGCGGGCGTTCCCCGTGTCCCTCGTCTGGCGAATGTAGATGGCCAGCACCCGTTCGCTGAACTCCTCGGCCATGCGCAGGTAATAGTCAGCGTCCTTTGAGGCGGTGTCTCCGAGCATGATGAAGGGCAGGTCGGGGTACATGCCCATGATTTGCCGGAAGGAGACCAACTTGTGTATGTCTTTTTCTTCTTTTTTGCTTCGCAATAGGTGAGTCCCGTAGTCACGCAGCAGGATGGGCCCTTTCGGCAGTTCATTGAGTTGGAGGAACTCCACCAGCAGGTCGTAAAGGTTCCAAGGGCTGTCGGAAACGTAAAAAATGGGGTTTATCCGCTGGCGGTCGCCGCCCTTTTCCAAAGCCCGGAGCAGGTCGGGGATACCCTCCATCGGGAGCCGCTGGTGGCTGTCTTTGAAGAGCGTGGCATACAGCATTTTTAGTTTGAAACGGGAGGTTACATGCGTTTGCATCACCGTGTCGTCAATGTCGGTGATGACGCCGAAGCTGGCTTTTTCCGAGGGGAAAAGCAGTTCGCCCGCAAAGATTTCGGCATTGGGCAGTTCGGCCTGGCCGGGAACGTCGAGGAGTTGCAGGGTGCAGGGCAGCCAGAAATTGGCGCTGCGTTCCAATGGTTTGTGCCAATTCTGGACCAAGGTGAAAAAACCCTCCTCATCGGTGGTGGTCTCAAATTCGTTGCCAGCAATGGTGACGGTGACCTTGGCGTCCTCCACCTCGTCGGTCTCGATGCGCTTGAGCATGTCCATCAGGTTGCGCAGTTGGCTTTCGCTCTTGCCCTCGAAGATGCCTTCGTTTTCCAGCACCCTGCCTTTCAGGAAGAAGCGCTCGGCATTGGCGAAGCCCCGGAAAGGGGTGATGACGAGCGGGTCCGGGGAGTCGAAGAGGTTCGAAAAGCGACGGAGGATGGAGTCTTTCATACCAGTTTTTTGTTAAAAAGCCTTTTGTCAAAATGGAAAGGCTCAATGGATTGGATTTTCACCAAATGAAAATCAGGATGCTTGGGGTTGATAAGATAATTGAATTCCGAATGTATGACGGCTGAGGGAACTTTAAGTACCAAAGTTTCAAGTGAATCCAACCAAGCGTCACCAATTTTTTGAATAATTTTTGGAGTACTGGTCGAATCCCACCCATTCGGTAAATCAGATGAGTTGAGCGTTTTAATTACAAGATTGTCAGGAAGAAGGATAGATGCGTGACATAACGATGTAGGTAGGGTTTTTTCGAAATCCCTGTCCATGTTCACGAAATACTCCCAAGCGGATAAAGCATGGTTTTGGGATGTGTACAGAATGTAACGATGCTGGCTGTTCCATCTGCCACCGTTCAACCAAGCACCAGTTCCACTTAGGTCTGCAATGTATTTCTTGTGGGAAATGCGATGTACAAGCATGGATTTAAGGGATGCGTAGGTTGTGGTTTGGGTGCTTGTCCTATGGTCTATGTGTGGACAAAGGTATGGAAATAAAACCAAATTGTTTCAATGTTATAAACAATTTGTTTATAAATTATGAATAGACCCCATGCTCTATTCGCCCGATGATGGCAATTACCATATCTATTCCAACAAAAGTACTGAGGAAATCAACTGGACGCCTGTAGCTCAATGCCCTTATTTCGCCTTTTATCCACTTCTTGAATTTTGTTTGCTCCGTCCCCCAAAGGTCTTTGCCCCTACTAGCCAATTCCATCATTTTAAGTAAGTGCTCAGAGTGTCGTATGGAAAACAAGTCGTCGTTGTTCATGGCGGAATATTGAAGAACATCAAGGTCAAGTGCTTTCAGTATTACGGGTGCTGTTAACCCTAATTGCTTTGCAACAACAGGTAAGGTGGATTTTGGCAAACGTTTTTCAGTCAAGTTATGCAATTCCCAATCCGAGCGAATAGGGTCTTTGCTGATTCCAGTTGCATTTAGGACATCACTAAATCCTTCAAAATCATCACTTGTTCCAAACATGGCCAAAATATTTTTGTGAGGTAAAATTACCGATTTTGGACGAACAATCCCAAATCAAGCTAAAAAAACAAATGGCAGGTGCCAACGCAAGCCAGCATCTGCCCAAGGCAATCGCATAAAAAATTGATGACCTTGTAGAGGTCGCATATTGGTAGAAAAAAATTGAGAAAAAGCCATTTCCGACCTTGTAGAGGTCGAATGTTGGTGGCACTTCGGAACATGCGACCTCTCCTAGGTCGGGATAAAGCCAAAAACAACGTATTCTACCAACATTCGACCTCTCCGAGGTCATGGAACATTTTTTATGCGATTGCCTTGGGCATCTGCCATCCATTATATACTGAAGCTGTTGAGACTTTCCTCGTTTGGTTAAAAAAGTCGCTTGTTCGCTCTTAAATCAGCAATTTTTTCGACAATAGCGATGCTATTCCTTCAAAAATTCCAGATTTCAGAACAAGAAATCACTCTTTTTTATCTCAAACAGGAAAGTCTCAACAGCTTAAGTAATAACAAATAGTTTATCACCCCATCTCCAAATCCCCATTCACCTCCTCTTCCCAAGGCAGCCCGTATTCGCCGAGCTTGGCCAAGAATGGGTCTGGGTTGAACTGCTCCACGTTGAACACGCCCTTGCCCGACCACTCGCCTGTGAGCATCATCATGGCGCCGAGCATGGCGGGCACGCCAGTGGTGTAGCTGACGCCTTGGGTGCCGGTCTCCTCGTAGGCGGCCTTGTGGCTGCAATTGTTCCAGATGTAGTAGGTCTTCGGTTGGCCATCCTTGATGCCGCTGATGCGGCAGCCGATGCTCGTCCAGCCCGTGTAGTTGGTGCCGAGGTCGCCGGGGTTGGGCAACACGGCCTTGAGGAACTCCAGCGGAATGATATCCATGCCTTGGAACTTGATTGGCTCAATGCCCGCCATGCCGATGTTCTGGATGACCCGCAGGTGGGTCAGGTACTCCTCGCCGAAGGTCATCCAGAAGCGGGCCTGCCGCAGGGTCGGGAAGTTTTTCACCAGCGACTCCAGTTCCTCGTGGAAGAGCAGGTACGATTGCCGTGGGCCGATGTTCGGGTAGTTGATGGCCTTGCCGATTTCAAATGGTTCGGTCTCCACCCACTGGCCGTCCTTCCAGTATTTGCCACGCTGCGTGATTTCCCGGATATTGATTTCCGGGTTGAAATTGGTGGCAAACGCTTTGCCGTGCGAGCCTGCGTTGGCATCCACGATGTCGAGCGTGTGCATCTCGTCGAAGTGGTGCTTGGCGGCACGGGCGGTGAAGATGTTCGTCACGCCGGGGTCGAAACCGCAGCCAAGTACAGCCAACAGGCCCGCCTCCTTGAAGCGGTCGTGGAGTTTCCACTGCCAGGAGTATTCGAACTTGGCCTCTTCTTTAGGCTCATAATTGGCGGTGTCGAGGTAGTGCACGCCCGTTTGCAGGCAAGCCTCCATGATGGTCAGGTCTTGGTAGGGAAGTGCTACGTTGAGCACCATCGCTGGTTGGAACTGCCGGATGAGGTCGGCGAGGGCTGGTACATCCTCGGCGTCAATGGCAGCGGTGGTAATGTGCTTGTGGCCAGTGGCTTCCATTGCGGCAGTGGCTATCACATCGCACTTCGACTTGGTGCGGCTGGCCAATAGGATTTCTCCAAAAACTTCGGGGTGCTGCGCACATTTGTAAACGACCACACGGCCCACGCCGCCAGCACCGATGATTAGGACTTTCTTCGACATTCGTTTTAGTTAGTTTAATTTTGAGAGAAGGGCTTTGGGTTGATGAACCCTAAAACCACAATCCCTGCAAAAGTATCCATTTAGATAGAAAAGCAGGGGTGGGGTCATTTAGGAAATGTTAATTTTCGGATGGCACCAAAAAACAAAAGGCTAAAATGCCGTTTCCGACATTTTAGCCCCTGTTTTTTTGTGAGTAAGACCTAAAACTGATGTGATGTTGAGACCCGCTTTTTTGAAATCAAGACAGGTTTTTGTTCGTGATGTGAGACCTTTTGTTTTTTTTGTGAGACCTAATTTTCGTGATGTTTGATGCTTTATCTTTCCATGAAAACTTTTCCTTTCTCTTCACTTATCCTATTGATTATTTAGTTGCCAAAGCTGCGAGGTTGCGCATGTTTTCAGCGTCAGAGCTGTAGTTGCGAGCATAAGCGTAGTAAGCCATGCCACCTTTTGCACCCAAGTCAATCACGCCAAGGTCGTTGCCTGGGTTGCTACCGTAAGAGTTCGGCGTAACGAATGCGTCGTTCTCATTGTCGAACAGTTCAACTTGGCCGGCGAAAGCTACATCAGCAGAGAAGGTGAAAAGAAGCGTCTCTTCGGTAGGGAACAACTTGATAAGTGGGTTGTCAACTACGAAACCGAAAGAAACATAAGACTTGTCGGTAGCTTCTGCTGGAGAATCTACACGGGCGTTTTCAACCCAAGTGCCAGAAACGTTCTTCAAGTTGCTGTAAACAAAGTCAGTAGGAACTACGATGGTCACTTGGCCAGAGCCAGTTTGTGTCTTGCTGCTTGGAGCAATTGTATGGTCAGGCTTTACGAACACACCGTATGTACCGTTGTCAAGGAGTTGGATTTTGAACTCAAGACCGTTCTGGAGGTCTTGCGCAGAAACGAAAGTCGTTGCGAAGAAGGAGAAGATGATGATGGCGAAGTTGCGGAAAGTTTTCATGTTCTGTCTGTTTTGTTGTCCGAACTATTTTGTTCGTTTGATGATACAAAGATGCAGGCGGTGCACCCCCTTTTTTTGAGTCATTTTTAAAGTTTTGTGACATGAAAAAGTTGAGAAAAATAGGCAAAAATATCAGTGAAATAAGGGGGCTAAGCTTAAAATCTGTGATTTAGCTACCAAAATTTTTTTTCAAAAAAGCCTTTACTTCTTTCGCTTGGTTCAAATGCCGCTCCTCATGCGCCACTATAATGTCAAAAGCCCGCCCGATTTTATAGACAATGAAACGGTTGGCGGGCGACGAAATAACCATTTCCGCCTGCACCAAGTCGCTGCATGATGCCATCATGTTGGCCAGTTCTTTTTGGTGCTCCGCAAAATGAGGCACGATGTCCGCCCGCACCTCGCTCTGTGCAGGCTCCCAAACCGGAAAGGTTCTGATTTTCTTTTTGCGCTCCGGCTCCACGCCTTTTAGTATAAAATCGCCGAACCAGTTGACGAGGAATGGCAGCCTCGCCGTCCAGGGCGTCCGGTAAGTACCAGCCCGCAGTTGTTCGATGATGGGGTAGTAGGACTTGTTCACCTCTATAATATGGTCAATGACCTGTCCAATGCTCCAAGCGGAAGCGTTGGGCTTGCGGTTCAGTAGCTCACCAGACAGACTTTCAAATTCGGCCTCAAAAGCCATTGTGACTCGTTCTATTTCAGAACTCCATTTCCTGATTGCTTCCATTTTCCAAGTTCTTGTAGTCAAAAACAATATAACAAGCTAACAATTCAGCAATTAATCCTTCTCAATTTACCAAAAACAGTGCATTGCTGAACACCAACTTCCCCTCCTCCCAAAAGGAGCGGAATAGCGGATTGTCAATCAAATAGACCACTTGCCCCCGTCCCTTTTGTTGCACGGCCAGGACGGCGGAATTTCGCAGCAGCTTTTTCACATTGTAGCCTATGAAGCCGTGGGAGCGGTAATTGTCCTCCAAATAGCCTACGTTCCAGGCATCTTTCAGCAGGTCGTAGCGCAGGCTGCTCGTTTTCAGGGAAAAATAATAAGGCCTCAGGCCAAATGCCAAGGGATGCGAAGTGTCCATCTTCGCCCTCACCACCGCACCGGGGTTGAAGTCGGAAATGGACGAACGGCTGCGGTCGCTGTACCGGGCCGTGCGGTGGTCGAGGGCGTGACGGTCATCTTCGCTCAGTGCAGCGTCTTTATCCGTTGACTTGGCGAACTTGGCGAGGCTGTACCCCTTTTTGTCGGCGAGCGAAGTATTGGCTTCGCCAACAGCGATGAGCTTTCCGCCGCCGCTTACCCAAGAGCCGAGCTTTTCTAGCGTGGCGTCGTCGAACCCATAGTTGCCCTCCGGCAACACAATGACGTTATAATCTTTCAGTTCCAAGCTGCCCAACCTGTCGGCGTCCATGTACGTGGCCGGGTAGTTGATGTCCTTGTCGAAGTAGAACCACACCTGTCCATACTCGTTGTTCGAGGTTTTTTCGCCAGAAAGCACCAGCACCTTGGGGGCGCTGATAAGCACCATTCCGTCGGAGCCGAGGTCCTTCCCGGCCTCCACGAAGCCTGTTTGCGCAGCAACAAGCGGCAAGCCGAGCCGAGTGGCGGCAGCTTGCACCACGGCGTCAAAGTCGGGGTGTTTGCGGTTGTCCCCACGGGTAGCGAGGAGGGTGCCAGCAGGCCAGTCCTTGCCTTCCAAGCGGAAAGCTGACTCGGCATAGCGGCAAACGACGCCGTGCTTCGTCCAATCGGCCAGCAGGCGGGCGGCGTCCATCGAGTTCCAAGCGGCGAGGTAGGCATAAGGTGTTGAAGAAGGGTAGCCGTTGGTTTTTTCACCAAAAACAAATCCTTGTTGCGCTGGGTCAATGCGCTGCTTGGTAGCGAAAGCCTCCAATCCATGCGCATGGAGCAGCGACCAGGCCGTGATATCGTAGGTGTTCGAGTCCACAATAGCGTGTTCCGGCTCCAGCAGAACCTGTGCGAAAAGGCCCTTGGGCTGGTAGGCACTCACCACGAGGTCGTTTTCGCCTACGGCAAATTTGGCCTCCTCCCCGGTCGTGAAGTCGTAGCCGCTGAGTCCGGTACTTGCCTTGCCCGCCTTGCCGTAGCGAATGCCGAGGCGGTCGAGTTGCTGCGCAAAAGCCTTGACTTTGGCCGCAGGGTTCGTGCTTTTTACCACAAAAGCCTTGTACTCGCCGGGCGGGCTGTTTTGTGATTTTTGGTAAAAGTCGGCGAAGTTCTGCACCAGCCGAGCGGCGTTCTTCGAGGAGATTTCGACGGTAGAAAGGGCAGTGGCTGTATGGTGCGCCACCCGGTCGTAGAGCGTGAGCGTATCGCCGTTATTGAGGTTGACGGCCCGGCCAGCACCGATGCCGCCCTGTTCGTAGGTCATGCCGATTGCACCATTATAACATGGATACGTGTCGCCGTAGCTGGGATAAAACAGGTCGAACACCTCTTTGGTGAAATACAGCCAGCCGTTGCGGTCGAAGTATTTCGCATGGTTTTTACCGATTTCATACTGAAAATCGGTTTGCCATTTGGTGAGGTATTTATGGTAAGGCTGCGCTGCTGGCGCAAAATAGTAAGGTTCGTTTTTGCCCTGTTCATGGATGTCGGCGACCACATGGGGCAGCCAGTCATTGTAAACTTTCAGGCGGTTTTGAGTCTCGACCTGTGTGCCCCAAGCCCAATCCCTGTTCAAGTCGAAAAGGTAATGGTTTACCCGGCCACCCGGCCAAGGCTCGTCGTGCTCCCGTGAGCGGGGGTTGGGGTCGGGTAGGGCGGGGCTGGCCTGCCGGTACCAGTCGGTGTAGCGGCTGTACCCGTCGGGATTGGTGCTCGGTTCTATGAGTACGACCGTGTTTTTTAGCCATTCGCTAGCTTCCCGGTTGTTGGGGTTAGTTAGTTCGTACAGCACGGGCATGCTGGCCTCGCTGCCTGCCGCTTCGTTTCCGTGCACGCTAAGGCCGAGCCAAACGATGGTGATGGGGTTGTTGGCGTTGCCTGTGCCGGGCAATAGGCCTGCATTTCTCAAGTTGTTCTGTCGGATGTCTTCTATGCGGCGGAGGTTCTCCGGGCTGCTCACGATAGCAAGTATTTGAGGCCGCTGCTGGTTGGTGCGGCCAAATTCGACGAGCTTCATCCGGTCGCTGTTGGTGGCCACGTGGCGGTAGTAGTCCACCAGCAGGCTATGTCCTGTAAACTGGCTGCCAATTTTATGGGGAAGGAAAGCGTCCGGGGGTAGGAGGGTGGATTGGGAGGCGGCGGTAATAGTTGCAGCAACCAAAATCGCCAAAATGACAGGTGTATTTTTGAGCATAAAAAAGGCTTGAAATAAAGGTGGCAAAATTAGAAATCCCCCACAACTTCCACCGTCAAACTTTAGCTTTGCCGGGCATCCAACAATTTCACTTTGGAAAAAACATTCCGAAACAAAACTGCCATTGTCACCGGGGCCGGTTTGGGCATCGGTTACGAGATTGCCCGGCAACTCGCCGCCCAGGGCGCTGCCGTTGTGCTGAACGACCTTGACTCATCCCTTGCCGCCGAAGCGGGCCACCGCATTTCCGCCGGAGGCGGCAAAGTGCTGTCCGTACCGGGCGATGTGAGAAACCTTGCCGTTTTGCAAAGGCTTGTGGATGAGGCGGTTGAGCAGTTTGGCAGTGTTGATATCGCTGTGGCCAATGCGGGCATCACTACCTACGGCGACTTCTTCGAGTATTCGCCGGAGCGCTTCCAGCAGCTCGTGGCGGTCAATTTGCAGGGCAGCTTTTTCCTCGCCCAATTTGCCGCAAGGCAGATGAAGGCGCAGGGTAGCGGAGGCCGCATCCTGTTCATGTCCAGCGTAACGGGGCACCAGTCGCACCGGGGGCTGGCCACCTACGGCATGACCAAGGCAGGGCTGGAAATGCTCGCCCGTGGCTTGGTATTGGAGCTTTCACCTCACCAAATAACGGTAAACGCCATCGCCCCTGGCGCCACACTCACCGAGCGTACCCTGCACGACCCTGCTTACAACGAAACTTGGGAGCGCATCACCCCGACGGGCAGGCCCGCAACGGTTGAGGACATTGCCCATGCCGCTTTGTTTTTGCTCTCGCCCCTGTCGGGGCAAATCACGGGGCAGACGCTCGTGGTGGATGGTGGTTGGACGGCGGTGAGTCCGGAGCCGGATTAGGGATTGGGAAATTAAGAAATGAAGAAATTGGAGGGCTGCTAAATTTATCATTCCACCTTGACTGCCGACAGGCAGGCATTCATCATTAATAAAGATGTTGTACGACCAAATACAAGAAGCTGCTTCCTTTTTGCGGTTAATCCCTTTGGGAAGCAAAACCAGTTTTCAACCCAAGGTTGGCATCATTCTCGGCTCAGGCTTGGGCGGCTTGGCAGATGAAATTGCAGCGATGGCAACCGTTGTTTATCATGATATTCCGCATTTTCCGGCCAGCACGGTGAAGGGGCATTCAGGTAAGTTGATTTTGGGAAAATTGGCGGGTGTCGAGGTTGTCGCAATGGCCGGTCGCTTCCATTATTACGAAGGTTATTCGATGCAGCAGGTCACGTTCCCGGTGCGGGTGATGAAGGCGTTGGGCGTGGAACTACTCATCGTCTCCAATGCAGCAGGGAGCGTGAATGCGGCTTATGAGGTGGGCGATTTGGTGTTTTTGAGGGACCATATCAACCTGCAAGCCGACAACCCGCTGCGTGGCCCAAACGACGAGCGGCTGGGCGTCCGTTTCCCTGACATGCTCCATGCCTACGACTCTTCGCTGCTCGACCTGGCCTTGGATATTGCGCAAGCAAACGGCATCCGCTCGCACCGGGGCGTGTACGTGGCGCTGCAAGGCCCGAACCTCGAAACGCCCGCCGAATATGAGTTCATGCACCGAATCGGGGCGGACGTGGTGGGCATGAGCACGGTGCCGGAAGTCATCGTGGCCCGCCATGCAGGGCTTCGGGTGTTTGCGGTTTCTGTTGTTTCCAATAAAAGCTATCCCATTTCAACGATAAAGGAAACAACGCACGAAGATGTGCTGGAAGCGGTTGGCTTGGCTGCCGAGCGGCTGGCGTTTGTGGTGAAAACCATGCTGGGGAGAATGGGAAATTAGAAATTGGGAAATTGGGAGTTGGGAGTTGCCGCATCCCCCAATTTCTAATTTCTTCAATTTCCCAATTTCCTTGCAAGCAGCTTGCATTTATCGTTAAATTGACGATGTTTGCAGAATAACGGGGCAGTTGCCTGAACGATGGGTGACTTTCCGCTATTTTAGCATCTGAATTTCAACGCAAGGGCGCATGGCAGGACATGTCCGCATCGCCGTTGTGAAAATTCATCAAAACAAAAAACTTATTGACAATGAGACCAGTCGTCATTTTAGTTCTTGCCATTCTTGGCCTGGTTGTCGCATTTTCAGGGTGCAATTCTTACAACCGCTTTGTCACCAAAGACACTGCTGTTGAGAAGTCATGGGGCAATGTGCAAAGCGCCTATCAGCGCCGTGCGGACCTTGTGCCTAACCTCGTTGAAACGGTGAAAGGTGCTGCCAATTTTGAGCAATCCACGTTGACCGGCATTGCCGATGCACGTGCTAAGGCCACGAGCATTCAAGTTGACCCAACCAACCTCACGCCGGAGAAACTGGCGGAGTTCCAAAGCGCGCAGAGTGGCCTCTCACAAGCCATCGGCAGGTTGCTGATGGTGACTGAGAACTATCCAGACCTGAAGGCAACGGCTGCTTTTCAAGAATTGCAGTCGCAGTTGGAAGGGACCGAGAACCGCATCAAGGTGGAGCGGGACAAGTTCAACGAAACCGTTGCTGACTATAATACCGCAGTGCGCCGCTTCCCAGCGAATTTCTGGGCAGGTATCTTCGGCTTCGAGCGCAAAGGCCAGTTCGAGGCAGACCAAGCTGCACAAAACTCCCCGAAGGTTGATTTCAACTCAGGTAAGTAAAAAGGTATGGAGGTATGAGGTATGAAGGTATGTTTTGCATACCTCATATCTCCATATCTCATACCTCCCATCCCCTTCAAATGATAGATTTTTTCTCAAAAGACGAGGAGGCCCGCATCGTGCAGACCATTAGGGAAGCAGAGCGTCTGACCTCTGGCGAAATCCGGGTTCACTTGGAGCGGGATTATGAGGGGGCCATCCTTGGTGCGGCTACCCGTACCTTTTTCTCGTTGGGCATGGAGCGCACGAAGGATAGGAACGGTGTACTCATTTTTATCTCACCACCACGTAAGGATTTTGCAATTTTCGGGGACATGAACATCAACGCCGCCGTGCCGCCCCATTTTTGGGAAGCGGTCAGGGACGTCATGCAGCAAAACTTCCGACAAGGCATGTTCGCAGAAGGCGTTTGCCAAGGCGTGAAAATGGCTGGTGAAAAGTTGCAGGCTTATTTTCCCTGGACGGATGGGGACAAAAATGAATTGTCAGATGAGATTTCGTACGGCAAATAGAAAAGTGAGCGAGTGAACGGGCGAGATTTCGCCCATTCCAAAACTACAAAATGAAAATTTTCTTCAAAAATATCCTGCTCGTCGTTTTGCTCATGTTGCCACTTTTTGTGGCAGCGAAAGAAATACCACCTGTGCCCAACCCGCCTCGGTTGGTTAACGACTTGGCGGGCATCCTGAGTACTGACGAAATTCAGGCACTGGAACAAAAGCTCACCGCTTACGACGACTCTACCTCCACACAGATTGCTGTTGTTATTGAGCAAACGCTTGATGGCGATGACATTTTTGACTACTCGTACCGACTCGCAGAGGCTTGGGGCATAGGCAGAGGTGGCAAAAACAATGGCATACTTATTTATATAGCCATTGGCGACCGCAAGCTTCGGATTCAGACAGGCTATGGTGCAGAGGGATTCTTGCCCGATGCCATGTCCAAGCGCATTATCGAGCGCATCATTACCCCTAATTTTAGGCAACAGCAATACTATCAGGGCCTCGACCAGGCCACCACGGCCATTATCCAACTTGGCAATGGGGAGTACATCAATGAAGATGCTGGGCAGGAGGGCAACCTGCCATTGCCTGTTATCATCATTTTCCTCATCCTTTTTATCGTTATCATGATCATCATCAGCAAAGGAGGCGGTGGCGGCGGCTATCAACGAAGTGGCCGATATGATTCAGGCGGCGGGGGTTGGATAATTTTTGGCCCCGGCAGTGGCGGCGGCGGCGGTGGTAGTGGATGGGGCGGTGGCGGCGGTGGCTTTGGCGGTTTTGGCGGCGGCGACTTCGGTGGCGGCGGCGCTGGCGGGAGCTGGTAGCATACCATCCATTGCTATCAAGGATATAAATTCAATGGTGCTTAGCAATGATTGCTTTTCACAACAGACCGAGAGGATTGCCCAAAGCAATCCTTTCGGTGTTTTTGGCCATTTAGTTCAAATAAGCCCTCACTCTATCCAACATGGCATCCGGAGGTATCTCCTTGTCGAGGCAGGCACGCATGACATTGATAAGGTCGGAAACCATTTCACGCCGAAAGCCTAACCGAAAGCCGATATGGTGGCATAAATCTTCTTCCGCCTTTTTCACTTGTCCATCGGCTCGCATCATGAAAAGCAAGAAATAGAGCACGTTCATCCGTTCTTGCTCGTTGGGGGGTGGAGCCATCTCGAACTCGGTGGGCCTGAGGCGGATGGTGGCCACTTCAGCTTTCGTAATCCCAAGCGTTTTAGCGGCATAACTGAGGTACTTTTTTTCAATGACGGAGAAATCCTGATCAGATTGAGCTTCTTGCACAATCAGTGAAATAATGAACTGTTTGAGACGATGCTCGTGTTCAGTAAAGCCAAATTCCATAGGGATTGGTACTTGTATTGAAAACTAATTTGAAAATTTCTGTGGTGAAATTAAGCTTTTTTCAAAAAATCACGTACAAGATGGAAAGCTGGGGTTCTGGGCAGTAAACGTGTGGATTTTGACCTTGCTCAGAAAAAAATAGGTAGCTTTTTAGCCGATATGCAGGAACAAAATTAGGGCCTCAGATGCTTTTTTACAATAATACAATTTTTTAAGTTGTTGAAATTCAATTAGTTGTAAAACATTGACAAAAAACTAATTCATTTCGATAATAATTTAATTATACCTAAACGTAGGGATGTTTTATGGGAAAAGACAATTTACTTTTGCAACGTAAAAAAATACAAGTTTGGGTTTTTTCCTAAACTCCCGTGAACATTGAATAAGGGTTGCCGCACGTTGGCACCACCCGAACCGTTACAGTAGCATGGTATTTGCAAATCCAAAAATTAGTTACTTTTGGCTTTGGTTCCAAACAAAGAGGAACAAGTGAATACCCAATAATGCTTTGGACATAGAAACCAACGATACCTTAAGCCGATTTACAACGATTACACATCTTACCAGTTGTTGGACGGTCTCCCCGCACCACTATTCGACGAAGTAGTACCGAGCTACATTTCTGACTGTTTCCCGTTTATAAAACAATACACGAGTGGTTTCACTCGATGGCGATTTGGTTCAAATGCACGATTCTGGGCTTTGCCATTTTGCTCATCAATTATGGAATTTCTACACTGCGGACAGGTTCACCCCCTGGCCCTTAAGCAAATATTTTAATTAACTAAACTAAGCCTACTACTATGCTAAATTTCAACACTCAGGAGCAAGAACGCTGTCGCTCAGGCTCCTACGGACGAGAAAAGGCTGTATCCCAGATGCCAAATGCTTTGAAATCCAGGCTGATGGCAACTATAGCCCTATTACTACTGTGTTGCTTTTCCTACCAATCGGCCAAAGCACAATGCAGCCCTGACATCACCGCACCTACTGCGGTCTGTTCTGGGCCATTTACCATTGCCCTCAATACCAACGGCAATGCCCCCATTGACCCAGCAGACATAGATGACGGCAGCAGCGACAACTGCGGTGCGGTTACGCTTTCGGTAGCCCCAAGCAATGTTACCTGTGCCGTATTGGGCAATGTCACCGTTACACTAACAGTGACTGACAACGCTGGCAACACCAACACCTGCTCGACCATTGTAACGGTGGTGGACAACTTACCACCTGCCATTATTTGCCCAGCAAACGTCAGCGTAAACTGTGGGGCATCCACTGCGCCAGCAGCTACGGGCTTCGCTTCTGCAATTGACAACTGCGGCGGCAATCTGGCGCAAGCAGGTACGGATTGTTCGGCTCCTTACGCTACTGGTATCACTTATTGCGATGTCGCAACTGGATGCACTGGCAATGGTATTGTCCGTACTTGGAAGGC
The DNA here is from genome assembly GCA_031426435.1 of Saprospiraceae bacterium. GTDB lineage: Bacteria > Bacteroidota > Bacteroidia > Chitinophagales > Saprospiraceae > UBA6168. Next base: position 1,281 of record JANPLH010000278.1, on the reverse strand, counting down.
TACTTATGATGGCCTCACTGGTACTTGTGTTCAAACCATTTCGGTCAACGATACCCAGGCTCCAGTAATTGACTGGAACGGTGGAGCTGCTGGCACAGGCACAGGCCCAGCCAATGCTTCCCCATCCTGTACTGTTGGCCCAGCACAGCCAGTCGCTTTTACGGCTACTGACAACTGCGATGCTTCTCCAACCAACACGGTCACTGACGTAAGCACGAGAAGTGCTGACCCGTCAATGTGCGCATATACCAGCTACACCGTTACTCGAACCTACAAATCTGAGGACGACTGCGGGAACATGGCAACCTTCGTTCAGACCATTACCGTGGTCAACGATATACCTGTCATCACGCCTCCGGCAGCCATTAACCTGCCTGCTGGCTCCAACTGCCAGACCAATGTGGTCATGTCAGCGGCAACGGTATCTGATTGCACACCAAACATCCACTTGCTTACTGCTTTTATTGTAAGGAACAATATCAACAACCAGATAGTAAATTCCGGCAGTGGCTTGAATGCCAGCGGAAACTACCCAGCTGGTAATTACACTATTACCTTTTCTGCCATTGACCCTTGCGGCCTGATGGGGACGGCCACCACGGCCATGAACATCGTGGACAACGTGGCGCCCACGGCTGTGTGTACGGCGGTGGCCATCGAGGTTTCCGTTAACCCGCTCGGTGTGGCGACTTTGACGCCGGCTATGTTGAACAACAACAGCTTCGACAACTGTACGCCCGCCTCGGCACTCACATTTTCGGTTAGCCCGGCTACCCTCAATTGTTCCAATGTGGGCAATCCAGCCGATGTTGTTACCCTTACCGTAACGGATGCAAACGGCAACTCCAACTCTTGTACCGTGAACGTTCAAGTGACCAACAACTCAGCGCCTGCTGTTTTCTGTAAAAACTTGACGGTAACATTGGACGCATCGGGTTCCGTGACGGTGAACGCCAGCGCATTGGACAACGGCAGCTTCGATGCTTGCGATGCCGTTGCACCGCTTGGATTCAACTTCGTCAATTCCAGCAACGTGGTGATTGGCCCATCCTTGACCTTCAACTGCAGCCAGGTTGGCCCACAAGCAGTGAGGGTTCGTGTAACTGAGGTTGACGACGACCACCCAAACCCTTTATTTGACTACACCAACCACGGCTATTGCGACCAAACCATTACCGTACAAGATGTCACTCCGCCAACAGTGGTTTGTAACAACGTGACCTACAACCTCGATGACGATGGCATGATTACGCTTGCAGATGGCGGTGCGCCAATGGCACC
>JANPLH010000277.1:0-14061 GCA_031426435.1 Saprospiraceae bacterium | reverse complement strand
ACCCACAAAAAAACCCACGACAGCGAATCCCAGCCCACCAGCATAGCCCATTTGAGTAGATTTTCCCAACTTAACTGGGCTGACCAATGAGCCTGCACCACTAATGATATGGGTTATTTCAGACTCAACTTTTAGTTGCATATTGTGCTCGTGCCCAGCTGCATAAATGATATTTCCGTGTTGCCGGGCAATGCCTTTGACCCCACTGATGTATTCTTTGTAAATAGGGTGCTGCACCTCCTGCCGGTTGGCTGAAAGCTTGTCGGCTGCCAACATGACAGTACCAACCAAGGGCATTGGAACATGCCTCAACGGCCGCTCATCGGATGGAGGATAAAGGTGGTCTTTGAGCGCAAATTGGTCTCCCTTCCATCCATTTGAATGTAGCGGGTGGTGCGCCACTACCAACAGGTTCTTGCCAGCAAAGTCAGTCACAACTGATTGCGCTTCTTCGAAGAAATCGCTGCGATTTGTAATTTCACAAGATTCATTCAACTCCGGCTCGTTATTCCAATCGGTCAAGTACCATTGGCTGTCGAGCACGAGTATGCCGAGCTTGGCCGTAAGTTCCTTCACAGTTGGCCCACTGCAGCCATTTCCGGGCAAGAAGATATCATCCCTGCCAAGGTAGTTTTCTATAAATTTTTGCTGCCGGACCAAGCCGTCCACGCCATCGGCAGACCAATCATAGTTGCCTGGCAGGAAAATGATTTGGCCTTTGTAGTTTTTGAGTACGTCCAATTGGGCCTTCAATTCTTGTTCGGCCCTTTCTCTTTGCTTGCCCTTTTTAGAGGGCAGCCCATCAGGAATGGCGTTGTTTCCCAAAAACACGACGGCGCTTTGCTGGGGGGCATTTACAAGCGCTTGCCGCAATATTTTAAGTGCCTCATTTCGCTTATCGTTGGTAGCCGCTCCAGCATCCCCAATTAGATACACTTTGAAGTCCAGCTTTTTGGTTGGCATTGGTTTCTCTTTCCAGTTTTGACTGGATTCATCAATATTCAGCTTGTAATTGGCGCACGAAGCGTATAGGCAAGTTGCAATCAGCAACAAGCCTAGTTTTCGTAAGGCTTTCATAATCATATAGTTAAGTGGTAAGTGAAGGATACGACCTACACTTCAGGTGTGGAGCGGATTGATTTGATAAGGCCAATACCGGAAATAAAGAAAAGACCACCCAAAATTGTCAGTGCCCAAGAATTGATTCCCAATATTTGTTGTTTTTCAAAGATGCCGAGTACACCAGGCACAAGTCCCAGCAGCCCAAAGGCCACCAGCACGGTGCCTATGATTTTTTTCGTTTCCATATATAAAATTTTAGTAGGTAAAATATAGCTCCTTTTGGAGTTGGAGCTAAAAAGGAACAACTTTGAAAATGTTCAATTTCACTGCATTCATTGCAGGATTTCATTGATGCGCTGCTCAATTGTACGGGCAGGCACCATGCCTGAGAGGTGGTCAGATATCTCGCCGTTCTTGAAGAAATAAATGCCGGGAAGGCGGCGAATGCCCATCTGGTGCGACACGTTTTTGGAAGCTTCGATGTCTATTCGGTAGAAGTGTATTTTGTCCTGGTAACTCTCGGCTAACCCCTCAATGATGGAATCCATGATGGTTCCCTCACCCAACCAATCGGCAGTGAAGACAACGAGGAACGGCTTACCGCTTCTTCGTTTCAAGAGCTCGTTGAACGTGTGCTCATTTATAGTCTGGTATGTAAAGGTTTCATCCAAATTAGTAAATTCAGCTTGTTTTATCTAAATCAAGTGCAAATTTAGATTTTAACATTGTAAAAATCATAATCAAAGTGGTAAAAGGAGTTATTGACTAATGTGTTCAATAACGGGAAAATTAATTCCAAAGGTGCTTTCGGTAAAAAATTTCTATATTCGCCTCTGCTTTTAATCCGCCAAATGTATGTTTAACAAATTATTTAGGCTGTAATTTGAAATGAAGTGGCTAATTTGAATCCTTCGGTTTAGATAAAAACCTACGTCTTTCAATTTTTACAGGAGTTTAGTCTGATCACCTTGCCTATTTGAAAACACATTGTGAGTGTTACGAAACAAACAAGGTACAGACCCAAATTGGAATAATTAATTAACTACAACCTACATGACCATGTTAGAAAGGAAAATGAACATCCTGATGCTCGAGGACATGAAGACGGATGCTGAGCTAGTGAAACGACAGGTGCTGAAAGTTGCCCCGAATGCCGTCTTTACCGTTGCGCAGAACCGGGCCGAATTCTTCGAAAAAATAGAATGGTCAGTGCCAGACATTGTGCTAGCTGACTATAGTTTACCTGACATCAACGGGCTGGAAGCCTTGCTGCACATCCGAAAAAAAATGCAGTATCTGCCCTTTATCTTCATCACAGGCATCCTGAACGATGAAGAAAAAGTGGCCGAGGCGGTGCTGAACGGTGCATCTGGTTATGTGCTGAAAGAGAACCTCGCTACGCTTCCGTTAAAAATGGAAGAGGTGTTTCGAAAAGCGGATGCCCAAAAAACTATGGCAAAGGAGGATGAGCGGCGTTTGAGGGAAGCCGAGCTTAACCTGCAAAAAGTACAGTCCAAACTTTTGATGGTGAACGATTTTGAAGGTAAGGCGGAAATTCTCAAACTCCTATCCAACGTACTCGACGCCTTACAGGACTAGTACGACCGTTGCTGCTCAGCTAAACGAAGACGCAAAATTTTCACAGACAGGGCACAACACTAATGCCTTTTTTGAAATATTGGAGGAAACGGATTTCAGATAGGATGGGAGAGCAAAAGTGGATAGGGTCAATTTGCGTTCAACTGTTTTCGAACAATTTGCCATGCTTAAAATCAGGAAGCATTTCTTTTCATTTGACCCAATTGGCAAGCTTGTTTCTGAGAATTTGGCTGAATCAACCAAAGTTCTCATCCAACACTTTCATGACTTGTTCAGAGGTAAGCGGTTTGTGAATAAAACCCTTTACTACATTCCATTTGCCAGCTTGCTCGATATCGGCTTGCCGTAAAGAAGTGGAAAGCATGAGCACAGTGATGGATTGTTTGAAATCTTCGGGCATTGATTCATACCGCTCTAAAAACTCCCAGCCATTGACTATTGGCATGTTGATGTCGAGGAAAATGAGTTCTGGAACTGGTTTATCCCGCTCACCCTTAGCAGCGCTCGTCAGATATTCCATTGCCTCCACACCGTTTCGGGCTATGTTGATAGTATCTACAACGCCCATTTTTTCCAAAAGGCGTTTGTTGAGGAAGTTAGTAGCTCGATCGTCGTCCACCAACAAAATGCAACTTAGATGTATTTCTGTTTGCAAAAGTGCAGGATTTGTATTTTCGTTAATTTCAACTGGCACTTCAAGTACTTGATTTGAAAAATTCATACAAATATGGAGTTTTTACGGAGATTGTTTGAAACTGATTTCATGCCACATGGCCATTGCTACTTTTGGAAGCCCGCCGTCTTGTGGACAAATGTGCTGGGTGATGGGGCAATTGCACTTTCCTATTACATCATCCCTTTTTTGCTTCTTCGCTTTTTGAAGCAGCGGGAGGACATAAAGTTTAGGGGCATTTTTGTTGCGTTTGCAGCCTTCATACTTGCCTGCGGCACCACACATGTCATTGACATTGTTTCAGTGTGGTATCCAATGTACCGATTGGAGGGATTGGTGAAAGTGATTACTGCCATAATTTCTACCACAACGGTAGGGATGTTGTTTTACTATTTCCCAACAGTTTTGAACATGCCTACCGGGGAGCAGTTTTCAGAGGCAAAAGGGGCAGCAATCAATAGTTCCCGAAGGTTCAAATTGTTGATGGCACACGCGCCCGTTGGCATCGTAATCACCGATTATACGGGTGACTTTTTAGAAGTTAACGATGCCATGTGCAATTTGTTCATGCGCAGCCGAGCGGAGCTTTTAAACCTTAAGTCCAATGATGTTACTCACCCAGATGACCTTGAAATTACTAATAGCGTAAAGGAAAGGCTTTCTGGTGAAGTCAATAATTTCGTACAACTCGAAAAACGCTACATCCGGGGGGATGGCTCCTATTTTTGGGCCATGGTGAATGCAACGGCCATCCCTGAGGAAAAATGCATCCTGGTGCATATCACTGACATTACCATCCGAAAACAATCGGAACTACGAATCAAGAACGACAACGAAAAACTTGAAAGCAAAGTCGCTGAAAGCACCAGTGAATTGCGTGAAACGAATAGAGACCTAGAAAACTTCATTTATGCCGTGACACACGACCTACGTGTGCCACTGCATAACCTGCAAGGATTGTCTGCTGTGGTAGAGGAAGAGCTAATAGACTATAAAGAGAAGGAAGAAGCCATTACCGCGGTGAAAATGATTGGAGAAAATGCCCTTAAAATGGACAATTTATTGACCGATTTGCTTGCTTTCAGCAAAACCGGAAAATTGGAGATTACGAAAAAGGAAGTAAACATGCAGGAGATTGTAAAAGCTGTCTTCGAAGAAGTTGGCACTTTCAATAACAAAATGAAAATAGACTTCCAGATAGGAAGCCTCCCAAATGCTTTTGGAGACCCCGCTGCGCTAAAACTAGTTTGGCAAAACCTGATAGGCAATGCAATAAAGTACACTTCCCGAAAAGAGGAGATGCGCATTCAGATAAGCGGAAAGGAGGAAAACGGCATAGCTATTTTTCAAATTGCCGACAATGGCATTGGATTCAACCCTCAGTATGCCAGCAAGCTTTTCCAACCATTTCAACGGCTCCACCATGCCGAGGAATTTGAAGGTACTGGCATTGGGCTTGCCACCAGCCAACGAATTATTCAGAAACACGGTGGCAAGATGTGGGCCATAGGCACGCCCGGCGAAGGCGCCGTTTTTTACTTTTCATTGCCAATGAGGGATAATCCAGCAAAATGACCAAACCACCCATACCTACTAACGAATCAGAAAGGCTGGAAGCAGTTGAAGCTTATTTGCTCACGGGCACGATGCCCGAAAAGGATTTTGACGACATAGCTCGAATCGCCTCAGAAATTTGCAAAGTGCCCATTGCACTTATTACGCTGCTCGGCGAAGACAAGCAATGGTTCAAAGCGCACCACGGCACCGATTTAAATGAAATGCCGAGGGACATTGCATTTTGCTCCCACACCATCATGGAGCCTGACCGACCTTTCGTCGTGCCAGATTTAAGGCTCGACGAGCGGTTTCGTGAACACCCATTGGTGACCGGTCCTACCCAGGTTGTTTTTTATGCGGGGGTAACAATGAAGGACACGGAGGGTTATGCTGTGGGCACGATATGTATTGTTGACCAAAAGCCCCAACAACTAGATGAGCGCCAATTGGTCATATTGCAGTCACTCGCCAATACGGTTTCACAATTGTTTGAACTCCGTAGGAAGGTCAAAAAGCTGGAAGTGGTACAAAAAAACTTGGAAGAACTCAATCAAGAAGCCTCAGAAATATCCTACGTGTTGTCACACGATATGAAATCGCCGCTGAACGGCATTGTTTCCCTTCTGGAAATCATCATAGAAGAAAATGGAAGCCAGTTGGATGAGAGTGGTCGGGAACTACTTTCAATGGTTCATGAATCGGCCAATAACCTCAACAAGATTACCAAGGGCACTATCCAATACTTCAATACGACCCGCTCTTTTGCTAAAGCAAAAGATCAGGTAAACGTACATGAGCTGGTTATGCAACTCCTGACACAGCTGCACCTACCGGGTTGGGTCAATATTCAATTTCCCCGTGACTTGCCCAATATCACCACCTCAAAAGTGGCTTTACAACACATACTTTTCAACCTTCTGGACAATGCCATCAAGTACAATGATAAAGAGCAGTGCGAAATCAAGTTAGAGGTGGCTGAAAATGACTTTGAGTATCAATTCAGCGTTACTGACAATGGGCCCGGTATCGAATCGAGAGATTACGAAAAGGTGTTCCAATTATTTAAGACGCTGGGCAGAACGGATCGTCTCGGCAATTTAGGTACAGGCCTTGGGCTTTCCATCGTAAAGCGGATGGTGGAAAGATTGGGGGGCAAAATCAATATAAGTACTGCCGAAGATGGCGGCACACGGTTTTCTTTTTCCATTCTTAAACACACTATATAATAGGTATCTTTTTTTATGTTTCAGGGTTCTATCCTGCTTGTCGGCAGACAAGGATTTTCAGAATTTGGGGATTAGCCGAAAACGATTTTAAGTAGTGTTGTGAAAACTACCATTCAATTCAATCATGCCAAGATGGCCTACTTTCGTTAAATTTATCCAAATGCAAATCTGGATTTCAAACTCACCGCATCTTCATTTCAGGCGAAATAGCAATTATTAGAAATTTTTTATGGCGCTAACACCTCTCATAATGAACTAATTTATCCGATTAACAGTGCATGTTACTACCTTGGCTAACATTGCAATTAGTTGATTTTGAATTACTTACCAATTTTAATTATTATTTTTTACTCATTTTTTTATTGTTTTGAACATCAGTGTTATTGCCCCGTTTTAGCAATATATTCTCCCCAACAGGGCCGGGAACAGCCCAAAAAGAGAATCAAAAACTCCTATTTTTTTTCACTTTTTAAAACATTCAAAATGAAAGACATCGTTTGGATCATTATCGTTTTACTGATTGTCGGTTGGCTATTCGGGTACCTCAGTTTTGGGGCCGTGGTGGGCAACATGATACACATCCTGCTCATCGTGGCAGTGGTACTGATCGTGCTAAAACTCCTGCAAAAAATTTAGGAATAACTACAGTAAGCTTTTCGCTGGCAGGAACGGACATCCGTACCTGCCAGCCGAAGCAGCTTGCAATATTTTCGAACTTCAAAAATTAGAATCATGTCTAACAACACTGAAAGCAACAACAACAGCGGCTGGATTTTTCTGGCCGGACTTGCCACAGGCGCAGCAGTTGGTTATTTGATCAACTCAGACAAAGGCCGTGAAATGACGAACGAGGCTGTCAACAAGGCAACAGAGTACGGTGGTCAAGCCCGTGACTATGCCCAAGAAAAACTCCATTCTGTTACTTCCACAGTGAGTAACATCATTGAAAGGGGTAAGGCATATGCTGCAGAAGTGAGCACCAAGCTCCAGGAGCGCATCAAGAGTGGATCGGAAGAAGCACAAGACACATTGGAAGATGCAGAAACTGCCTTCCAGCGCGGTGCGAACAAGGCCAAAAGCCATCTCCGTGAAATATCAGTAAGCTAAGACCAATGAGGTGCGACGCTGGAGGGCTTTTGTCCAAAGGCGTCCGCCCTATTTTCCCCAAATCACAAAGAATTATAGAGCTGAATACCTTCATTTTTCGAGCGGACATATTGTCCGCTCTTTTTAAATCTTAAACGCTATGCCAATTCAACGCATAAATACTATAGCAGAACTACAAGCAGAACAAGACCTTATTGTAGACAAAATGCGTACTACTCGCAAAGAGTTCTCACGCAGCTTCAGCAAAACCACCGTAGTTGGCCGCGACTTTTTGCTCAAGAAAATACTACTGCCCGCTGGTGCCGTTGGCTTGGGCGTATTGGTGGCTAGGAAGTTTGCAGGAGAAGCTTTGCTGCGCGATAGTTCGCCTGCCCACGTTGAATACCAAGCCGAAATAGGCGAAGACACGAGCATGAGCTGGTTTTCAAAGCTCATGCTCGTGGCCTTGCCAGTGGTTCAACAATTATTCCTGAAGGTCAAAACAGACGAAGAGTCTGAAACTGTAACAACTAATGGCTATGGTCAAACTACCGAGCCGAAAGCTGGTTTGCTTTCAACTATCATTCCTTTGGTCATTCCGATGTTACAGCAATATTTCCTCAAGAAATCGGAGCAGGCCGAAGGTCGTTCGATGACTGTTGACGTAGAGGATGGTGAGGTAGTGGAAGGCACTTTCTCAGCAACGAAAGATGGTTCTTCGTCCATTTTTGATTCATTGTACAAAATGTTGCCAGTTGTTCTACCCATTATACAGCAATATTTTGCGCATACAGCCACAAAGACGGTAGTGGTGGAATCAGAAAAACCTCAGTACGATAACAAGGACAACTATGCAATGGCTACGACTTAATTGATTCACCAAGCAAAATAATCCATAGTACACTTTATGGGCGATACTATCAAATTTTACTGGGGTGTAGTGAAAGGTGCTTTTAGTAAGTTCATTGATACCGACGCTATCACTCAGTCGGCAGCACTTTCCTATTACACTATATTTTCGTTGCCTCCCATGCTTTTGATAGTGCTGAAAACAACTACCCAGTTTTACAATGAAACCGAAGTAAGGCAGACGGTTTTTGATGAAATAGGTGGTCTGGTGGGTCGAGATGGTGCTCAACAATTATCGAACACCATTGACAAAATGAACATCTATCAGCCCAATATATGGGCAACCGCACTTGGCATTGGTGTGCTCCTATTCACGGCAACTACGGTGTTCATCACTATGCAAAATGCCTTGAACCTGATTTTCGAGGTGAAAGTTGCAGAAAACACAAAGGGCATGGGCCTTTTGAAAATGCTGCGTGACAGGGCAATATCTTTTGCGCTGCTGGTAAGCATATCCTTTATCTTGCTCGTTTCGCTGGTGATAGATGCCCTTATAACTTCATTGAGCCAATACCTTGGCAGGATGATTGGTGACTTATCGTCTCTCTTGGTGGTTTTTACATCACTAGTTTTGCCTATTGCCATTATCACCTTGTTGTTTGCCATGTTGTTCAAGTTTTTGCCGGACGCCAAATTGGCCTGGCGAGATACCTGGGTGGGGGCACTAGTCACTGCCGTGCTTTTTTCGGGTGGCAAATACCTTATCGGCTTATACATAGGCAGCAGCAGTGCGGCCAGCCTTTACGATGCAGCGGGAAGTGTGCTCGTGCTTATGCTCTGGGTATATTATGCCTCAGCCATATTCCTGTTCGGTGCCACTTTCACCTTTGTGCGTGCAAAACAATTGAACGGGAGGGTGAAACCTGAAGACTATGCCGTGCGAGTAAAACAAACAGAAATTAAAGTAGAGAAAGGGTCCGATGTAGTGTCGACAAATGGCCAATAAAATCTTAGCAATATGAATAAAGAAGACTTACATGCAACCATTTTAGTGAACCAAAAATTGAATCACCATGAAAGTCAAACTGTCAAAAACAACGGCCAATTTCTTTTGGATGACCATAGCTTCATCGGCTATCGTATATATTAGCATGACGATCATCGTCAAAATGCTAAAGAATACTTGGCCATAAATAAATTATCGTCGCAAGAAAAATAAGCCTACTGAAAGGCTGTTCTCAATTTTCTGGCCTGTTAAGGGCACCTAATACACTAGTACGCCCTCGCAAATTTCGAATTCAAAACGTATTCATTATTAAGCACCTTCATTGCGGTATAGCCCTTGGGGTTATATCATCACTGTAGAGCGTTAAATTTTTTAAAAAATGAAAAACCCACTTTCCATCGTGCTAATCATTGCTGGCATCCTACTCGGTATATATGGAATCATGCAGCTTGACAATAGCGACAAATCTGTTGAAATTGCTGGTATTGAACTGGGCGTAAAGGACAAAGGTGCCAGCAATCAAGCTTATGTGTTCATCGGGCTTGGCGTACTAAGCCTTATAGGTGGTTTTGCCATGTCAAAAAGAACCTAATTCAAGCATCATGAATTCAAAAAAGCTAGAACCCGATAACCTAGTTGACCTTGAAATCCCGGTAACTATACAGCAAAGCATGGGTGCTACTCCTCATGAAAATGGTGTCTTCTTCAGGGTTTGGGCACCGCATGCACAAAGCGTCTTTCTGACGGGCAGCTTCAACGATTGGAAGCATTATGAAACTTCCATGCTTCCGCAAGATGGTGGTCAATGGGCCATCAATGTGGAAAACGCCAAGCCTGGCGACGAATACAAATTCCTTTTCAAAAATGGTGACAGTGAGTTCTTTCGAAACGACCCCTATGCGAAGGCCGTAACCAATTCGGTAGGAAATAGTATTGTACTTGACCCAACCTTTGATTGGGGCGATGACAACCAGTTTGTCATGCCAGCCCACAATGATTTGGTAATTTATGAGCTGCACATTGGCACTTTTTTCCGGGAACATCAGGATTCACCAGGGACCTTCCTCACAGCCATAGAGGGCTTGGATTATCTCAAGTGGTTGGGTGTAAATGCAGTGGAAGTCATGCCGCCGTTTGAGTTTGCCGGCGACCTCTCCTGGGGTTATAACCCCTCACACTTGTTTGCTATCGAAACCAGTTACGGTGGAGCCAATGCCTTCAAGAGCTTCGTGAAAGAGGCTCATCGGCGAGGCATCGCTGTCATTCTGGATGTGGTCTATAACCACTTTGGCCCCTCCGACTTGGATTTGTGGCAATTTGATGGCTGGAATGAGAACGGCAAGGGGGGCATTTACTTCTACAATGACTGGCGTTCGCAAACGCCTTGGGGCGACACCCGCCCCGATTATGGACGAGCAGAAGTGCGCCGTTTCCTGATAGAAAACGCCTTGATGTGGCTTTCCGAATACCACTGTGACGGATTGCGTATGGACATGGTTCCCTATATCCGCAACGTACATGCCAACGGAAATCCCAGCGACAATTTAGAGGATGGTTGCACGCTCATTCAGGAGATAAATCAAGCCATCCACCACCAATTTCCTGAAAAAATCACCATTGCCGAAGACATGCACAGCCTATCTGACATCACTGGGAATGTGGAAAATGGTGGATTTGGCTACAGCAGCCAATGGGACGCCAATTTTGTGCATCCTATGCAAGAGGTGTTGAAATCTGCCAATGATGATTATCGAAGCATGCAAAAAGTCGAATTGGCTTTCCATCACAGTTATAACAATGACGCTTTCAGGCGTATCATTTACACCGAGTCTCACGATGAGGTGTCAAATGGCAAGGCACGCATCGTTGAAGACATAGCACCCGGCAGAGATGGCTTCGATTTTTTTGCGGAAAAACGCTCCTTGCTCGGAATCGCCATGATGATGACAGCCCCTGGTATTCCGATGTTGTTTCAGGGCCAACCTATTTTGGAAGACCGCTGGTTCGACGATAACGATGCAGTGGATTGGTCCAAACTGGAAAAAAACAAGGGCTTCGCCCAAAGTGTGCGCGATTTGGTGCACCTCCGGCGCAACATTAGGGGCCAAGCAACAGGCCTTCAAAGCCAAAATTCAGAGACCCTGCACTTGAACGATCTCACAAAAGTCGTAGCTTTTCACCGCTACGACAATTCTATGGGAACGCCGTTGAATTCTGTTGTAGTCATTGCTAATTTCAGGAACCAATTCTATGATTCCTATGAGCTGCGATTACCTGAAGCTGGCGAATGGCAGTTGGTTTTTAACAGCGCCTGGGATGGTTACTCTGGCTTCAACAATGGCGATAATTCAGCCAGCAATTTAATAGCAGAGGATACGGATATGGGAATCGTTGGAAAAGTCAATTTAGCGGCCTATGGCATTTTGGTTTATGTAAAACTATGAGGACTTAGGTAAGATAAGATGTAATCAATCACCGTAATCCAACCTTCCGATTTCGAATTTTGTCATTCGGGAGTAAAGCGTCTTGTCGTTCATGTCGAGCAGTTCGGCAGCTCCACCTGGGCCTGTCACTTTGCCTTTTGTGCGGCGGAGGGCCTCCAGTATATGGTCTTTCTGAAGCTCTTCCATCGTACGAAAGGCAGCTTTTTTTCCTGTTTTGGCAGTCTTGAACTGAAAATTAGCGACCAGCTTTTTACCTGGCGAAAGTATGACTGCGCGCTCGATAAGGTTCTCCAATTCCCTTACGTTGCCTGGGAACTCGTATTCTTCCAACTCCCGCATTACCAATTCCGGTATTTCCTCGATGTTGCGGCCTAATTTATTGTTGTACTTTTCGATGAAATGCCGCACCAGGGGGCGGATATCCTCTTTGCGTTCGCGCAGGGGAATGTTGATGATTGGGAAGACGTTCAGGCGGTAATAAAGGTCCTCCCGAAAACTACCCTTTTCCACCATTTCATCGAGGTTGCGGTTAGTGGCAGCGATAATGCGCACGTCTACCTTAAGTGTTTCTGTACCGCCGAGTCGCTCAAATTCCCCCTCTTGCAGCACCCGCAGCAATTTGGCTTGTAGTTCAAGTGGAAGCTCAGCAATTTCATCCAAAAACAAAGTACCCTTGTTTGCCATTTCGAAGCGACCTGCCTTGCGTTGAAAGGCTCCCGTGAACGCACCTTTCTCGTGGCCAAACAGCTCACTCTCAATGAGGTTTTCTGGCAATGCGCCGCAGTTTATCTTCACCATCGGGTGGTCGAGTCGGTCGCTGAGACTGTGAATGGCCTTGGCGAGTAGTTCCTTGCCCGTACCCGTTTCGCCAAGAATCAAGACGGTGGCGCTCGTACCTGCTACCTGCCCTATCTGTCTTAATATCGGCTTGTACTTTGGACTCTGGCTGATGATGTTGTTGAAGCCTTGATCCACCAATATTTCCTCTTTCAGGATAATGTTTTCATGGGACAACTTCTGCCTCATGTCTTCATTTTCCTTTAGACGGTCCCTTAGCGCTATCTCTTGCTTTTTTCGTTCTGTGATGTCCCGAAGAACGGTACTGGAGAATTCCTTTCCTTCGTATTTTACTAATTTAACGTGTGATTCCACCGGTATTGTAGCCCCACCCTTACAGGTGATATTATACTCGCTCGACAACACCTTGCCCGTTCGCAATATATCCCATCCTTTCTTGAACGCTTTTGCGTCATGCTCGGGAAAAAAATCAAGCACTTTCATTTTTTCGATTTCTGCGCGGCTATAACCCGTCACCTTGGCAAAGGTGTCATTGAAATACCGAAAATTACCCTCCTCGTTGAGCCAAAACACCAAATCAGGCGACTGGTTAATGGTGTCAAAGGAGAGCTTTATATCTTCCTCTAATTTTTTGCGGTTTCGCAGGTCGGTGCCAAAAGCAAGGTTATATTCCTTACCCTCAAAGACGAAATAGTTTACGCATAGGTTTACAGGCACATCCTCCCCGGCTTTAGTTCTCCTAATTACTTCGAATTCAAATTGTCTTTCCTTCTTCAATTTTTCCCACCGATCAGCCCACCCTACTGTAGTCAGGCCCGGTTCTATATTGGTCACATTCATGCTCAACAATTCCGCTCGTTCATAGCCGAGGATTTTGCAAGTAGCTTGGTTCACATAAGTGAACTGCCCGTCGGACTCTAACCAGTATATCATCTGTGAAGACTCGTCAAGGGCCTTATGAGAGAGCGTAATGAATTCGTCACGGGCTTTTTTCTTGCTTATGTCACGTACAAAAACCATTTTGTACTCCCTTCCGTTGTAGTTCATGTAATGCAACGAAAGTTCAACGGGCAATAATGCACCTGCTTTGGTTAGGCGCACAGTCTCACGCACGAGGGAGCCAAGCCGCTTCACCTCCTCCCATTCCTGCTGCCAATCTTCTTCCGTAAACCCTGGTTCCAGGTCAATGATTTTCATGCCTTCCAGTTCCTTGGAAGTAAAACCAAGGACTTCCCGTACTGCTTTGTTGGCATAGAATACGCGGCCATCCGGTGCCACCCAGGTGATCATCTCTTTTACGTTGTCGAGGCAGAAACGGGCAAGATAGAGGTCTTCCTGCGATTCGGTTAAGTCACCTTCCACAATGGCTTGGCAGTACTTCTGCCCAGCCACTTCCAAAAGAACGCCGCGGAGTTTAGCTGGTATGTTTTGGCCTGTGGCGGTGATATGCTCCGTTTCTATCGACACCTGCCCAGCCACAAGTAGTTCGTCCCATAGCTTTTTCCAAGCCATGAGGTTGAAGTGTGGGTTGACCTGAAAAAATGTCTTTGGTTGAAATTCACCACGGCTATAGCCTAGCTCTTGCTCAAAATGCTTATTGACAAACAGCACGTTGGCCTCCTGGTCGAGAAACATGACACCGTGCCGCATAATCTCTGCAGCATCGAGGTGAATAGAAAGCCTTTCTAAATTGTCGACCATTGAAAAATATTGAACGATTGAGGTGGCACCATTTTTTTTTCAAATAAAAATCAACGTTGC
>JANPLH010000276.1:0-6519 GCA_031426435.1 Saprospiraceae bacterium | reverse complement strand
AATAGCGGACAATTTTCGAAAGGCTTACTTCAAGCGATACATTCTTATATGAGGAATTACATAGCAGATAGATACAATCATGGCGAACAAAATTGCTTGCCAGAACTTTTCACTCTATTTAAAGACCATGCTTCACAAGGGACACTCTTGCAAGATTCTGGCACCATCCTCGCCAGTACCCTTCAAAGCGCCATCACCGTTTCACTTAGGCTTGGAGAGGTCGACTGGGCGCTCAACTTCCTCCAAGAACACCGACATCGCATTGTTGGTGCAGACGACCCGGAGGCCATCTACGAATTCAACCTTGCCAATTGTCATTTCCATAAAGGTGAATATGTTGTAGTGGAGCATTGCCTCGCCAATTACAATTTCAAAGAGATGTTCTACAAGTTGGCTGCACGCCGAATGGAAATCAAGCTATACTATGATACCAACTCGCCCTTGCTGGATTCGAGATTGGCCGCTTTCAAGATATTCGTACATGAACAGAAGACCATCCTCCCGCCTGACAAGATTGCACCTAATAACCACTTCGCCGACCTGATGCGGCAAATCATTGCGCCAAAGACTTTAGGCAATCCCACCAGGGTCAAGAAATTGATGGATAAATTGGTCGAGCAGAAGGCCGTCGCAGAACGGGAATGGCTACAGCAAAAATTGGAAGAATTGTTATAATATATACTAATGTGTAGTCCATGTTTTAATGTTTTAAGGTTTATTACCGAATATATATTCAAACATGCCGAATTCAGGGTGATTGCTACCGAATTTATGAATTATGAAATAATGCCGAATACGGTTTTCTAGGTTTTAATCCTGCTTGCAGGCTGCTAATACATGTATACTTCTCGCCTAATCCTTTCTCAAACTAACCCACCGAATTTATGCCCAACCCTTCCGAATCCGAATCGAACCCGACCTTGTATTTGTTAGCCAAGCAAACTCCAGAAGCATATAGGATATTTGCAAAACAATTATTTCAAAAACCCTGCTTGTGTTCTTGATGAGGAAGCAATGGATAGTAGGGTTTGCGATTTAAATAACTCCGGCAATAATCGCTATTGGAAACCGGGCGGCAAGCAATGATGCAATCGCCAATGCCGCCCGGTCTTTCTTTGGCACATATAAACCTCATAACCCGTTTCAGCATGACGACCATCGAACAGAAAATTGACCCCGCAAAAAGCTCACTCTTGAGTTTCATCAAAACCAATCGTGGCAAGTCCTACGACCGTTTTGACCCCATCAACGAATTTGTGGACCAAATAAAGGCGAGCGGTGCCTGGAGCTATGCGCAGGCGTTGACCGGCCCCATCGGCCCTTATGCGCAGTTGGAAGGGCAACACCCCGACCACCAGTTCGAAAACTTTGCCTGTACGGACTACCTCGGCCTTGCGCAGCACCCAGAGATTCACCGGGCAGTGCTGGAATGCGTGCAGGAATACGGCGTGCATGCCTCGGCGAGTCCGGCGTTTACGGGCAATACCGCCCTCGGTAAATCGCTGGAAGGGCTGCTCTCCGACATCCTTGGGCGGGAGTGCGCACTGCTCTTCACTTCCGGCTGGGGCGCCAATTATGGGGCCATCGTAGGGCTGGCGAACCGAGACGGGGCCGACCACTTCTTCCTCGATGCCCATGCGCACAATTGCCTGCGCACCGCCGTGGAAACCGTGAAGGGGCGGGAATACCAGAATTTCCGCCACAACGACTGCGACGACCTCGAAGCCAAACTCAAAAAATGCCGCCAATGGGATGCCCACAACTGCATCTTCATCGTCATTGACTCGCTGTACAGCATGAAAAGCTCTGCGCCCGACCTGCCCCGCATCCTGCGGCTGGCGGACGAGTATGAAGCTTTTGTCATCTTGGACGTGGCACACGATTTCGGGACCATCGGCAATGGGCTGGGTTCGTTGGAAACGATAGACCTGGCCCAAGCCGACCGCCTCATCATCAGCGGGTGCTTTTCCAAAAGCCTCGGCACCAACGGCGGCTTCGTGGCGGGCAGTCGGGCCATTTACAACCAAATTATGTTCTACTCGCCCACCTATATCTTCTCCACGGGCATTGACCCCATCCCCTGCGCCATTGCGAAGCGCTCCTTGGAAATCGCCTTTAGCCCGGAGGGCCAATACCTGCGGGCGAGGCTCTTGGCCAATATTGAGCATGCTCACCAAAAGTTCTCGAATGCTGGTTTTAAAATCCTCGGAAATGTGAAATCCGCCATTGTGCCAGTGCTGATGGGCGATGAAAAAGTGGCGAGGCTCGTCAACCGCCATTTGATGGAAAACGGGCTGTTGGTCAATCGGGCGGAATTCCCCGCCGTGGGCAGGCGGGAGTCCATCCTGCGCTTCACGCTTATGGCCACCCATGAGAAATTCCAGATTGACCGGGCGGCGGAGCTGCTGAAATCGGCTTGGGAGTATGCGCAGGATGAGCTTTCGGAGGAGGATTGATGATGGACCTCACCCCCAACCCCTCTCCTGCAAGGAGAGGGGAGTAACGATTAGCTTGTTTCAAAAAAAATGTGATGCCAGCAGTAGTCCACCCCTCTCCTCGCAGGAGAGGGGCAGGGGTGAGGTTCTCGCCTGCTGAGCTATTTTATGAGACTTTCGATTTCTGTTGTTATAAATATCCCAGCCCTGAAAAACCCGGCCTCCGCAATACAAGATTGCGGAGGCTTTTTCATAAATGTAAAAAATCGTAATGTTTGGCATCAAATATGCCATACAGGCCGCAAGACAAAAAGTACGAAAGACGCACCCTGTTTGTAACACACTGATACCCATGCAATTCGCCCCCGTAGCCGACACCCGGCGCAGTCTGGAGCAGTTCAGGCACCTGCTTTTTCACCTACAGATGGAATGCGGTTCCATCCACCACATCTTCCGGTTCTTCAAGGAGGAGGCCAGCTTCCAGCATTTCGATGCGCTGAAGGCCATTGACCCGAACCTGATGCCACAGTTGTTGGCACGGGAACACGTGCTGGAGGCCCGCCGCTCCACCTCATCGGAGGAGGCCATTGGGCACCTCAAAACGGCCCTTGAACTCGACCCGCAGTGTCCCGAAGCCTGCCTCGAACTCGCTGGCCTCGCCGAGTCGCCAGAGGCAGCCATGATGTGGTACCAGCGCTGTATGGACGCCACCGCCAAGCTCCTTGGTCCTGAAATGATGGTTGAACTCATGGCCGATTTCAAGGCGAATCCTTGGAAGCAGGTCGAGACGCATACTTGGTTCAAGGCGAAAGTGAGCCTCTCTGAGAAGCTCTTTCGAAACGGCTACTACGAAACTGCCGCCGTGCATTTCCAAGAAATGCTGGAACTGAACCCTACCGACGACCTCGAACTGCGCCCCTACCTGCTTACTTGTTTGCTCTGCGACGACCGCTTAGAAGATGCCCGTGCCTTGGTGGAAAAATGCACCGATGATGGCTCCGCCAAATGGCTGTTCCTACGGGCCTTCCTCCGCTTCAAGGAACAGGGCGATACCCGCATCAGCCGCCGCTCGCTCACACGGGCATTGCACCGCAACCTCTGGGTTTCCGTTTTCTTGATAGGTGCAGAGGAGATGCCGCCCAACCACCTCGTAGAGCGGCGCAAGAACAAGGGCTTCAAGTCTGGCAGCCGACTCGAAGCCGCCGATTGCGTGAAGTGCATTGGACTTGCGTTTTGCGAGGATTCCCGATTGCAGGGGTGGGTTTGGGAAGTTTTGAAAGAGCGGATGAAGGAGGAAGTTTGAATTAGGGATGTGGGACGAGGGATGAATGGCCTGTGCCAAGTCAGCAATTTTCATGAATAATAGCAGACATAGAAATGACAGCAGTCACTTTCATCCCTCATCCCTCATACCTCATCCCTATCAATAATTTCCCGTCAGGTACAAAACCCCAAACGTCGCTACCGTCGCCACCATGCCGAACATAAAAATCTGGTAGGTGATGCGCAGGCGCTGGTATTTGTGGCCGAGGGTGCGGCCCAAGAAGTAGAGGTCGTTCACGATGGACATGTCAATGTTCTCCTCGGTTTGCATCACCCGCATGAGGCCCTTCATATAATCCTCCCGGTTCATTTTGAAGAAGTTCCCGAAAAAAAATAGGTTAGTATTGCCCTTGTCAATTGATTCCAGGTCGGTATGGCCGTGCATTTTCACAGGGCGGGTGGCCAGCGTAGCAAATACGATGGACAAGATACAGGTCAGCAGCAGCACCGATGCCGGATAGACGAGGCCGGGGTGCTCCTTAAGGTTACTCGCCAGCATGGGTATGCCAATGGTGATAAGCAGCGAGTTGATTGACAGCATGATGTTCGCCTTGTTGTCGGCGATGTTGGTGAGGTCAATCTGGTTGCGGAGCGTCGTTTTGAACATCATCTGGGCGCTCTTGCTCTTGCTTATGGCGAAGTCGAGGTCTTCCATGTTCGGCTTGAGCTTTTCCGCTTGCTTTTTCAGGTTCTTCATCGTCTTTCGCTTCGACTCACCATAGAGGGCCTGCGCCTCGCCTGTGTAGAAACGGTGGTTCTCCCAAAATTGCAAGCCGTTCTCCAACCAGGCATCGTCGCTAATGGTCTGGTTGCAAAACACTTCCCACTCCTTGCGCAGCGCCGCCGATTTCTCCTCGTAAGTAGTGCCGTTGGTGTTGAAGTCGGCGTCCTTGATGATTTTTTCGATCAGCGGCTCCGGCTCCACGCCCACCTTCGTCACTTCGATGAGGCGGCACACCTGCGCTATCTTCTCCGGTCCTACCTGTTCCTTTTCAAGGAAAGCGGTGGCAATCTCCTTGCTCATGTCCTCGTGGCCGACGTAGGTCTTCGTGAAGCCCGTATCATGGAAAAGCCCGGCAAGTTCGAGTAGTTCCAGTTCTTCGTCGCTGAGGCGGTAGCGGGAGCCCAGCTCATGCGTGGCATCCCGGACGGTGAGCGTATGCTGCAGGTCGTGGTAGCCATGGTCGGGCGTCAGGCCCGATTTCAGTAGGCTCACCACATACTTTTCTGCGTTTTTTGCTAATTGGCTTTGCATGGACGTCTTGTTTTAAGCAAGGCGAAGGTAGGGTGAAAATGGGATTGCCCGCCCTCGTTGGGCTGAGATTCTGGGAAAAAAGCAGGGATGGGATGGAAAACGGGTGTAATACGCTAAATTACTGTTCAAGCCTTATAATTGTCCATAAACCAAAAAAGGCGGCCCCTAAGCGGGCCGCCTCTTGTCATTTTATCAGTCTTGACCAGATTTGCTTTTCGTTCAAGCCAAATCAAATCGGTCGAGCATCATCACCTTGTTCCAGGCGGCCACGAAGTCCTTTACGAATTTGCCTTGACCATCCGAGCAGCCATAAACTTCGGCGATGGCACGCAGCTCGGAATTGGAGCCAAACACCAGGTCGGCACGGGTGCCTGTCCATTTGAGTTCGCCCGTGACTCGGTCATGTCCCTCGAACAGGTCTTGCTGTGCAGTAACGGATTTCCAAGCCGTGCGGATGTCCAACAGGTTCAAGAAGAAATCGTTGGTGAGCATGCCGGGGCGGTTCGTGAGCACGCCGTGCTTGGAGTGGTTGTAGTTGGTGTCCAACACCCGAAGGCCACCGACCAGCACCGTCATTTCTGGTGCGCTCAGCGTCAGCAACTGGGCCTTGTCCACCAGCAATTCTTCTGCCGTGGCAGCGAATTGCGACTTTGCGTAGTTGCGGAACCCATCGGCCTGTGGCTCCAGCACGGCGAAGGATTCCACGTCGGTCTGGTCTTGCGAAGCATCGGTGCGGCCCGGCGTGAACGGAACCGTCACGGCAAAGCCAGCGTCCTGCGCTGCTTTTTCTATTGCTGCGCAACCGCCCAACACGATGAGGTCGGCCAAGGAAACTTGCTGGCCGCCAGCGTTGGCGCTGTTGAAAGCGTCTTGGATGCCTTGCAGCACCTCCAGCACTTTCGACAATTGGGCGGGGTTGTTCACTTCCCAATACTTTTGCGGCGTGAGCCGGATGCGGGCACCATTGGCACCGCCCCGTTTGTCGGAGCCTCGGAAAGTGGAGGCGGAAGCCCAAGCCGTGGACACCAATTGTGACACAGAAAGCCCAGATTCGAGTATTTCGGCCTTCAATGCGGCAGCGTCGTTTGCGTCAATAAGCGGATGCGTGACCGCTGGAACGGGGTCTTGCCAGATAAGCTCCTCCGTGGGTACTTCAGGGCCGAGGTAACGTACTATTGGCCCCATGTCACGGTGCGTCAGCTTGAACCAGGCACGGGCAAAGGCATCTGCAAACTCGTCTGGATTCTCGAAGAAACGCCTCGAAACCTTTTCATATGCTGGGTCAAGACGCAAGGCAATGTCGGTCGTCAGCATCGTGGGCGCATGGCGCAATGAGGGGTCGTGCGCATCGGGGACAGTGCCAGCGCCTGCACCATTCTTGGGCTTCCATTGGTGCGCACCCGCTGGGCTTTTCGTCAATTCCCATTCAAATCCGAATAGGTTTTCGAAGAAATTGTGGCTCCATTTTTTTGGTGTGGTCGTCCAAGCGCCTTCGAGGCCGCTGGT
>JANPLH010000275.1:0-1979 GCA_031426435.1 Saprospiraceae bacterium | reverse complement strand
GAAACGCTTGTCACTGTTGGCAAAATGGCATTCCATAGCAACATGACCACCCAACCCATTAGCAGCACAATGGCCACTACTGCGAAAGGGATGAAGATGAATTTTTTGCGACGAGGCATGAACATGGCTTCAATAATTTATGAGTTCTTGGTAAAAGGTTTCGAGGCGGCTGCGCAAATGCTGCACGGCGTAGCGCTTCCTGGATATCAGGGTTTTGATGTTTTCGCCGGTGCGGTCAGCGATTTGCTGGAAGGTCTGGTCTTCCAATTCATTCCAGACGAAGACATTGCGCTGGTTTTCGGGCAGTTCCTCCAGTGCGGCGAACAGTGTTTCCCAAAAAAGCTGGCGCAAATACTCGTCCTCCGGAGTGACGAAGTCGGCGAGCAGCAGGTCGTTGAACTGCGTTTCGCCCTCCTCGTCCTCGTAGGCAAGGTCTTCCAGGCGGTCTGGAAGGCGTTTGCGGGATCGGTCGGTCAGTTTGTTGCGGGTGACCCGAAATAGCCATGCCCCCATGTTTTCCACCGAATCGAAGTCCACGAGTTGGCTGAGTTGGAACCACACGTCCTGCAACACGTCCTCGGCATCGGCATCGCTGCCCACCCGCTGCCGGATGAAGCCGAAGAGGCGCTTGCCGTAGCTGCGTACCGTCTGTACGATGTTCTGCCGTTCTGCCATTAAAGTGGTTTCGGTCACGAAGATGCTGTTTTTGAGAGTGGCTGACGTTTGGGGCAGGGTTTTACTTTAAAATTTTTTTAAAAAAAATCTATGCGCAAAAAATCGTGTTCCGAAATCTCAAATTAGGAACGCCACAAAACGGAATTGCAATGTTCAAACCGGAATCGAGGTGAAGGCACACGATTCAGATATTTCGCAAAGACTTGTAAAAACTGGCGGTTTGCCAATCGCTTAAAAAACGGAATGATTATTGCAAATTTTAAAATCTCCTTCTCATAAAAACGGATAAAACAGCACTTAAAGGGTTTTGCTATTATGGCTGAACTGCCCCTCATATTTTTATTTTCACAGTTGCGAATCGAACAAATGCTTGGCTAACCACCTTTCCGCTTTGTCCTGTTTCTAAGACAGCCACCTGAACCTTTCCTGTTTTACCTGATTTCCCCTATTCTGTTCAAAATTCCTTGACCTTATTAGGCATACGTAATTCACGTGCTGCTGGTATTCACTGAAAGTCGAACTGCACCGACAGTTTGTGGCTATCCTATTGCCTTGCGGCAAAAGGCCACCCCCATGCCCGGTGCTTCGCAATACGGAATTTCTCATTCATTAAAACAAAAAACGCATGTTTATGAAGTACTTCACTCTTATGCTGTGCCTTTTAATGCTGCCGTTTCTGGGCTTTTCGCAAGAAAACATTCTTTCGCAAAAAGTACAGGCAGCCAAGGCAAATCAGGAGACCTTTTCCAAACCGAACCTTTTCAAATTCGTCGGGCAAGCCAAAAAAGCCAATCAATTCAGTGACATCATTTCGGATGGGCACTTGCTCACACTCGACCTTGGTAGCCTGAAATCCTTGTACCTGACAGGGCCGGAGGCGCTCGAAATCGAACTGCCTACAAGCGCATCGAAGCCGCTCAAACTGGAACTTGTGAAGCATCAACTCCTTGCCGAGGACTTCACGCTCATCACCAGCACCTCCAACGAGCAACCAGTGCCTTACCAGCCTGGCATTTACTATCGGGGCGTGGTAAGTGGCGAGGCAGGTTCCATCGTTGCCATTAGTGTGTTTGAGGATGAAATAATTGGGGTCATCAGCACCAAAAAGGACGGCAACATGGTGCTTGGCCGCACCGACGGCACGGCCAAGTCCGCCAACTACATCTTCTACAAAGACCAAGACCTGCTGCTCGACAACAGCTTCGAGTGCGGTGCCAGCGAAGAGTCCGTTTCCGGTGAGAAGGACACGCCAAATCCCGGCAACGAAAAAGTGGCCAAGTGCGTGCGGGCCTACCTCGAAGCGG
>JANPLH010000274.1:0-2556 GCA_031426435.1 Saprospiraceae bacterium | reverse complement strand
CAAAGCAAAGTTCAAATTCGCATTAGCAAGATGCCTCAAAAACTGATGAATCAGCTAATGTTGTATTGTGTTACGGTTAAAGAAATCACGCTTTGCGTTTTCAAACGCAAACAATCAGAACAAATCAATTAGCCGGAAACGGGCCGCTGGAACCTGGCGGAGTAGAGATGGGTGATGCCCCAGATGGAAACTTTTGAATGGAAACTTGTAGATTTGAAATGAAATCAGTTCCAGGAAAGATGTAAACTTGGATCATAAAATGTTCACGGATTTAGATTATAATTCTGATGCTCAGCTTTCGAATGTTTTTTTGTATTCTAAAAAAAACAATACAAATTTAGCTCCACTTCCCTGTTTGCAGCCTACCTAAAATCTTCATATAAAACATTAGATTTTTCGGCTCTATAACTAAGGGAGGGAATGTGGCCAACAAAACCAGTGCAAATCTAAAAATCTTTTGCAAATACACCAACACTTTTAGGGTGAGAAAAATCAGCCGTACAAAAATAGCATGCTCAGCGCCTTTCAACCACTCTTGGTTTCCAACACTGAATCCTTCGGGGAACAATTAGTAAGAAAGTAGATGCGCTATTGACAATAGCTCATTTCGACTTGGCCTTTTTTGCCCAATACCGGTACAGTCCACCTACGCTCATTTCAGCAGGGTTGGCCAATTCGTAACGTCGTTTGTCTGCCTTGCTCAAATCCATCATGTCCAAGCCTTGCTGCACATAGGCATTGAACAGCGGTACGACCTCTTCCATAGGCGCATTTTTTTTCCAATAGGGCCTGATCCAATTGGCCCAATTGTGGAGCCGACCCTCCAATTCTGTAAAATGGTCCTTTGGGTTTTTAACCTCGCCAAAATGAGTCAGGAAAATGGAACTGTAACGCTTTAACCGTAGGTCGTGCATGGATGCCACCCAATCTTCAATATGAATGTCCGGTGGTGGGCAAGGAGGCATGACAGGGCCATTTTTGCCAATTTTCACACCCGCCACATCTCCAGTGAAGGCGAAGTCCTTTACCTCAATCGCTACGTGGTGAACGGCATGGCCTGGTGTGTACCTTGCCCTAAAGCCAATGCCACCAATCATTACCCTCTCATGGTCCATTAAGGCATGAAGTTGCTGTATCGGTATTGGCCGGAGGTCGCCCCAAAGGCTGTCCATCTTATCC
The DNA here is from genome assembly GCA_031426435.1 of Saprospiraceae bacterium. Lineage (GTDB taxonomy): Bacteria > Bacteroidota > Bacteroidia > Chitinophagales > Saprospiraceae > UBA6168. Next base: position 1,377 of record JANPLH010000274.1, on the reverse strand, counting down.
AGATAAATGCGCTGGGCGGATGCCAAGAGCTTTTCTGGTTTGTTGAGGTGGGGCAGTCCTATTGGATGGACATAAACGGTCGCACCCAGCTCGGCAAATGCCCAAGCCGCACCTGCGTGGTCGAGGTGGATGTGCGTGACAAACACGTGCTTCACGTCCGACATATCATAACCAAGTTTTTGTAAGCCCTCCTGCAAAGTAGGAAGCGTGGAATGGGGGCCTGTCTCGATGAGCACCGGTCCAATTGGTGTAGCTACTACAAATGCTGCAATAGCACCTGTTTGTTGCTGAAAGCAGAGGTCAATGGTCTTTACCATGATTCAAGGGAGGGGTATCTGTTTTTGTTAAAAAATATAATAATATGCCTTCCTATAATTGGTACATGTCAATCATTGTTTCAGTAAAATCCGGAATTGACAGCCTTAGTTGAAGTTCTTCAATAAGGGCCGCACAATCTACGGATATTTCAAATGATGCCAAGTGGATAGGTTGGCAGGTACAGAAAATGGTAACGAAACAGGGACAACGAAACGAATAAATAAAGATTTTTGGGGGCCTTGAAGTAGAAGGCATCCCGAAACTCACAGGAGTCTGGTTTTTTCATCGGCGAAGCGTCTGATGTACGGGCCAACTGATAATTAATTGTTCTTAAGCCAACCTCTCCAAGGAAATTCATTTTTCTATCAGATAAATGCTTCAACTATGCCTTAATTATCAGACATTCGTCTCACAAACTGACCGACTTGGTCTTGCTAAATTCAAATGCCCAAGCTCAACGCAAGCAAAAATAAATGCTCAACATTGCTTTACTTTCAAGAGGGCCCAGCCTCTACTCCACTCAAAGCCTATTCCGGGCGGCTCGAAACCGTGGGCATTATGTGCGGGTGATTGACCACGGTCAAATCAGCCTTGTCATTGAGCAAGGGGTACCGCAGGTGGTTTATGAAGGCAGCCGCCTTGTGGGCATGGACGCCGTCATCCCCCGCATCGGGGCATCTGTGACGGACTACGGAGCGGCGGTCATCCGGCAATTCGAGCTGATGGACATCTACACCAGCACGCGGTCGGAGGCGCTCATCATGGCCCGTGACAAGCTAAAATGCCTGCAAATACTGAGCGCCAACGGCATCGCTGTGCCACGTACCATGATGGCGGGCATGCCCGAAGCCCTGCCCCGCCTGATTGACAACCTCGGTGGTGCGCCCGTTGTGGTGAAGATGCTGGAAAGCACCCACGGCGTCGGGGTGGTACTGGCAGAAAGCAAGAACACGGCCATCTCCATCGTTGAGGCATTCACAAAAATGGGGCAGCCAGTCTTGATTCAAGAGTTCATCGAAGAGGCAGCCGGGGCTGATATTCGGGCCTTTGTGGTCGGCA
>JANPLH010000273.1:0-5478 GCA_031426435.1 Saprospiraceae bacterium | reverse complement strand
AAAGAAATAGAAAAATTGATTCATGAAGACTTTGAAAAGTATGGTGAGGTTTATCGGGCCTTGGCAATAAGTTGAGTGAATTTCATCGAGCTGCCAATTTCCATTATCCAACATCCAGTAACCAGTTTCAACAATGATTTTAAAAGACAACCGCTACCACCTTTCCAACGGCGTTGACCCGCTGGCCCTCGTTGAAAAATACGGCACACCGCTGTACGTCTATGACACCGCCACCATTGAGCGGCAGTACAAACGGCTGGCCGGGTCGTTCAGTGTGCCAAAGCTGCACATCAACTACGCCTGCAAGGCCAATACCAACATCAACATTCTGAAACTGCTGAAAAACCTGGGTGCCGGCCTCGATGCCGTTTCGATTCAGGAGGTGGAATTGGGTCTCATGGCTGGGTTTGCGCCGCAAGACATTACCTATACGCCGAACAGCGTGGCATTGGATGAAATCAATGCTGCCTTAAATTTTGGCGTTAAAATCAATATTGACAATATCAGCATCCTAGAGCAGTTCGGCATGGAGCATCCTGAGATTTCGGTGGGCATCCGCATCAACCCGCATATCATGGCGGGCGGCAACTCCAAGATTTCCACGGGGCATATTGACTCCAAGTTCGGCATCAGCATCCACCAGTTACCGCACGTGCTCAAGGTCATCGAGACCACCGGCACCAAGATTGACGGGCTTCACATGCACACGGGCAGCGACATCCTCGACGCCAACGCCTTCCTGCTCGCCGCCGACATCCTCCTGAACGTGGCCAGCAATTTCAAGTACCTCGAATACATTGATTTTGGCTCTGGCTTTAAAGTCCCATACAAGGACGAAGACATAGAAACCGACATCGAAGAGGTCGGCGAGCGCATATCCGAGCGCTTTACCCAATTCTGCAAGGATTATGGGCGGGAACTGACACTGGTCTTCGAGCCGGGCAAGTTCCTTGTGAGTCAGTCAGGCTATTTTTTCGTGCGGTCAACGGTGGTAAAGCCCACGCCCAGCACCGTGTTCGTGGGTGTGGACTCTGGCCTGAACCACCTCATCCGCCCGATGATGTACGGCAGCTACCACCGCATCGAGAACATCAGCTACCCTCAGGGCAAACCGAGGTTTTACACGGTGGTCGGCAATATTTGCGAAACCGACACTTTTGGCTCCAATCGCAAGATTGCCAGTGTGGAGGAGGGCGATGTGCTTTGCCTGTTCAATGCAGGTGCTTACGGGTTTTCGATGGCCAGCAACTACAATTCCCGCTTCCGACCTGCCGAGGTGATGGTACACGAAGGAAAGGACTACCTCATCCGCCAGCGGGAAACCATGCAGGACATTTTGCGTAACCAAGTGGAGGCCAAGTTGGATGCGGAAGTGACCGTTGAAGGATAAGGCCATTTTTACCAAAATTGTTAAACTACCATGTTCAAAAGTATCAAAATTTTTACGCCCATTTTATTGATTGTCAACTTGTTGGCTTGTAAAAACGAGCCACCAGCAATTACGGCAGAGCCGCTCAAACCGGGAACGGAGGTGAACCAAGCGCCTACCACAGGAAGTAGCAACATCAACTTTATTTCCAAGGAAAAAATAGCCCTGAACGATAAGACAGAAATCGTTTTTCCGAAGGAAGATGACAAGTCTAACATCGTTTTTTACTTCGCAACGCCGGGCGAAACCTTCGAGGGAAAGACCTCGCTATCCGAGCAAGGCCAGTTGCGCAGCCAACAGATAACGGCTGCCATGGCCAAGGCTGGCTTGACCATCGTTTATATTGATGGGAACACGGCCATGCAAACGGCGCTTGGTACGGCACGAGCCAATTTTGCAGAATTCAATTTTTTCAAAGCGGATAAAGCTGCCGAAACGCTTCAGATGCTTGTCGGAAATTACATGGGCAAAAAGGTGATGGTGGTTGCCGAGGCAGCCGTTGTCACTTCTATGATGGCAGCACTGACTGGCAAACCTGCCCCCGCTGTACCTGCCACACCGAACAATAACCTGTACGTGGCCATTGCCAAAGGCGTCGGCGATGGCGAAGTGAAGACTTTGACCTACTGATTTTTCAAGGATTTTTAATTAAAAAACGCTGAGGCACAAGGGTATCTCAGCGTTTTTTTTGTTGAGCTTCGCTCAATTTGTAACAAGGCTGCACCTACCTTCGTCCTCCGAAAACAAGATTCCACCAATCACCCGCTTATGCTGCGCAAAACTATTCCGACCCTCGTTTTCTTTCAAATCCTATTTGCTTGCACCGTCTTTTCACAAACCGAATACCTGACCCTGACGGGCAAGGTTTTGGACAAAAAAAGCAAGCAGGCCGTGCCATTTGCGCACATAGGCATTCCAGAAAAGGGCATCGGCACCACCACTGGTTTCGATGGTAGCTTCCACTTCAAATTGCCCAAGGCGTTTGAAAACTCCAGCCTCACGGTGTCCTACATGGGCTTTGAAACCTACAGTCAGCCTACCAAAAACTTCAAAAACGGCTCGGTCATATACTTGGAGCAATCCAATAACCAACTCGCCGAAGTGGTGGTGATGGAAAAGAAGGCCATCGTGGACATCATCCGACGGGCGGTGAAAAACATCCCAAAAAACTACCCCACAGAACCAACGAACACCCTTGCCTTCTACCGGGAATCATTGACGGACGACAGCCTCCGCTACCGCTACTTGGCAGAGGGTGTTTTGAAAGTGTACAAGACCAGCTACAAAAATGACAATGAAGGCCAGGTCGGGCTGGTGCAGGGCCGCAAAATCAACCTGCAAGACCCCTTGGACACGACCTTCAATTCTGGCCTAAACTCTGGCCACATGGCTTCTCACCGCTTCGATTTTGTGAAAAACCGGGAGGATTTCATTGACGAAGCCTTTTTCCCCTATTACAAATATTGGATAGAAAACATTACGACCTACAATGGTCGCACAGTCTATATCATTGGTTTTGACAAGGAAGAAACGCCAGACGCAAGCGGCAAAAAGGGCAAGAAGAAAAAACGCAGCTTGGCCGACAGGCTAACCGGGAAAAAAGAAGGCGATAGCAGCGGCAGTGCCTCCGCCCGCATGAAGGGCCGCATTTTCATCGAAAAAGATTCCTACGCATTTATCCGTGCCGAGTTTGAAATCACCAAGGAAGGGCTGCGCAAAGGCATGGATTACCCGCTGTACGTTGGCAGTTGGAAGGCCAACAAATACACCGTAAACTACCGCAAGTACGATGGCAAGTGGCATTTCAGTGATGCCCTTCGGGAAGGGGTGCGGAGCAATGGCGGCAATTACGCCAATGAGATAAAGACGACCGAAATCACCGATGACCGGGGCAACCAAATCCCATACTTGGAGCGGATGGAACGAGGCAACGAGTTCGTGCAGTTGACCGGGGAATACGACGAGGATTTTTGGAAGAACTACAATATCACCCCCATGAGCGAGGGGCTGACCGAAAGCATGACCCAGTACAAGAACATGCTGACAGCGCAAGATGCGTTCAGCGAGGCGACCCGTTTGGCCATCCAACAGCAGCGGGATTCCATTGAAGCAGCCGAATTGCAGCGAAAAAAAGAAGAACTGGCCAAGAACAACGAAATCACCAAGGAACAACTGGAAGACGTGGACTATGTGCCGGAGAGCTTGCGCAGGGTGGACAACGTGAAAAAGAAATTCCGTAGAACGAAAATGTCATTCGGCCTTGGTACGCACCTTATTTCTTCAGGCGTCAATTCATTGGCTATCAGCTACTTCGATAATGATGGCACCGAAATCCTTTCCTATTCGGATAAAATCAAAGACCGGGATTTCGAGGTAATTGGCCGATGGGAATTCGATATTGCGTTCCACAAAAACATGTTCGTGCGCTTTGGTTGGGGCTTCGATTTTTGGAAAAGCACCTACCGGGAGCGTGGCATCGGACTTGGATTTCAAACGAATCTGACGCCGAAAAAACGCCCTGTTTTTCTTCGTGGTATCGCCCAATATAGTTACCTACGATACTATCGGAAATTGGGCAATGCAGAGAACGAGTATGGCCGTTTCAAGGTGGAGCGGGAGCGCTTTCGGGGCAAAGAAGTGCGCCTGAGCTATGGCAGTCATTTCCATAATTTGAACCTGTCTGGGGAATTGTCTATCGAACTGAACCGTAGCCGGGAGCTGTATTTCCGTGGCACTTACCATTATGCTTTTGCCAGCGGGCAAGATGTTTGGTTCAAGGAAACCCGGCAGCCATCGAGGAAGGACCATCGGCTGCCGGTGAGCAGTTCAAGGCTCGAAATCACGAGCAATGATGCGCCTTTTAATGATAGGATAATGCCGTTGCAGAGCTTTTCGTTTACGGTGGGGCTGATGTTCAAGTAATCACCAACGAATCAGCGAGGCACCCCACGTAAAGCCGCTGCCAAATGCAGCAATGCAAACGAGGTCGCCCTTCTTCACCTTTCCTGCTTCCCATGCTTCGCAAAGGGCAATAGGGATGGTGGCAGCGGTAGTATTGCCATAGCGCTGGATATTGTTCCAAACCTTATCGTCGGGCAGTCCGAGCTTTTTCTGCACAAACTGGCTGATGCGCAAATTGGCTTGGTGTGGTATGAAAAGGTCAATATCGGCGGGGGTCAAGCCCTGATCGTCCAGCACTTCTTTTATGACTTCTGGGAACTTCGTCACAGCAGTTTTAAAAACCAATTGGCCGTCCATCACGGGATAGGTCATGGCTTCGTCCATCATTTTTTGGGTCAAAAACAATCCGCCAAACTCTTGGGTTTCATCGTAACCAAATTCAGTGTCTTTGTCATGGTAGCCACTGTGGCAACCGGGATTGATGAATGCCAACTGCTCGGCATGTGTGCCATCGGAATGCAGTTTTGAGGTGAGAATGCCTTGGTTAGGCTCGTCGGTTGGTTGCAGGAGCACAGCCCCTGCCCCATCGCCAAAAAGTACGGTCACGTTACGGCCACGGGTGGTATAATCAAGCCCCATCGAATGCACCTCTGCACCCACCAGCAAGATATTCTTGTACATACCGGAGCGGATAAACTGGTCGGCCACAGTGATGCCATAAACGAAACCGGAACATTGGTTACGGATGTCGAGCGCCCCGATTTCGGTGTGCGTGATGCCCAGTTCCCTTTGCATCAGCACGCCGCAGCCAGGAAAGAAGTAATCTGGGCTGAGTGTGGCGAAGATGATGAAATCCACATCCTCTTTCGTGATGCCCGCCCGCTCGATGGCAATGCGGGCTGCCTTGGCACCGATTACCGAAGTAGTTTCTTCGTGGCGCTTTGCATAGCGCCGCTCCACGATGCCGCTGCGCTCCTGAATCCACTCATCGGTGGTGTCCATGTGGCGGGTGAGGTCATCGTTGGTGACGATGTTTTCAGGGACGTGGAAGCCGATGCCTTTGATGTATGCTGATGACATGGTTGTAAAGGTAAGAGAAGTGAGAGAGTGAGAGAAGTGAGAGAGTGAGAGAAGTGAGACTAAGATAT
>JANPLH010000272.1:0-24027 GCA_031426435.1 Saprospiraceae bacterium | reverse complement strand
CCAAGATAGCCTACAGAAAAAGGGATAATGATGGCCCCACCAAGTGCTACTTCTACGAACTCATTCATCCAGCCAGCGCTCATGGCGTTCAAGGCAACGTCGTCCTTTGCTTTGAGGTAGGAGGCATAGCATTGAATGCTTCCCATTCCAACCGAAAGGGTAAAGAAGATTTGCCCGGCAGCAGCCAGCCAGACTTTCGGTTGCCAGATGGTGTCGAAATTAGGCGTCCACATAAAGTTAAGACCCATGGTGCCATCGTTCACAGCGCCCTCTTCACCAGCAGTTAGCGTTATACCCTTGATGGCCAACAATATACCAAAAAATATCAACAACGGCATCCCAATTTTTGACACGATTTCAACGCCACCGCTCAATCCTCGAGACAATATCCAGGTATTGAGTAATAGGCATATTATCCAAAAAAGGATAGGCTCATTGGTGCCGAGACTTACATAGGAGTTGAAAAAATTGTTTACTCCCTCTTGCGACATGCCCCCGAAAGTGCCCGCCACTGAGTGGTAGGCATAAGACAGCGTCCAACTTTCGAGGTAACAGTAATAGGCTGCCACGGCGATATTGGTAAAGATTCCGAATACGCCAAGGTACTTCCAGAACTTCCGTTTGTCCATCGAATCGAAGATGAAAGGCGTACTGTGATGGCCGTGTTTGCCGCCGAAGCGGCCCATGCTCCACTCCACAAAAAGCAATGGAATACCCATCAACAAAAAGCAGACGAGGTAGGGAATGATGAAGGAGCCACCGCCGTTTTGGATGGCCTGTACTGGGAAACGGAGAAAGTTGCCAAGCCCGACGGCATTGCCTGCCATGGCCAGCACCAAGCCTACCCTTGAACCCCAATTTTCTTTGTTTGCACTCATACTAGGTTAGTTTTGCTTTAGATGAAAAGGCTGATGTGCCATAAGTTACATAGCCCTGAATTTGAACGAAGGGGCAAGGTAGTCAGGAAAGTTTTTTAGGAGAAAAAAAATGGCGAAAAATGTAGCAGCACTACATTTTTCGCCAAATGTTTGAATAGCAGCAAGCATCAATGCCCAAACTTCGGCACCACTTTTTTGCCCATTACATCCTCCAGCCAGAAGTCCAATCCAACGCCGCCTTTCTTCTGGAAAAACTCGACTTTAAGGGGGTACTTTCCAGCTTTCAGCGCCACGCTGGCAGGACGGTCAATCATGCCGTGAAGGCCGTCTGCTTCTATCAAAATTTGGCCATTGAAGGTGAGGCGGGAGCCATCGTCGGAGGGCATGTGGACGGAGTAAACGCCCGTTGCAGGCACTTCTACCCATCCCTCGAATACCACGCCGAAGTCCTCCTTGGCATCAATCTGTTTTAGGCTTAAATCATTGACAACCAGTTCGTTGACGGGTGAAAGCGTTGAAAATGCAGGTAATTTGTCCCAACTGCCCGAATAGATTTTTGCGCTGAGGCCAGCCGCTTTGCCCACTTTCCCCTTGGGTTTCATCGGCTTTGTTTTCGTCAAAACATAGCGCTGCTCATGGCTCTTGGCACTGTCCGGCCATGTGGCCCGGGTGACGATGGCTGTTGTGTTTTTGATGGCAATGGGCGAAGCATATTTTTGCCAAACCAATGGCTCCTTGACGTTTTCAATGGCATATTCAATGGTGGCCCCTTGTTTGGCTGTGACCAATTCCAGGTTCGTGCTTTTGATGAAAATCGGTGCCTTGCCCACGGGCTTTGGCGGCATCTGGCCCCGGTGCGTGAGCAGCACGAGGCTGGGGTCCATTTTCAGCACTTTACGGTCGTAGGTCATTAGGCCGTTGCTTTCGGTTTCCACATCGCTCACTTGGGTATAGACTGCTGCGCAAAGCCCTTGCTGTACCAATGGCCATAGCTCCCGATAAAGTTCCTCGTACCGAAGGAGCAGCGCCTCTGGTGTTTCAATCTGTTGGTAACCCCAACCGCTGTTCGACCATTGGTGGCCAGCCACGTTCAGTCCGAGGCCGCCGAACTCGCCCAAAACTGCTGCCCGGCCATCGGTTGGCTTGGGGGCGCTTGGTCCTGGGTAATCGTGGATGTCCAGCACGTCGCCGACGCCAGCATCCGTCCAACCAGAGGCGTTGTTGACGAGGCGGGTGGGGTCCCATTCCTTTATTTTTTGCACATAATCGGGCGTGTCGTGCTGGCCCCAGCCTTCGTTGAACGGCACCCACATCACGATGCTGGGGTGGTTGTAAAGCTGGTCAACCATTGCCTTCATTTCCCATCGGAACTGCGTTTTGTCTTCTTCGGTAACGGGGTTGCCGCTCGGCATGTCCTGCCAGACGAGCATTCCAAGGCGGTCGCAGTGGTAGTACCAACGGGCCAGCTCTACCTTCACGTGCTTTCGTATCATGTTGAATCCCAACGACTTGAGCGTTTCAATATCGTAAAGCATGGCCTCTTCGGTGGCGGGTGTGTATAGGCCGTCTGGCCAAAACCCTTGGTCGAGGGGGCCAAGTTGAAAGACGGGTTTACCATTTAGCAGCATACGGGTCACGCCCTTTTCATCTGGCCCGACGCTGATTTTGCGAAGCCCAAAATAGCCCTTCACCTTGTCGGTGGCCTTCCCCTTGCTGTCTTCCAATAGGATTTCGAGGTCGTAGAGATAGGGATCTTCGAGGGTCCACAGGTGGCTGTTTTTGAGGAACAACATCAGCGGAGCGCCCGTCTTGCCCGTCGCTTCCGTCACGATTTGGCCGTCCTGCCTTATGCGGGCGACGACCTTTACCCCCTCCATTTCGCCCTCTGTCATGACCCGCACCACTGCCCGGTTTTTGTCGGGTTGCGGCTCCACTTTATAAGCTTTGATGAAGGTTTGCGGCACGGGTTCCAGCCATACGGTCTGCCAGATTCCACTGGTGGGTGTGTACCAAATGCCGCCCGGCTGCAGGTGCTGTTTTCCAATGGCTTGCGCCCCAGAATCGGAGGGGTCGTTGACCTGAACGGACAGCATGGCATCTGCCCCGAAGGTGATGGCGGGCGTTATATCAAAAACAAAGGCGTCGTAGCCTCCCTTGTGTTCGCCGATTTTCTTCCCGTTGACGGAGACTTGGGTATGCCAATCGCAGGCACCAAAGTGCAGCAGTACCCGCTGCCCCTTCCAGCGGCTTGGTACAGTGATTTTTTTCGAATAAACCAAGGTTTGTGTCGGTTCCACCCGCCAGCCGCAGCCAGACAGCGCCGATTCAACGGGATAGGGAACCAGCACCTCTCCTTGGTTGACGGGCTTGCCGGTCTTGTTTTCCACCAATTGCAGGTTCCAAAGGCCGTTGAGGTTAGCCCAGTCGGGCCGAAGCATGTTAGGCCGGGGGTATTCTGGCAGTGGGTTGGCTGGGTTCACCTTATCCGTCCAAGGGGTGGTGAGTGTACCGGGCTTGGGCTTCCATTTGGAGGGCTGCGCCAAGGCTGTAAGTTGTTGAAAAACAAGGATTAAGAGGAAAATACTGGGAAGGATGCGTAGTGTCATTTTACCATTTTTTGCTGTGAAATTTAGGCGAAGGTAGTTCGGAGAAGCTGATTAATGCACAATACCTCAGCGTTGATGGTAGGAAAAAGTATGGGACACCTTAGTCGGAAGGCGTCCCATAGTGGCAATGCTTTTTACCGAAAGCGAATTTTATTTTAGGGCAATATACTCGACGAGCAGTGCATTTTTGTCTATACCGAGGTACTGTTCAGGTGGCTGACTGATGCGTTGGAGCACTTTATAGCCGTTTAGTAGAAACACCTCTTTAATGGGCGTATCTCCAGAAAGGTTGAAAGAATTGCGCATAACAATAAAGAGGAAGTCGGCAGGAATATTATGTTTCCGAAGGCTCTTGTATTTGTTTTCCAGTTGTATCAATCCTTTCTTGTTCAAATCTTTGATGGCCTTGGTAAACATCAGCCTAACGTTGGGATTGACCTTGTAACCAAGGTTGAAATCAATACGGAGTATTTTGCCCGGCAAAATTTCACTAAAGTGGTATTCCTCCTGGAAAGGCACGTCCGTTTCATTGAAATGCAAAAGCCAATAGAAATCGGCCCGTTTGGGCTGCTTTTCGTAGATGGATTTCAGGATTTGTTTTTCAATGCGGTTCTTCTGCCGAGCATTGGTGAGGTAAACGATGTTCGTGGCAAATTTCGGGATTTCCTTGTCTTCGCTCACGGCTTTGATGATATCGGTATGAGGGAGTACGTCAACATAATATCGCTTGTTTTTCAAAAGTCGTTTTGCTTCGTAATGAACTATCATGATGATGAAAAACACAGACATAATCGCCAAACTAACGCCGGCTCCATGCGCTATTTTCTGCACATTTCCAGCAAAGAAGACCCCTTCCACGGCCAAGAAAAGAGACGTGACCAAGCCGATGCGCAGCCAGTCCCAATGCAGGTTGTTTTTGAGGTAAAAAACCAAAAGCAAGGTGGTTGACAGCATTGCTATGGTGATGGCGATGCCATAGGCGGCTTCCATGTTGGCGCTTTTCTCAAAATGCAGCACAATGAACAAGCAGCCCAAAAACAAGATGTGATTGATCATCGGGATGAAAAGCTGCTGGCGGTGCGTGGTTGGATAGACAATTTGCACCCTGAACCAAGTATCCAGTTTAACGGCTTCACTGATAAGGGAAAATGAACCACTGATAAGTGCTTGGCTTGCAACGATTGACGCTAATGAAGCAATAAGCACCCCCGGTGCAATGAACCATGTTGGCATGATGCCATAAAATGGATTGACGCCATCCAAGCCTTTCCCTTGTAGGGAGGAGAGCAGCCAAGCACCTTGGCCAAAATAGTTGATGAGCAAAGCCACTTTGACGAAAACCCAAGCAATGCGGATGTTCTTGCGGCCAACATGTCCTAAGTCCGAGTACAATGCCTCAGCCCCCGTGACACATAGGAAAACAGCACCGACTATGAACCAAGCCGATGGGTGAGTGGTGAGCACATGGTACGCATAGTAGGGGTTCAATGCCTTGATAACTGCTGGTTGTTGTAGATAGGCCACAAAACCAAGTACCGCTAACATCGAAAACCATATCACCATGACCGGGCCGAAGAGTTTGCCTATTTTTTCCGTACCAAATTGCTGAAAGCTAAAAAGACCAACCAGTATGGCTATGACGATGGGCACGACTGGAATGCCCGGAGAAAGGATTTGCAGGCCTTCGATGGAGGCTGACAAGGTAATGGCTGGCGTAATGATGCCATCGGCAAGCAGCGCTGCGCAACCGAGCATGGCCACATACACGGTCCATTTGGGTGCCTTGTCTTTGATAAGCGCAAACAAAGAGAAAACACCGCCTTCTCCGTGGTTGTCGGCACGTAGGGTAAGAAAAATGTACTTGAAAGTGGCCTGCAAGGTTAGAGTCCAAAATATACAAGAAAGACCGCCATAGATTAATTCCTCAGTGATCAAGTTTTTCTGGATAATGGCAGAAAACACATAAAGTGGGGATGTGCCAATATCACCGAAAACGATACCGAGCGTGACGAGAAGGCTACCAATAGTAATTTTGGAATGTAAAGATTGGTGTTTCATATTATTCGATTAGCCCGTTCTTAAGGGCATACCTGACTAATGCAGCATTGTTTTTCAACTTTAGTTTTTCCAATAGATTTCTGCGGTGGGTGTCAACCGTGCGGACGCTGATGAAAAGTTTGCTGGCAACTTCTTGATTTGAGTGTTCCTCTGCCAAAAGTTTTAGCACTTCTATTTCCCGCCGGGTCAGCATTATTTGTTCATTTATACCCACGGCTTTGCTGCCGTTGCTAAAATGGGCCATTAAAATTTGAGATACCTGCCGCCCAAAGTAAGTGCCGCCAGTTATCACTGCCCGAATTGCACTAAGCATTTCCACTTTACCCGCATCTTTCAGCAAATATCCTGAAACACCAACTTCTAAAGACTTCAACACGTAGCTGCTCTCCGAATGCATTGAAATAATGATGATCTTCAACGAAGGATATTTTACCCGCAATGTCTTGGTGATTTCGATGCCGTTGTTCTTGCCCAAAGTAATATCAAGCAGCAAAATATCTGGCACAGCCTTGTCTAGGATTTCAAAAATCTCTTGGGCACTGCCAGCTTCGCCTATGACCTCAATATCAATTTCCTGCTGGAAAATAGCGATGATGCCATCCCTGAACATTTGATGGTCGTCGGCAATGACTATTTTTATCATGATGTGGTACCAATTTTAGCCAAGTGTGTAAATGAAAGCTAATTCTCATTGTTTGGGCTTCCACATAGTTTCAAGGGAACTTCAATAGTTGCAAGCACCCCTTCACCCTCAGCAGATTCGAGGGAGAAATTGCCTCCCAAAGACTCTACCCTGGTCATGATGTTGCTGAAGCCTATGCCATCCAGCTTTTTCAGGTTTGTAGCATTGAAACCGACCCCATCGTCTTCAACACTAAGCATCACCGAGTTGGTGTGTCGAATGAGTTGTACGGCAATGCTTTTAGCGCTGGCATATTTCAATGCATTGTTGATGAGTTCCTGCGCAATTCGATAAAGGCCAAGTTCCGTCATAGAATCAAGCCTGGTTTTCTTTTGGGAAATAAAACAGTTGACTGGAACTTTACTTTGCTTCTGAACCAAGCTGCACAGGTTCGTCAACGCAGTTTCCAAGCCATAATCAACCAAGGTAGGTGGCAGCAAAGCATGGGAAATGCTTCTGATGTCGAGTGAAATGAGGTCGAGCAAGCCAACAAGCCGCTTAGCTTCCTTCCTTATTTCCAATATCTCCGTTGTGTTATCGGTATGTTGAAGCCCTTCGATACCCATTTTTAAAGTAGAGAGCAATGGGCCAACGCCATCGTGAATATCCTGTGCAAAACGCCTGCGTTCCAATTCTTGGCCTTCCAAGAGTGAGTTGAGCGCAAGTGCTTCCTTGTCTTTCACGTTGTTGATGTTGAGAAAAGTCATCAAGGCACCATCCAAGACTGGACGGCAGCGCACGTTGAGGTACCTGCTGCCTATTTTCACCTCTGGCAGGTCAAAATTGAAACGGAAAGTCAACAATTGGTTGACAACAGGGGCAGCAGAACTCCCGAATCTGGTCAAAAAATCTGTAATTGGGCGTCCAATTAAACTTGAAGTTTCTCCCTCCGTCAACCCAAGGTAGTTGTGTCCACGAGGGTTCATTAGCATGACGTTGAGCTTTTTGTCCACCGCAATGATGGCAATTGGGGCAGCATGTATAATGCTCTCCAAGAATGGCTCCCGTATTGTTGATAAATTTTCCATCCTTTATACATGCTGCCCAAAGGGCTTATTTGCCGCCAGCCGCTGCCCTCAATTGTTCAAGGGCATTTTTTGATTCCTCGTTAGCCGGGTCAAGCGCTTGTGATTTTTCGTACCAAGCGATTGAAGCAGCGAAGTCGTTGTTCTGGGAGAAATAATAGCCAATGTAGTTATATGCTTCTACCAGTTGCTTCTTGTTCTTTTCGGTGTCTGAAGAAGCAAGCTCAACGTATTTCTCAAAGAAAGGCTTTGCCTGAAAGGTCTTCCGCTCAGGGTCGAGGCGGTTGTTGCAGCGTGCCCGCATCAGCCAACCTGTTGCATAAGTGGGCTGTATATCGTTCAGCTTCGCAAAAGCGCTATCGGCCTCTATGTTCTTGCCCTGCTGGTAGCGGCTCATGCCAAGGTAGTACCAGTCTTGGCTGTTCGACCTGCTCTTCTGCATCTTGTCCAAGTAACCTGTTTCTGCTTCGGGCCAGCGCTTGGCATCATAAAGGGCCTTGGCTATCAGGTCGTACATTTCAGTGCGGCTGCTGTCTATTTCCACTACCTTTTTATAGTTCACAATCGCCTCGTCGGCAAGGTTCAGTTTAGCGGCAGCCTTGGCATAGTACTCATGGTCAGAAGCATAGATGGGGCGGGTGCCGGCATTTTTGAAAAACAATTTCGACATTTCGAGCGATGTCTTGTAGTCGCCTTCCTCGTAGTAGGCCCAAGCCAGCCAGCGGTGCATCGGGTAGTGGGTAGGCTGTTGCTCCAATACGATGAAGGCTTCCTGAATGGCACGTTTGTAGTCCTTTGCCTGAAAAACAAGGAACTTCACGAGGCGGGCACGCTGCTCGGTATCGTTCCCCACCAGCGAAACGTACTTCTCCAACAATGGCGTCACCTTGCTGTATTGACCTTTTTGGAAATATAGCTGGTAAAGTTCTTTGTACGCCGGGGGGTAATTCGGGAAGCGCTGGATACTGCCCTCCAACTGTTCGATAGCCACGTCCTGAATGCCGTTTTTATAGTATGCACGGGCGATTTTCATCAAGATTTCGGGGTTTTCCCGGTCCTTGTTTGAGGCAAGCTCGTAGCTGGTTAGCGCTTCGCCTACATTGCCCTGCGCCAGCAACGCATCCCCGTACCCGACAAAATAGCGGGCGTTCTTGGTGTCCAAATCCCTGGCTGCCAAATAGGAGGCAGCAGCCTTGTCAAAATTGGGGGAACGGGCCTTGAGGTAGGCGCTGCCAATCAGTGCAAGCACTTCTGGAAGTTCCTTGTCCTTGGCTTCTTTTTTGGCTTTCGCAAATGCCTTGTCCGCATCCGATGGCTTGTTTTTATCCAACAGCAATGTACCAGTGCCTATGTAGGAAAAGTAGCTTTCGGGGTTTGCGTCAAGGGCTTTTTTATAACATACACTGGCGCTGTCCATGTTGTCATCATTGTAAAAAATCTCGCCGAGGTAAAACCATGCGCCAGCATTCTTGGGGTCTTGTTTCAGGATGCCATGAAATGCTTTTCTTGCAGCAACGATATTGTCTCCGTCGAGCAGTGCTACCCCTTCTTTCAGTGTTTGAGAAAAAGCAATTTGCACCGAAATCAATGTAAAAAGGCTAAAAATCAATTTTTTCATTTCTTTGGATTTAGTTTCAGCTTGAATAACTTGGATTTAGTTTGATAGTTGTACGGTTTGAAGAGTCCAAAACTCATTTTTTTACCTTAAAGGGTTCCGATTTTAACTCAATATTACGTTCAACCTTGTAGGCAGGAAGTATTCCGGTCTTGGAAATAATGCGTTGGCCCATTTCTCCAGCAATGAATGCGGTGAACCCAGTTCCAGTACCACTGCTGGTTTCACGGTTAATGACAAAAATCTGCCTGCTAAATGGATAAAGCTCATCCTGCACGTTTGTTGCAAAAGGCTTGTAAAAGTTGGTCTGGCTTCCTTTTTCACAAGTCGAAATGGCTGCGATTTCAATTTTTGAGCGCAGCATTCTACACGCTGGATCGTCATAGTCACTCAACCAACTGTACCCGATGATGCCCAAAGCCCCAGGGTTGCTGGCCACATATTCTACAACTGCCTCGGTTGTTTTTAGTGCATAAGAGTTGGTGGGAGGAGCGGACTGCCCGCTTTTGGACAAAATATAGGTTACTGTACTTGAGAATTGGTTGTCAAAAACGATATTGATGCTGCCGTTGCTGTTGGTGCTGCCAATTTGTTTCCAGTCCTGAATTTGTCCGCTGAAGATTTGAAGTGCCTGTTCGCAGGTTAGGTTGGTGTCGGGGTTGTTGGGATGTACCAGCAATGCAATGGCATCGTTGGCCAATAACGCCGTTCTGGGATTCAGTGTCCTGCTTTTTAAATGGGCTTCTTCCTCTTCGTTCAACCTTCTTGCAGCCACAATTACCACCGTGCTGTCATAAAAATGCTTGAATGCACTTGCCTCCGGCAGATAAGTGACTTCAACGTTTGTTTTGGGATAGGTATGTTCAAATGCTTTTTCAAGTGCATCCATCACGGGGTAAAGCGTCTCATCAACCACGACCTGCGTTGTACCATAGGTAGGGGTATTTTCTGGCATTTTATCACAACCAAAAAGAACCAGTACTGCCAATAATACGACCAACAGTGCGCATTTCATGTTTGTTCTTCTTTATCAGTTTGAAAGTCCTTTATGGCCCTATATGCCCTGAAAGCACCGTAAGCAATGCAAGCTATTGCAAAAGGGAAATCAAAAACCGGAGCATTGAAGGGTCGGTATATCATTACGAAAACACCAGCCCCCAAGTAGGCCAAACTTATCATCAATCTTAAAACCAAAGGTGCTGCGGCCATAAGTATAAAATAAAACGGTTGACATAACCTGAGTTTTGCCAACCGTTTTGGGAAATTCAGGCAATTTGAGCTATGCCTTATGTAACGTAAAACCTTACTCTAATTTAAACTTCACTGGAAGGTTAAAGAAAACACGTACAGGCCTTCCCCGTTGTTTTCCTGGGTTCCATCGTGGGAATTTCTTGACTACCCGCATGGATTCTTCGCCACAGCCGGCACCAATGTCCCGAACAACTTCTACGTTGGATACAGAGCCATCTTTTTCCACGATGAACTTAACGTACACCGTACCCTCCACGCCATTTTCCCTGGCAATGGGAGGGTATTTTATGTTTTCGTAAATGAATTTGAGCATTGCTGCTTCTCCATCTGGGTATTCAGGTTTCTGTTCAACCACCTTGAACACTTCCTCTGGCTTTTCCTCTGGTATTTCCTCGACAACAGCAGGCGGCGGAGCCTCCTCCACTGGTAACAAACCTTCCGGTACCCCATCTTCAGAGCCTTCTTGGGTCTTTGTGCTGATGTCAACTTCTTTCAAATCCTCAACATCAGGTGGAGCGACTTCCTCCACGACTTCTTCGTCCTTTTTCACCTTAGGCGCAACAAAGGCGATGGTTGGCCTTGATGGTGGTGGTTCCGCTTTGGGCGGCGGCGGCGGCGGCGGTGCCTTTGGGTCAAGTGGCGGTGGCTCTGCCAAGGTTACCTCGGCGTTTATCAGTTCATCTTCTGGCAACCTATCTTTCACGAATTTTGCAATAAGTGGAATGCTGATTCCCAGTAAGAAAAGCAAAGTGGCAACGATGTATGCCTTCGTCATGTTGCTGGGATACAGCTTGCGCAGCAAGTAGCCCCCGTATGATTTGTTGCGGTATTCAAAGATGATGTCATCTATCTCAGCATTGAGGTAATCTTTGATTTCGCTTTTTTTGAAGTTTGTTTCCATTCGCAGATTTATTTACTAAGTGAAAAAAGGTAATGATTGAAAGAAAAGATGATTATTAATAAGAAAATGGTGTTTAGGTTATCACTTTTTTCATTGAAAAAATCCTCCCAATCAACATTTAACCAACAAATGAGTGAATTTCACTTGCAATATCAATACTTCTAATTGGAATCAAGACTCTGCCCAACCTGTTTTACGATTGAGCTGTCTGCAAAGTTGAAATCGTCAATGATAGCGTATTTCTTAACGCCATTGATGGCCATCTCGTCCAGTACGTTCACAAGGTTACGGTAGTCTGATTTTGGTAGGGGTTTTATAAGCACGAAAAGCTCGTCCTTGTTGCCCCAAGCCTGCTCGACCGCCTTTTGCCGCTCCTTGATTTTTTCCCGAAAACCTGTTCTTGAAAAGTCGGTACTGTCCACCAAGATATTCGGGTCGTCTTCACTGGCCACATAACAATATGCCTTGTCGTTGGTGGCAATCAGGACCGTATAAGTCTTGGTCATTTTCACTTCAGGCACATCTTCTTGCTTGTCGTCCTTGGCTGGTTTGTTCACTTCCATGGCCTTTGGCTTGTTGAAAGTGGTGGCCAACATGAAGAAGGTGATAAGCAAGAACCCTAAGTCCACCATTGCTGTCAAATCCACACGGGTGGACACCTTCTTCGACCTGGTCTTCTTTTTACCTTTCTTTTTTCCCCCGCCTTCTGCGGTATTCATTTCTGCCATGACAGGTTCATGATTGGGTGGCTGAACGGCTGGTGCGAATCAACTGCCGTTCAGCTACTATTATTCTTTTGCTTCTCCAGATAAACCCCTGGCCGAAGTAATAAGATTGAATTTGTTGACCTTCCTTTCCTGCAATGTTTGTATCACCTTGTTCACCTTCTCGTAGTCCGTGCTCGCATCTGCCTTGATGGCAATGCGCAATTCTGGGTTGGACTGCCGTGCTGCCAGCAAGATTTCACCAAGCTGATTATTTGTGCTGTCAATTGCGATTCCCGGCTGTACCATCGTGTTACGCTCCTCTGCCTTCATGCTGAGAAACTGGGGAAGCTGTTCGACAGGCATCCCAAACGCATCCATGAGCTTGAATGCACTCATTTGGTTGGCGTTGAATTCTGGCAACTGGTAACGCTCCTTCAACTTGAGCAGCATGCCTTCCCGTGTATTCTGGTCGTCAACGCCCATGAACACTTTGCCTTGTTCCGTCACTTGAATCGTCAAAATGTTGGCATCAGGAATTGGAATCTGAGCAGTGGAAGCCGGTATGTTGATTTGGGCAAGCTCCTGTGGCCTGAACTTCGTGGTCAGCATGAAGAACGTCAGCAGGAGGAACGCAACGTCGCACATAGCCGTCATGTCAATGGTGGTGCTTTTGCGAGGTATCTTGACTTTTGCCATGTCCGTTCACATTTTTTGAAACAACAAATCACCCTTGCATATTCAACGAGCATGCAATGGAAATACTGAGGTTCCTGATTAACCGACCAACTTGTGTTTTGCGGCAAATGTCTGTGTAATGCTATTGCCTGCCTCGTCAATGGCGTAGGTCATACCATCAATCCTTGTGGTAAAGTAGTTGTAGAAGATAATGGCAAATACGGAGGTGAAAATCCCGAGGAATGTATTGATAAGTGCCTCAGAGATACCCGTGGAAAGCGCCACTGCATCTGGTGCGCCGCTGGTAGCGATGGCCGAAAAGGCCTTGATCATACCGGATACGGTTCCCATAAGACCCAGCAGGGTGGCCACGGCTGAGAGCGTCGCCAAAATCACAAGGTTGCGCTCCAGCATCGGCATTTCAAGGGAAGTTGTCTCTTCGATTTCCTTTTGAATGGAAAGCACCTTTTGGTCTCGGTCCATGTTAGGTTCTTTCTCTACCTCTTTGTATTTCTCAAGTCCAGAACGGATAACATTGGCGACAGAGCCTTTTTGTGTGTCGCATTCTGAAATAGCGCCATTGAGGTCGTTGGAAGAAAGGGAATTTTGCACTTTGCGGACAAAATCTTGGGTAGAGCCTTTTCCGCTTGCAGCCCTCAGCGTGAAGATGCGCTCGAAGAAAACTGTCCATACAAGCAAGAAAGCTCCAATGAGGAAGGGCACAAGCCACCCACCTTTGTACATCATTCCAAGAAGATTACCTGGAATAGGGTGTCCCTTTGGGTCTCCACCTTCAAAGTTGGAGGGGTTGCCCAGAATAAAATAGAATACGATGTAGCCAATAATTAGCACCAACGGAATTACGATTGCTGCGAACATCGTGCTGAGCTTGGATGCGGGTTTTGCGTTTGCCATTTTTGATTAGTTTTTAAAAAACCTCGGATAGCCAAAGAACTTTTTCTCGCTATTCTCCGAAGCAGTTTATTGCAAGATGATATTTGCGACGCAAAGGTTGGTTGCAACAAGGAGATAATTAAGAGTATGTTGAAGTATTTTTTGTTAAGTTTTTTTGATAGTGATACGAAAAACTCGTAGATAATTACGGATTGCTGACAATTTCATCCATGAGCTGTGTCATGTATTGAATAGCCGCTTCGGTTTCTATCTTTGCCACCCTTCCATTGGCTTGTGGTTGGAATCTGGCTCTTTATCCAATCCCCAATCCACAAAGTTCATTTTGCGATTTCACAAACTAAAGTGCAAACTCATGAAAATTGCCGAGATAATATTGCTTATAGCTTCGATTGCAGTTTCTTCGATTGATTCAAATGCTCAAGTCGTACCTGTGCCTGCCACAGTGCAGACCCAGCCCATCCTCATCACCAATGCCACAGCGCACCTTGGCAATGGGCAGGTCATCGAAAACAGCTACATCGCTTTTGACCAAGGTAAAATCACTTTCGTGGGCAACATGGCTGTGGGCCGGGGCTTTCCCGGTCACCAAATCATTGACGCTGCTGGCAAGCATTTGTACCCTGGCTTTATTGCACCCGACTCGGAATTGGGATTGCAGGAAATTGAAGCCGTTCGGGCCACAGCGGATGCCAACGAAACGGGTTCGCTCAACCCCAATATCCGCTCCATCATTGCCTACAACACCGACTCGGAGGTGACGCCAACCGTACGCTCGATGGGGGTGCTAATGGCCGAGATTACGCCGTCGGGGGGGCGCATTCCCGGTCAGTCAAGCATCGTAATGCTGGACGCCTGGAACTGGCAGGATGCAGCCTACGCTACCGATTTTGCCATGCATGTCGCCTGGCCGAATGCCGCACGTTGGAACTGGCAGGAGAACCGTACCGAGCGCAACGAGGAATACGCCAGCCAACTGCGGGAACTCGACGATTTTTTCAAACAAGCAAAGGCTTATGGTGAAACCCCAAAACCCACAGCCAGGAACCTGCGGTTTGAGGCGATGCAGGGTCTTTTTGATGGTTCCAAAAAACTATTCATCCATACCAATACTGCGGTGGGCATGCAGGAAGCTGTGCTGTTTGCGGAGCGATTCCAACTAAAGCCGACCATCGTTGGCGCTGAGGATGCTTGGTTGGTCACCAATTTTTTGAAGGAGCACGATGTGCCGGTCATTCTTGCCACCACGCAGCGGCTGCCTTCCCGTGAAGATGATGATATTGACCAGCCCTTCAAAACGCCCGCCATGCTCCAGGCGGCTGGCATTCGTTGGTGCTTTGCGCACGATGGTTTTTGGAAGCAGCGCAACCTGGCCTTCCAAGCGGGTCAGGCCGTAGGCTTTGGGCTGCCCTACGAGGCGGCTGTGCAGGCACTCACGGGCAGTACCGCCGAGATATTGGGCATCGGAAAAACTGCTGGCACGATAGAAGTGGGCAAGGATGCTACCCTTTTCATTAGTGAGGGTGATGCGCTGGACATGCGCACGAACAAGTTGACTAGGGCATTCATTCAGGGCAGGGACATCAATCTGGACAATAAGCAGGAGATGCTGTATCGGCGGTTTCAGATGAAGTATAAGTCAAGGTAGCGGATAGTTTTGAGGAGGACATTATTCCCATTTGAAGCATAAACTTTCAGCTAATCCACTTTGCCCTTCGGCAACACCAAGGAGAAAGTGGCCCCATTTCCAAGCTCCGATTTCACGGTGATGCTGCCGCCGAGCCGCTTCGCAATCTTTTGGCAGATGGCCAACCCGATGCCTGTTCCCTCGTACTCGCTTTGATGGTGCAGCCGCTTGAATATCTCGAAAATCTTGGATTGGTTCTCTTCTGAAATGCCGATTCCATTGTCGGTCACATTGATGATATGTACCTCTGCCGTTTCCTCAGCGGTGATTTTGATATAGGGGTTTATGCCTGACGGCACGAACTTGATGCCGTTGGCAAGCAGGTTTTGGAATAGCTGCACATACAGTTGCTGTGTACCTTTCAGCGTCGGAAGCTCGCCCCGCTCTATTACGGAATTCGTTTCGATGATGCGTATTTTAAGGTTGGCCATGCAAATGGCCATAATATCGTTCAGTTGTACGTCTGTTACTTCTTCCTGTGTTTGGTTGATGACCGAGTAGCGCAGCAGGCCATCCAACAGGTTGTTCATCCGGGTGACGCCTTCTCCGACGTATTTGAAATATTCCTGGTCTTTTTCTGCCAAATGCGGCTTGGCAATCTTATGGATAAGCTGGGTAAAAGAGCCAATCATTCGCAGTGGTTCCTTTAGGTCATGGCTGGCGATGTAGGCAAACTGCCGGAGGTCTTCGTTTACCCGAAGCAGTTCGTCGTTTTGCCGGGCAATCTGTTCCCCTTGCTGCAGGAGCCTCGATTGGTACTCGTTCTCTTTGGTCAACAGTTCGATTTCCTTCTGTTGCTCTCGTATGGCATGACGGATTTCCATGTCGAGGTTGTGGCGGGTGCGTTGCACTTTGGCGAATGCCTCCTGTATTTTTAAATACCGCTCTTGGTACTCAAACGCTTGCTCAAACATCCCTTTTACCTTGAAAATCAGGGCGAGTTGCTTATAGGCCCTTATCTCGGAAGCATCATCCTTTATTTGTTTGGAAAGCTCGGCAGCTTGAATGGCCATCTCATAGGACAAATCAAAATTGCTTTCTTCATAAGCGAGCCTTGCCAGGTTCAAGAGGTTGATTTGCTTACCGTTCACTGTGCTCAATTGCTCGAAAAGTAGTCGAGCGGTTTCAGCATACTGTTTTGCTTCGTCGAAGCGGTCAAGGGCAATCTTGGTGCGGCCCAATTGCGCAACAGAATAGGCCAACAACTCCGAGAAATCATTTTGGCTGGCCAGGTGGTTGGCCTTTTCAAAAAAATCGAGTGCCGTTTCAGGCTGGTCAGAGGTGAGGTAGATATTGCCGAGGTTGTTGAAGACCACTGTCTTCGTCTTGGGGTCTAACATGTCACTGTGCTGGCCGAGCACATTTTCATAGCGTTTGATGGCTTCGTCGTAGTTGTACAAATGGGCGTACAGCGTGCCGATGTTGATTTGGATTTGCACGGCCATTTCCCGATAGCCAATGTTTTCACATTTGTCAAGCGCCTCCAGGAAATACTGCATGCCTATCTTGTAATTCGACTTCACCCCACTAACGACGGCGATATTGCGCAGCGCCACCACCTCCTTTTCCACGTCTCCTGACGTTTTTGCTACTTGCAGCAATGCCTGGCTCATTTCCAACGACCTCGAATAGTCTTGCTGCAAAATATATGACTGTGAGAACAATTGGTACATCTCTGACCATAGATGTGGATGGGTGATTCTGGGTCGGTCAATCAGTAATTCCTCGATTTTTCGGGCCTGCACCAACGCACCTGCGACATCATTATTTGCGATGCAAAGGTTGCCAAAGCCAGCGTCTGCAATGACTAAGGCAACAAGGTTTTTGCCTGCTTGAGCAAACCTGAGTGCTTCTTCGAAACACTCCTTCGAACGGTCAAAGTCTTTGCTATTGAGGTAAATCCGGCCACCTGCTAATGCAATGCCAATGGAAACCTCGTCATGTGAAATTGCTGAATTGATGGACTTTGCCTCTTCCAGATAGGCTATGGCCTTGGAAAAAAAGGAAGGGTCGTTTTGGTAGAGGCCGTTGGTGTTGTAGATATTCGCCAACAAGAGATAAGCCTTGGCAAGGCCGAGTTGTTCCGAAGCCTCGGCACTCCCAAACTCCAATGCGATTTGCGCAGTATTTAAAGCCTTTTTTAATTGTCTTCCTCGGTAAAACCTAAGGGAATCGTCCAAAAGCAGGTTCAGTTGCTTGTTCATCGTTAATGATTTAGAGAACCAAGCGTGAGAAGTGAAAAGTCAAAAATAGGAAGTTGATGGAACATAAAAATGAGTAGTTCGTGTAATTGGACTTGACCTTTTTTAGGCGTTCCAATTGCCAATTTTATTTTTGACCAAAATTGATGGGGGGATTCCTAGCTTTTTTGAAAGTATTCAAGCGTATAAGGAAAATTTGGCTTTCGCCAACCGACCCTAAAACCAAATAACTTGCCAAATATTGCCTGCCAAACTATGCACAAATCCTCCTACCTTTCGCCCATGGAATGGCAACTTTACCTTTTTTTCTTCTTTATTGCTGCCTTATATGCTGCCGTGGGTTTTGGCGGTGGCTCCAGCTATATCGCAGTACTGGCTTTTTTCGGTATTGATTTTTTATTGGTGCGCTCCAGTTCCCTGCTTTGCAATATCGTGGTCGTCAGTTTTGGTACTCTTATTTTTTATCGAAACGGTCATCTGCCCCTCAAAAAAGCCCTTCCCCTGGTGCTGGCGAGCGTCCCGATGGCCTTCCTTGGCGGCTACCTGCCCATTGCGGAGCATACTTTTTTTATCCTGCTTGGCGTCACCTTGGTCATCGCCGCCCTGCTCACCTGGTGGCAACCCAAGAACACCCATAGTATCGTCGAACACAAGCCCATCTTCAATCCCATCATTGGCAGCAGCATCGGCTTTCTTTCTGGCATAGTGGGCATTGGCGGGGGCATCTTCCTCGCACCCCTGCTGTACCTCACCCATTGGGCTGAAGCAAGGGTGATAGCAGCAACGGCCAGCCTGTTCATCCTCGTCAACTCCATCGCTGGCATCTTCGGCCAAATGGCAAAGGGCAGCTTCCAATTTGATTGGAAGTTCTCACTGCCATTGATGCTTTCCGTATTTTTGGGCGGACAAATCGGTTCCCGGCTCGGTGCCATCAAGCTGCCCGCCCTTTGGGTGCGCCGTGCGACGGCCCTGCTGATACTCTATATCGGCATAGAGCTGCTGGTAAAAAAACTGTGATGATGAAAATCAGCCTGCTTTCCTTCGGCATTGCCAAGGACATCATCGGGCATCGCTTCCTCGACCTGGAGCTGCCCGCCGCCGCTTCGGTCGGTGACCTCCGGTCAATGTTGGTGCAGCGCTTCCCTCGTCTTTCCGACCTTGCCTCGGTGCGCTTGGCGGTGAACGGCGAGTATGCCAGCGAGTACCTACCCTTGGACGAAAACGACGAAGTGGCGCTGATTCCGCCAGTGAGCGGCGGCTGATTCAATTTCGGATTTCGGAATTGGGATTTCGGTAAGGGTTGCTAATTTAGTTTAGAACGGAAATGATTGATATTCAATTACTTGAATCAACTTTGGATGCACAGCAATGCATCTCTTTCGTCCATTCCAACGACGCAGGTGGCATTGACGTGTTCATCGGGACGGTGCGCAACGCCACCAAGGGCAAGCCCGTGCTGCGCCTCGAATTTGAGGCTTACGAACCAATGGCCATAGCCGAGATGCGCAAAATTGCGGAGCAAGCCATCGAAAAATTTGGGGTGAAAAAAATCGCCCTGCACCACCGCACGGGCATCCTAGAAATCGGCGAAGCCGCCGTCATCATTGCTGTGAGTGCCCCGCACCGGGCAGCCGCCTTCGATGCTTGCCGCTACTGCATTGACACCCTCAAAGAGGCCGTCCCCATCTGGAAAAAAGAGATTTTTGAGGATGGCGAAGTATGGGTTGCGGCGCACCCTTAGTGGGCAGTGGGCCCCAAAGAGGTAAACAGCTGGCCGTTGGCCATTGGCCCCAAAGGGGTAAACAGTGGGCAGTCAGAGGCTGCTAAACAATGAAGCCATGAAACAATGAAACAGCCCTCAACCTCACATGTCCAGCTTCTTTTGAAACAACTCAAAAAACCGCCCCGCATGTAGCCCGTCCATCAGGCCGTGGTGGGCTTCGAGGGAAACAGGCATGAGCCATCGGCCATCCTGCTCAAATTTTTTACCAAAAACAAGTTTAGGAACGCTATCCTCCCGGCCAAAACGGCGGGCATGCTTGATGCCCGTGAACGAGACCCAAGGCATCACGGAGCAGTGTAGGAGGTCGTGCAAATCGTCACGGGGTTCGAAGCTGCGGTTGCGCTTTTCTTCCTCAATGCTTTGGCGGACAGCCTTCACAAACTGCTCCAGGTCGGGCTTCATTTCCAAGTAGCAAAAACTGAAGGTTTCGTCATCGTGCAGCACCGTTGCTCCGCAATGGACGATGTCATAGAGCCGCACCTCCCCGCCGACCAGCCGGAGCCTAAACTCCTCGATTTCATTGGCCACCTGGCATGAAAGGAAGAGGGTACAATGCGAGAACGACAGCCCCGTTTTTTTACAAAAATGATGCAGTTGCGTCACGTCCACGTTGGCGCTGACATTGAAGAACGGGTCGTCAAAATGCCAAAAAAACTGGAAAGCCGAACGGCGTTTCCAACCGTCTAATTCGATGGTGGTATAGTTGCTCATGCTGCTTTTTCGTGGGCGATTTTTACTTTCGTCAATATCAAAAGGCCGATGAGGAAGAACACGGCCAGCACCATCACGGCCACTCGAAGCCCACCTGAAATCTGCCCCGTGATGGCGAAGCTGAATGAGCCGAGCGCCGTGGCACCTTTTTCCAAAACATCATAAAAACTAAAGTAGGAAGTGGTGTCCTTAACGCCCGGCGGGAGCAGTTTCGAGTAAGTGGCACGGGATTGCGACTGCACCCCACCCATCATCAGGCCCACGGCAGCTGCCATGAGGTAAAATTGCTCCTTGCCTTCTACGAAATATCCGAAAACGCAGATTAAAGTCCAAAGTAAAAGCATGACCATCAGGGCTGGTTTGTTGCCGATGGCATCGGACAATTTTGCGAAGCACCACGCCCCCACCAGCGCTAATACTTGCAGCAGTAGAATAACCAAGATGAGTTCATTGGACGCCATTTTCATCTCCAAACCAGCGAAAAGCGAGGCCAGTGCAAGCACGGTTTGCACCCCAGCACTGTAAAAAAAGAACGAAAGCAGGAAGCGCTTGAGGTTCGGCAACTGCTTGGCGGTGCGCCAAACCCCGACAAACTCCTCATAGCCCTCCTCCCGAATGGCCTTCCAGGTTAGCGGCATGTTGCCATCGGGTGGCAGGCGCTTGAAGGCATATTGGGCAAAGCCCATCCACCAAAGCCCGACCATAAGGAAGGAGAGCCTCACGGCCAAAGTGCCTTGCCCTTCCAGCCCGAACCATTGTGGGAACGTGATGACTATCAGGTTGATAACCAACAAGATAACGCTGCCGAAATAGCCCATCATAAAGCCACGGGCGCTCACCCGGTTGTAATGTTCCTCCGTAACGATGTCGGGCAGGTAGGAGTTGTAAAATACGATGGAGCCGCCGAAGCCCGCCGTGGCAATCAGGAACCCGAAAATGCCCAGCGAGAGCATTGGGCCGGATTGCAGGTTTTCGCCATCGAAAAAGAAAAGCGACATACACGCCAGCGAACCGACCGTGGTGAAAAAACGCATGAAAAACATACGCCGCCCACTGCTATCGGCGATGCCGGAGAGTATGGGCGAAATGACGGCGATGAGCAGGTACGCTACTGCCACTATCAGCGAAAACAGCGTGGTATTGTACATGGCGATGCCCCACGGGGCAATTTCCCGTGCCGTGACGGCCTCGAAAAATGCGGGGAAAATGGCCACTGCGATGGTGAGCGAGTAGGCCGAATTGGCCCAATCGAACATGGCCCAGCCCTTGATGACCTTTGGGTCGTTGAGTTGGAAGACGGGTTTTGTGTTGGTCATTTTGTTTTATTGCTTCATCAAATGGCCCAATAGGTTTCAGGTTTAAAGTTTCAAGTTTCAGGGAAGCCGCTGCCATGACCAATTTTGAAAAGCTTTTTGCGGCAAAACGACCTTTCGATTGAATTCCAAACTATTTGAATTTGGCTGGCACTGCGTAAAACTTGAAACCTTAAACCTTGTGAACCATTGTCACCAAATGCTTTGGGAAATCTGCCACTCGCTCGCAGCAAACCTGCTCCATGACTTGCTTCAATTGAATTTTTAGCAAGGAAATAACCTGGTTGCCGCCTTCCTCGCCGAGGGCCGCCACGCCGTACATGAACGAGCGCCCGAGGAAGGCAAAATCGGCACCACTGGCCAAGGTACGTGCAATGTCTGGCCCCGTGCGTATGCCGCTGTCCATCATCACTTTTATGCGGCCCTTGCAGTGCTGCGCAATTTCTGGGAGGGAGGCAATGGTGGACTGCCCGGCGTCCAATTGCCGACCGCCGTGGTTGCTCAAAATGATGCCATCAAGGCCGAGGCGGATGGCCATTTCGGCGTCCTCCACGCTGGCGACGCCCTTCAAAACGAGCTTTCCTTTCCAGCGGTCACGGATGGGGTTCAGTTTTTCTTCGTTTAGCCTGCCGGCAAATGTTTCGTTCATCGTTTTTCCCAACTGCTTGATATTCAGGTTTTTGGGAAAATATTGGAACATCGTCTCGAACCTCGGTTTGCCGTATTTGAGCGTATTGATGGCCCAGGTTGGCCGTCCCAAGATTTGCAGGATATTGCGCAAGCTCATGCTCGGCGGCATGGCCAGCCCGTTGCGGATGTCTTTGTGGCGGAAGCCGAAGGAGGGCACATCGCAGAGCGCCGCCAGCACCTCACAGCCAGCGCCCTCGGCCCTGTCGAGCAGGTCGTCACGCAGGCGGTTTTCCCGTGGGTGGTAGAGTTGGAACCAGAATTTGCCGCTTGTGACCTTGCCAATTTGTTCGATGCTGGCCGTGCTGACCGTGCTGAGGATGAAAGGGATGTTGTGGGCGACAGCTGCTTTGGCTAATATTTCCGGGCTGTTCGGCCAGATGAGGCCCTGCAAACCAATGGGTGCCACGCCAAAAGGGGCATCGTATTTTTGTCCAAACAGCTCGCAGCTCGTATCGGAAGCCGTGTGAGGGCTGAGGTAGTAGGGCTTCAGTTCCACTTCCCTGATTTCGGTGGTGTTTTTTCGCAGGTTCACCTCCTCGTTGCAGCCGCCGTCGAGGTACTCAAAAGCAAAGCGGGGGATGCGGCGCTGGGCGAGTTCCCGGAGGTCGTCAATGCCGGGATATTTCGGATTGTATTCGATGTTCATCTTGGATGATACCGTTTTATGGAAACCAATCCGGCTGGCAGGGGCTTGCTGTTCCATGCTTCGTGAACGGCAACCGCAGCGCCCAGCGCCGAGGCTTGCGGCACTTCGGCGGCGAACACTTCCCGGTCGGGAAAGGCTTCCGCCAGCAAGGTCATGAAAATTTCGTTCTTGGAGAAACCGCCATCCACAAATATTTGGCGGGCATCGGATGTGAGTACGAGATTGATGGCAATTGCCTGTTTTTCAACGAGTTGTGTGAGGAAGCGGAAATAGGCTTCGCCCGCCTCACCCAGCCTTTCCAAGTCTTTGAAACTGCGGATTAGCTCGCCCTCCAGCCCAAGCCGTTTAATGGCTTCGCCATGCTCGTGCCCAGCAAAAAGGCGGCTGGCTTTCACGGGCTGGCCCTCATAGCTGAGGTAGCAGAGGCAGTCTTGTTCCAGTTCCAATTGGGTGAGGGGTTGCTGGTTGAAGGGGTTCAAGGCGATGCTCCAAGTGCCAGTGGAGAGGAGCAAGAAAGGTGATTGGAAGGTTTTTAGGTAGGGGATGAGCGCAGCCGAACTGTCGTGAAGCCCTTTCGATTTCGGATTTCGGATTTCGGATTTCGGTGGGGCTTCCGAAATCGAAAGGGCCGGGAATTTTAGGTCAATTCGCTCTGCCTTAACCCATTTATGGTAGTCGTTTTTTTCAAAATCCCAGATCATGGTATGGCAGCCGATGCTGGTTATTTCGGAGCAATATTCACCTTTGATTAAATAGTGGATATATTGGGGTAAATGGAGCGCATATTTGATTTGATTAAAGATGGCAGGCTGCTCGTATTTTATGCGAAATAATTGCAAACCTGAATTCAAATTGCCCAATGCTGGCGAAGCTGTTTCTCTCGCCAATACTGACTTTTCGCCATATTTTTGATAAAATAATTCCGATAAATTTTCTGGATATGGTTTTAAATAATTATAGAGCGGTGTGAGTATTTCACCATTATTATTTAAATAAACAAAGCTGGCTCCGTAAGCGGAAATATTGATGGCTTTAATATTGAAATTGGGGTTTTGCAGGATTTTATCTTTCACTGTATTTGCCCAATCGGTCAGCAATTTGATGTCCTCGCACGGGAAGCCGTCCTCGTCCACGGTATCCAGTAGGGTGTCCGATTTTTCATGAACAATTTGGTAGTCCTCGTCGAAGACGAAGCATTTTTTGTTGGTCTTGCCGATGTCGAAGATGAGAATGTGAGGCATATCAAAGTCCTGTTGCCAAAGTATTTTTCCCCCTCTCCACAATCCTCCCTTCCCTTACCTTCAAATCCCGAAACGCCCCAACCGGGTCAATCGAACCACCCGCCTGCCTCGTTGCCTCAGCCACCAGTGCACGGGTATCCATTGCGAAAGCATCCCGCAGCAGTTCCTCACAGGCAACCACGTCGTTGATTTCTTGCGCTGCTTCGAGCTTTGGTCTGTCCACGAGCAGTGCCTTGGCATAAGTGGTCAGGATGTTTTGTAAGGATTGCAGCAGGTCTTCCAGCGGGTCTTTGGTATTGTGGCTGGCGTCAATCATCAGGGCGATTTGGGGCGGGCACAGCACCCCAGCGTCCACTAACTCATTGAAAATCAGGAAAAACTGATATGGTTTTATACAGCCTGTGGTCAGGTCGTCGTCGCCGTACATGGAGCCGTTGAAGTGGAA
>JANPLH010000271.1:0-2217 GCA_031426435.1 Saprospiraceae bacterium | reverse complement strand
TTCACAGCTCAATGCTCGTGCCCGATGATGCGCCGCTGGTCTGGGATTTCCACTTCGATGACAGCGTCTTCGTCCAGAATGACGCACTGGCAGCCAAGCCTCGATTCTAATCGAGGGTTGATGGCCCGATCCACAAAGTCTTCCTCCTTTTCGGAGATTTCCTCCAAAAATTCGTCGCCTTTGTTGACATAGAGATGGCAAGTGCTACATGCGCAGACGCCGCCGCAGTTGTGGTTGAGGTGGATGTCGTGCTCCTCCGTGACTTCCAAAATGGACATGTCCACTGGTACGTCGTTGACGGTGATAGGAGCGATGGTTTTATCCTCGAAGGTGAATTTGATAGTTGCCATAGTTTGAAAAAGTCCGCAAATGTAGAATTAGTCTAAACAACAGAGCGGGTAGATTAAAGTTTTTATGAAAACAGTTTGATAGGTTTCACCTGTATAGCCTTGCGTTGGGTAAAAGCACTAACCCAATAAAAGCAAAAATGTACCTTTGTGCTAAACAATACTTTCCATGCCAAACAACAGTAAACAACTTCTACCAAAGACTTATGCTGAGTTCTTTGCTGGCATTGGACTAATGCGTATGGGACTAGAGCAGGCGGGTTGGGGGCTTAGGTTTGCCAATGATATTGCCCCACTGAAAGAACGGCTTTACAAGCATCATTTCCAAGACACCGAAAACCACTTTCACCTTGGAAATATCCATGAAATTTCTGCCGATAGCGTTCCGACCGTAACCTTGGCTACTGCCTCGTTCCCTTGTACCGACCTTTCCTTGGCTGGAAAAAGAGAAGGGTTGTCCGGTACACAATCCTCAGCTTTTTGGGGGTTCATTCGTATTCTCCAAGAAATGGAAAATCGCCGTCCACCATTGGTTTTATTGGAAAATGTAGATGGTTTTTTGACTTCTCATAATGGCAAGGACTTTTCGCAAGCGATGAAAGCGCTGAATGACCTTGGCTATTCGGTGGACGCCTTCGTCATTGACGCATTGAAGTTTGTTCCTCAAAGCCGGGTTCGATTGTTCATGGTTGGCGTTCAAAACCACATCGCCCCCAACCTGCTGAATGAAAGTACCATTAGCTTTTACCAAAGCGAATTGCGGCCTTCAAAATTAGCCGAATTTATTTTTTCAAACCCTGATATTGATTGGAACATACGACCACTGCCAAGCCTGCCCAAAAGAAAAGACAGCCTATCAGACATCATAGAAAACATGGAGGCCAATGCTTCAGAATGGTGGAGTGAAGAGCGTGTCACCTACTTGCTCAATCAAACCTTTGACCGTCATCGAATTCTAATAGAAGAAGCCAAGCAAGAAACGGAATTTACCTATTTCACTGCATTTAGAAGGATTAGGAACGGGCGTTCAATGGCAGAAATAAGGTCAGATGGCATTGCGGGTTGCCTAAGAACACCGAAAGGCGGAAGTGCACGGCAAATTCTGTTGCAAGTAGGTAAAGGGAAAATAAACATCCGGTTCCTTTCTCCCCTTGAGTGTGCAAGGCTTATGGGGGCAGGAGACTTCAAAATTTCAGGTAGTTTCAACGATGCACTTTTTGGATTTGGCGACGCAGTTTGTGTACCTGTGGTAAAATGGATAGCTGACAATTACCTTAACCCTGTTTTAGAATCATTAAACGACCTAAGCATATCAGAATCTATAGAATATGGAGAAAAAGTTAGAAGCCCTCAATTCGTTTGAAGCATGGTACAAGTCGCTCAAAATTGTCAAGTCGAACAATGGCCCTGCCATCGGCACCATTGCTACTACGCTTGTTTTGCTTGAAAGCTTGAAAACCAATTTTGACTTAAACTTCGACACCCATATTGCGGAGGGTGGTGCCCAAATCAAAGGTGCAAGCGGCACGAAAGTAGCTTCCATTCTAAAGGTATTCGGTGAGACAAGGGCATTCGCCAAAGAAGGGGGTAGAACCAACCGAGGCGGGCAAGGTGACATAAAGCCATTATTCAACGCATTATCAAATCTGGAACTTGACAGCCTTTCATCAGCAATAGTCCGTGCAGTTTAAGCCCGGAAATTTGGTGAATTAAAAAAGGTCGTGAAGTTTTGCGTTGCGACACCAAAACTCACGACCTATGGACAGTACCCAATGGATACTGGCGTCAATATTCGATAGAATGGACGGCGCTGTCAAGTGGTGGCAAAAGTTTTTTGCCGAATTTTTCGTACTTATTTTCTCCGTACAGG
>JANPLH010000270.1:0-5308 GCA_031426435.1 Saprospiraceae bacterium | reverse complement strand
TCAAAAAAATCCCAAATATTTTCTATACAAGAAGCGTATCCTGTGAGTAATGACGGGCTTTTAACACATACTTTTCCGTCCTTATTAATTCTTATTTGAATATGGGACAAGATTGATAAATTGGTGAAGGAAAAATTTGGGGAAAGTGTGGAGATGTTCGTCCATACGGATGGTTGCTTAGACTTCTCCTGTCTGATTTGCGCCAAGCAAAACTGCCCCGAACGCAAGGCTGCTTTTGTGAAAAAATTGGAATGGACAGTGGATAATATTGCCTCCAATAACAAACACCGACTGGAGTGAACGGTGAACGGTGAACGGTGAACTAGGCCAATTCACAGTTCACCGTTTACAGTTCACCGTTAAGAACAAGCAATCTTCCCTACCCTACCCTCGTGCCTGCCGCCTTCAAATTGGGTTTCCAAAAACGTTTTAACCATAGCCAAAGCCAATCGTTTGCTCACGAAACGGACGGGCAGTGCCAGCACGTTGGCGTTGTTGTGCTGCCGGGCAAGTGCGGCGAGTTCCACCTTCCAGCCAATTGCTGCACGAATGCCTTGGTGCTTGTTGGCGGTCATTGCCACACCATTGCCGCTTCCGCAAAGCAGGACACCAAGGTTAGCTTTTCCCGTCTCCACCGCAGTTGCCGTTGGATGGACGAAATCAGGGTAATCCACTGATTGCGAGGAGTTTGTGCCGAAGTCAAGTACCTCATGACCAAGTTTTTTCAATTGGCGGATGATACTGTCTTTGTATGGAAAACCTGCGTGGTCGCAGCCGATGGCGATGGTCATAAGATGGAAATTGAGAAATCGGAAATTGGAAATTGAGAAATTGGAAATTGAGCAGAAATTAAAATTTCCAAATTTCTCAATTTCCAATTTCCCAAATCTCCCATGCCCTTTCTGCCTGCAAATATAGCATGGGCAAACCATTTAAAGTTTTGCTGCCTGTAGTTTCGGCAAGGGCAAGGAACTTGGTTTTTTCAGGGTTGTAAACAAGGTCGTAGAAATGGTGGTCAGGAGTCGCCAAATGGTAAGGCAAGGGTGGGCTGGCATCAATATTAGGCGACATGCCGAGCGGCGTAGTATTTATGACCAGCTGATGTGATTTGAAAATGGTATCGTCAATTGATTGATAATCAACACTTTCTTTGGATTGAATGCGTGAGACCAGCAGGTAAGGCATCCCCATTTTTTTCAAAACAAACTGCACGGCTTTGGCCGCCCCACCTGTGCCAAGCACAAGGGCTTTCAGGCCGTTCGGCAAAGGATTTGGCAGAAAATTGCGAAGCGAAACTTCAAAGCCAAACACGTCGGAGTTATGACCTATCAAGTATCCGTTTTCAATTTTGATAACGTTGACCGCACCGATGGCGCTCGCCTCCTCGCTCAATTCATTGAGGAAAGGAATTACCGTTGTTTTATATGGTATCGTTACGTTCAGCCCCAACAAATTTGGCATTTCAGCTATCAGATTGGGCAACAAATCAATGGAAGCCAATGGGTAAGCATCGTAACGGCAATGCAAAAGCCCCTCCCGCTCGAACTTGGCCGAAAAGTACCCCGGCGAAAAGCTGTGCGAAAGTGGATAGCCAATGATGCCAAACTGCTTGAATTTATTGGGCATATTTTCAAATTTCGCAGGTTTTGGGGTTAATAGGTCTTGCGAATCCAGTCCGCTATTGACTATCAACCATTTAACACCGCTATTAATTTTAGGCGCAATTTGCACAGCTTGTGAATTCTTTCTACATTTGATTTCAATTTTGTTTTAGCGTAGCCAATTCTAACTACCCATTCCAATTTTTAGGCTACGTTTTCACCTCCCTCCAATTCTTGAAATCCTTCCCCCCCTTTCTGCATCGGACGAAATACTTTCGATTCCCGACTGCATCCAACTGTCTCACACTACGAAGTTTACTATTTCCAATTCATTGGTTTTCAATGTATTGTAATTCTTTTTTGATTACTTGAACAAACACATAGAGCAATCGCTATGAACAATACTCGTATCCTTTTGGCCGACGACCATCAGATGTTTAGGATGGCTGTGGCCAACATGTTGCAGAAAGAAAAGGGGTTTGAAATGGTTGGGGAGGCAAAAGATGGCGACGAAGCCTTCCGGCTGGCCTGTCAGCTAAAACCCGATGTGCTGGTGATGGATGTCCACCTGCCCGGCACGGATGGCATCGAAGCTGCGAGACAAATCCTCGCCGTTTGCCCAGATGCCAAAATCCTCGCCCTATCTTCCGATGAGTCGGAGGAATACGTGGTTAACATGCTCCGTGCCGGCGCAAAGGGATACATACTGAAAGAAGCACCCATTGAAGAGTTGGTGCTGGCCATCAAGACCATTGCCAATGGCAGCAGCTATTTTGCGAAGGAAATAACGACGAAAATACTGGCTTTGCTGGAACATATTGGGCGCCCCTCCGCATCAAAAGAACCTACTTTCAAGTCTTCGCTGACCGAGCGGGAAATGGAAATTATAGAGCTTATCGCAGCAGAAATGACCAACAAGGAAATCGCCTCTATCTTATTTATCAGCCCCCGTACCGTGGAAACGCACCGACGCAACCTCATCCACAAGCTCAAGGTCAAAAACACGGCTGGTTTGATGAAATTCTACCTGAACAACTTCAAAAACAATGGAGAAGTTAGATAGGTATGAAGTATGGAGGCAGTAAACACGCACACTCTTCCCTCATACCTCCAATACACCAATGCCTTGGCGGATGATTTCGATGCCGTCGTTTGTGCAATCAACAAGCGTTGAAGGTTCGTTGCCGCCTATTCCACCATCAATAATCAAGTCGGAAATATTTTCATACTGCTCCCGCAAGTCGAGTGGGTCGGTGAGGTAGAGGTCAAAATCTTCTTCCGAGTCTAATTTCAAGGAGGTACTGAGGATGGGCCGCCCCATTTCTTCCACCAAAGCCAAGGCAATTTTGTTGTCAGGGATACGGATTCCTATGGTCCGCTTCTTGTTCTTGAAGAGCTTGGGCACTGAATTGCCGGAGCGAAGAATGAAGGTAAACGGGCCGGGGAGGTTCTTTTTCAACATCCTGAACACCTCGTTATCAATCTGCCAGGCATATTCGGACACTTGGCTGATGTCCTTGCAAATCAAGGTGAGCATGGCCTTGTCTGGGTCGAGCCGCTTGATTTTGCAGATTTTCTCCACCGCATCGTAACTCAAAATATCGCAGCCGAGGCCATAAACGGTATCGGTTGGGTAAATGACGATACCACCACCCCGCAGGATGTCGGCTGCCAGCTTGATTTTTCTGATGTCTGGGTTGGTTGGATGTATTTCTAAATACATGGCATTAAAATAAACATGCTGTAAAATGTAAAGGTCATGCTTTTCAACGGATTATCTTCGCCGCTAAAACCTTCATTAGCAAATCAAAAACGGAAAGTTATGAAAAATACGACCATCCTGTTCCTCTCCCTTTTATGCCTCGCAGCTTGTCAAAACGGCCCTAAAAAGGAAGAAATGACCGAATCCATCAAAACCCTTCAAAAGGAAATCGCCGCTGAACAACAACCCTCACCGGAAAAATTGGATTCCCTCCAAAATGCTTTGATGCGCTACGCCGATGCCTTCCCAGAAGACAGCACTTCCGCCAAGTACCTCGCCAAGGCTGGCGAAACTGCCAGGTTGCTACAACAATACGACAAGGCACTGGAAATTTTTGCGAAGATTGAGAAAAATCACCCTAATAGCCGGGAGGCTGGGGCTGCTTTGTTCATGAAAGCATTTACGCTCGACAATGACTTGAAACGTATGGAGGAGGCAAAAACAGCTTACGAGGCTTTCTTGCAGCAATACCCCAATGACGAGTTTGCGGACGATGCGCAGTTTTTGTTGAACAATTTGGGCAAGTCACCGGAAGAGATAATCAAGGGATTTGAGAAGAATCAACAGTAGGTGAGATTGGCACAAAAAATAACAGGGCGCAACAAAGTTGCACCCTGTATAACCCCAAAAAACCAAATGAAAACAATCTACATATATCTTGAAAGGCAGTGGCCTTTGTTATGCTTTTTGAATTGAAAGAACATTTATTTCTGCGATTTTCGGATTTGTGACGCAGGCCGGAAACTAGGTCACATTTTTTTGAGATTTTATGCTGATTTTTTTTCTAAACTAAAAAATCCAAGAAAAGTACCCCGTGTAAAGATATTTTCAAAATCCCAAATAACATCCATCTGATAAGGATAAAGGCAAAATTCGACATGCAAACCGTTGATTTTGGTACACCAACCAGTTTTAAATTGGATTTTCGCCACTAAAACAAAAGAACTTGAATAAGGTTAAAAAAATCTTTGTCTGCTCCAGTTGCGGCGTGACCTCGCCAAAATGGATGGGGCGCTGCTCCAGCTGTGGTGAATGGAACACCATCGTTGAAGAAGTGGTGCAGAAAGAAACTGCCCCAGAGGAGCGCAGCCGAGCCTGGAAAAACTCTGGCGGCAGCACCCGAGACCCACAGCCCGTCGCACTGCCTGATGTGAAAACGGGAGACACCCACCGAAGGCAGACCACAGATGCTGAACTAAACCGGGTGCTCGGCGGCGGCATCGTTAGTGGTTCATTGATACTGATTGGAGGCCAACCGGGCATCGGAAAATCAACGCTGATGCTGCAATTGGCACTGCGCATCAAGGCCAAAATCCTCTACGTGAGCGGCGAGGAAAGCGAGGAGCAAATCAAGATGCGGGCCGACCGCCTTGGAGGGCAAGTGTCTGATTGTTATTTGCTGACGGAAACGAACACCTCCAAAATCCTCAGCCATGCGCAGGCACTGGCACCCGACCTTGTCATCATTGACTCCATTCAGACGCTCAGTTCGCCGCATATTGACTCCACGCCGGGCAGCGTTTCGCAGGTGCGGGAGTGTGCAGGTGATTTACAGCGCTTCGCAAAGGAGACGAACATCCCCGTTTTCCTCATCGGCCATATCACCAAGGACGGTTCCATCGCCGGGCCAAAGCTTTTGGAGCATATCGTGGACGTGGTGCTCCAATTCGAGGGCGACCGCAACTATACCTACCGCATCCTGCGCACCTTGAAAAACCGCTTCGGCTCCACCGACGAACTTGGCATTTATGAAATGCAGGAAAGTGGCCTCCGGGAAGTTTCCAACCCTTCCGAGTTGTTGCTGTCGCAAACGGACGAGGAACTAAGCGGCAGCAGCGTCGCCGCCACAATGGAGGGGATGCGGCCAATGCTCATAGAGACTCAAGCCTTGGTCAGCACGGCGGTTTTTGGCACGCCGCAGCGCACCGCCACTGGCTTCGACCTG
>JANPLH010000269.1:0-2704 GCA_031426435.1 Saprospiraceae bacterium | reverse complement strand
GCGTTGCCACCCACCCGGCTTACCGAGATACCCACGTTGATGGCGGGGCGGATACCTGCGTTGAACAGGTTGGTTTCGAGGAATATCTGTCCGTCGGTGATAGAGATTACGTTGGTCGGGATATAGGCCGATACGTCACCTGCCTGCGTTTCGATGATGGGCAGCGCCGTCAAAGAACCACCGCCCTTCACGATGCCCGCTGCCTTGAGGCTCGGCGGGAGGTCGTTCATGCTCTGCGCAATGCCGTCGTCGTTGATGACCTTGGCGGCACGCTCCAGGAGGCGGCTGTGCAGGTAGAAGATGTCGCCGGGGTATGCCTCACGTCCCGGTGGGCGGCGCAGCAACAGCGATACTTCCCGGTAGGCCACGGCCTGCTTGGAAAGGTCATCGTAGATGATGAGCGCCGGGCGGCCCGTGTCACGGAAGTACTCACCAATGCAAGCACCTGCGTAGGGGGCGTAGAAAATCAGTGGTGCCGGGTCGGAAGCGGAAGCGGAAACGATGACCGTGTAGGCCATTGCGCCAGCGTCCGAAAGCGTCTTGGCCACGTTGGCCACCGTCGAAGACTTTTGGCCGGAGGCAACATAGATGCAGAACACAGGTTCGCCCCGGTCGTAGAATTCTTTTTGGTTGATGATGGTGTCAATGGCGATGGCCGTCTTGCCTGTTTGGCGGTCGCCAATGATGAGTTCCCGCTGGCCACGGCCAATCGGAATCATCGAGTCAATGGCCTTGATGCCTGTTTGCAGCGGCTCGTTCACCGGCTGGCGGTAGATAACGCCGGGGGCCTTGCGCTCCAGTGGCATTTCGTACTTCGTGCCACCAATGGGGCCCCTGCCGTCAATAGGCTGGCCAAGCGGGTTTACGACCCGGCCCACGAACTCCTCGCCCACCTCGATGGAGGCGATGCGACCCGTGCGGCGCACGGTGGAGCCTTCCCGGATGCTGTCGCTAGACCCCATGAGCACCACGCCCACGTTGTCTTCTTCGAGGTTGAGCACCACGGCCTGAACGCCGGTTTCAAACTCAACGAGTTCGCCAGCTTGTGCCTTGTTGAGGCCATAGACACGGGCGATCCCGTCACCTACTTGAAGCACGGTACCTACTTCTTCCAATTCGGTGGCGGAGCTGAAGCCGCTCAATTGCTGCTTGAGTATCGCCGATATTTCGTCAGGTTTTACGTCAATCATTTTTTTGAAGGATTGAAGGATTAAAGGATTGAAGGGTTGAAGGTCAGGGCGTCTTAAACCCTTCAATCCTTCAATCCTTCAATCCTTCAATCCTTATTTTAAGCCATTATTTGGGAGATATAAAGGTTGTCTTTGAAGTTCTTTTTCATCAGGCCGAGCTTGTGTACCACGCTGGCGTCGTAGAGCCTGTCTTCAAACAAAATGACGAAGCCGCCGATAAGTTCGGGGTCCACCTCGGTGACAAGCTCCACGTTGGTATCGGTGGCCTTACTGGCCAACAGCTTGGCGTGGATGGCCTTGACGGCCTCCTCGCTCAGGGGCACTGCCGTGACCAATTTCACCGTGGAGATGTGCTTGATGACCTTGTACTGCAAAATATACTCTGTGGCTATTTCGGCCAACTGCGCTTCCCGGCCTTTGCGGAGCAAAATGCGCAGGAACGCCATTGTCATTTCGTCGTACTTGCCTGCAAAAAGCTGGTTGAACACCCGCTCTTTGGTATCGGCCTTTACCACCGGGCTTTTCAGCATCAGCAAAAAGTCACGGTTCTTGGCCACTTGCTGGAAGGACTGCACGTCCTCCAATACCCTTTCGAGCTTGCCCTGCTCCTTGGCAAGGTCAATCAGCGACTTGGCGTACCTCGATGCTATTCTTTGGACACTCATCTTTTTCTAATGATGAATGATGAATGGTGGAATGATGAATGATGAATGCCCACGAGGCTTTCATCATTCATCATTCATCATTCATCATTTTTAATTGAGCTTTATATCTTTCACCAAAGCGTTCACGAAAGCCTCCTGCTCGGTATTGCCACGGAGCTCCTTGCGGATGACCTTCTCGGCAATTTCGAGGGAGATGGCGCCCACTTGGTTTTTCAAGTCGGTGATGGCAGCCATTTTCTGGTGTTCGATTTGCTCCTTGGCAGAGGCCACGATTTTTTGTGCCTCTTCCTTGGCTTTCACCTTGGCTTCATCCACGATTCTGTGGCCAGCGTCCTTGGCTTCCTTCAATATCTGCGCACGCTCCTCACGGGCCTGCACGAGGAGTGCCTCGTTTTCAGATTTCAGGTTTTGCATTTCCTGACGCACCCGCTTTGCTTCGTCCAATGAGCCTTGGATGTCGGCTTCCCGCTTTTTCAAGGCTTCGGCGATTGGGCGGAAGGCGAACTTGCCTATCATCAACCAGAAGATGAGGAAGATGATGGTGGTCCAAAAAATGAGGCCGAAATCCGGCTTGATAGGTGTAAAATCTATTAGAAAAATCATAACGATTTGTTGTTAGCTTGCTGTTGGTTGTTGGCTTTTAGCTGTTGGCATTGCATGGCTAACAGCCAAAAGCAAAATGCCAAGAGCGAAGAAAAATTGGCAGCCCCAGCGACCAACCGTCGCCGTAGGCTGCCTCTTTTTTTACAGGTCGCTGTAAATTTAAGCAACAAGGAATGCAACCACGATGGCGATGAGCGCTGCACCCTCTACGAGGGCTGCGGTCAAAATCATGTTTGCACGAATGTC
>JANPLH010000268.1:0-8275 GCA_031426435.1 Saprospiraceae bacterium | reverse complement strand
CTTGGCCAATTGGTAGGCTACTTTGTTCACCCCGTTCATTCGGTTTGGGTTGGCCTTCCCAAGTACTGCGTGGATGATTTTCATTTTTTTAGCGGGTGAGCGGGTGAGAAGGTGAGAAGGGTGAGGCGGTTTGGTGCTTTTTCCAAATAAAAAAGCCGTACACCAGCAGCATGAGCATTTGGGCA
The DNA here is from genome assembly GCA_031426435.1 of Saprospiraceae bacterium. Classification (GTDB taxonomy): domain Bacteria; phylum Bacteroidota; class Bacteroidia; order Chitinophagales; family Saprospiraceae; genus UBA6168. The sequence goes on along the minus strand of JANPLH010000268.1, from coordinate 8,090 downwards.
CCTATCAGGCCAGCCACCACCCCACCGATTCCCCAATGCTTTACGACCGGATGTGCCACCAAAACACTGGCGATGGCGCTCATGGCGTAAGCGATGAAAATGGGCGAAGTAAACTGCATAGAGCGCAAGGCAAAGCGCTGTAAAGTGGCGATGTACCCAAGTGCATATACCACCGCATAAGCACCCACGAGGTAGGCAAACGCCTGGTATTCAGCACCATAGAGCCAGCCAATGAGCCAAGGGGCAGCCAACATCAGGCCGCCCAGCAGTAATCCAACCGGGATGCCGCCCAGTAGCCCTACCCGCCGCAGGTAAGCGAACATGGCTTTTTCACCTCCGGTAAAGAACTGTCGGGCAGCCTCGGCGGGCACGATGTTTTCCATGGCAAGGAAGAGTACGTGGCACAGTCCAACCATGTTCTGCGCCATGCGCAATGCTCCAACTGCCACGGCTCCCAGCGTGCCCGCAGCGGCCACGAGGAAGTAGTTGCCAGAAAACCACTGCACCAACGAGGTGCCCAACAGCCAAAATGAATAGTGATAATGTTCTTTTGCGGTGTGTACGAGATGGGGAATTTTAGAGGATTTAATAATGGTTTTGTCCATTATTTTAATTCCTATTCCACAGCTTATCCCGTAAGCGATGGCAATGCATATCAGGGCATTTAAAAGATTTAAGCTATTGTAATTATTAAGCAACGCAACAGATGATAGAATCAATAAAAACACTAGAATGTCCAAGATAAGTGGCAGTTTTGGCTGTTTTGTTGCGAAGCAATATTTTTTTAAAAAATCTTGAAATAAATAAAAAGCAGTTAACAAACTGGTTATTGGCAAGTAAATCAACCAATCATATTCTATACTCATTAAATTGAAAAGCGCATATATGGATGCCGCCAAAATTGGCAATAAGGCCAATGCCAAAACCTGCAAGCCAAACAATGATTGCAGGTATTGCGACCGCTCGGTTCCCTCCTTGCCCGCTAACAAAACCATCAGCGGCTGCGTGAAATAGGCCTGGTGCAAACTGAGCAGGAAGAGCAACCCCATCCACAACAAGCTGTATTGGCCAAATGCTTCCATGCCCAGCCAGCGGGCCAGCAGCACCCCCAATACAAAGTTCCCGCCCGATGCCACGGCCTGGCCTAGCAACGCTAGGGCTTTTGGAGATGTGATGAGTGTTTTGATGGAAATTGGAAATTGAGGAAATTGGAAATTGGCTACGGGCTATTTCCCAATTTCCAATTTCCAATTTCTATTTTATACTTTGGAGCGCTAGGTTTTGTCCATTTGCAATTGGCAATTGGCCTTTAGCTATTGGCTTTTGGCCAAAAGCCAATGGCCAAAAGCTAACGGCCAGCATTATAATCAAACCCCTGCCCCATAATACTGCTTCATATACCGCTTATACCCCGGCACTTTCGAGCTGACGGCTTGGCCATTCAGCACGACGTAGAGGTTGGGCACATGGAAGTCAGAAGTCAGGTTGGCGATGCGGCTCAACATGCGTATTTTGGTAAACCCTGCCCGAATGATGAACAGGTTCGCCGTGCTTTCCGACATGATGGGCAAGCTGTCCTCAAAGACGCCAAGCGGCGGTGTGTCCACGATGACGATGTCGAAGTGCCAGCGGAAGTCGTAGATGAAATCGAGGGAGCGGCGGTTGAACAACAGTGCATAATTGTGTGTCTGCAAGCGACCCGCTGTCAGAATGAAAAGGTTGTTCTCTGCCGTATTTTGGATGGCATTGAGCGCATACACCCGGCCCTCCAGCACATCGCAATAGCCCATCACGTTCTGCACCTTGAAGTTGAGGTGGAGCGTTGGCTTGCGCACGTCCATGTCCACCACCAGCACCCGTTTGCCAACGGCAGCATAAGCCCTGGCCAATTCGGTGGCAGTGAACGACTTGCCCTCACCGGGAAGCATGGAGGTGGTCACGAGCAGCTTTCCTTGGTACTTCAGGCAATTTTCGGGCAGCTTGTCCAGCGATGCAACCAAGCCGGATACGAGTCCAAAGCTGTCCTGTGGCAATTTTTTTGAGCGGGTATAGACGTTGCCGAGCATTGGTACGGGCAGGTTTTCGAGGTCGTCCTTGCCCTGTACCTTGTCCTTGAAAAAGCTGCGCAGGTAAGCGAAGGTCATGCCGACCAACAAGGCGAACAAGACGGCAAGCCCATAAAGCAGCGATTTATTGGGCGAAATGACCTGCTTTGGCCGCTCTGCATGTTCGATGATTTTGTGCGGGTACAGGTCGGAGTTTTTGCCAATGGCCAACTCCGTGCGCTTGCGCATGAGGTGGTTGTACATGCTCTCATTGAGGGCAACCTCCCGCTCCAGCACCACGAAGGTGCGCTCCTTTTCAGGGTAGCGCTTGATTTGGGCGGACAGCATGTTGAGGTTTTGGTCCACCTCGTCCTGCCGTGCCCGGATATTGTTCATCGTTGAAATGAGCGTCTCGTTGAGGAAGGTCCTCGATTCCTTTATTTTTTCGTCGAGGTTGGCTACGGTCGGGTTGTTGGGAGTGTATTTTTGGAGCAGGTCTTTGCGCTGCGCCTCATAGCCCTGCGCCTTGATATAGCTGTCCCTGAAAATGGGGTCTTGCAATGCCTCAAAGTTCGGGGAGAATTCGTCAAGCCTTCTGCCCGTGAAAAGCGGCGTCTGCAAGCGTTCCATCTCAGCGAACTTCATATCAAGGTCAATGCGGCGCAGGTCGAGTTGGGTCAGTTCTTTGAGCGTGGCATCCGTCTCCATGTCGAGATTGATGACCTTGTTGCTGGAGCGGAATCCCGCCAATTGTGCCTCGGCACCCCTCAGCTTGGCGGTCACGTCCGCTATCTGGCCGTCCAAATAGGCCAGTGTCGAGTCGGCCTGCATTTCTTTGCTCTGCTGCCCTTCGTTGATGTAAGTGTTCATCAACTCGTTGACGAAGGCTTGCGACTTCTCTGGCAGCTCGTGGTTGAAATAGATTTTGATGATGGAAATGTCCTTTTCGACGGGTTTCACGAAGAGCTTGCTGCTGGCGCAATCATTGGCAATCGCCTCTATGCTGTTCAGCTTGAAGGCAAAACGGTCGCCCTTGTTCAGGCAGTTGGGCTTCATGGCCAGCACCTCCTCCCGCTTGCGGACGGAGAAGGTCATGCCGGGCAAGCTGACTGTTTCGCCCAAGGTAAATTGAATGCCAATAGAGTCGGCCTCGCCTTCCTTGCGCAAGCGGATAAGGTCGTCGCCGAGGTAGTCAAAATAGCGCAACTTGTCGTATTCAGCTGGCGCAACATCTTGATAATCAACTGCAAAAGGACTTTCTTCCTGCATTTCCGCCAACCTCAGATTGCCCACCCGATAGACCGAAAGCTGCCAATTAAGCTTCTCCAACGTCTTTTTCACCAAGTCCTTCGACTGGAACACCTCCACCTCCGTCAGGAAGTTTTCGTTCTGCTTGGGCACGGCATTTTCCTCCTGGCCAAAAAGCCCAAACGTCGTCTGGCTGTAGTTTAGGTTATTGATTTTGATGGCGCCCTCGGCCCGGTACTCCGGGGTCATGTAGTTGATGGAGCGCCGCATGCCCAGCAAGGCCAGGAGCATCAGTCCGATAATGACCGGCGACGACTTTACCAAAGGGGCAATAAGCAGGTTGTACTCTTTTTTGAAATTCATGGCTCAATAAATAAGCGGTGTTCAATTGGCGTGTTGTCGAAGTGTCGTTTTGTGGCCGCCCTAAGTCTTGTGACCGCCCAATTTATTGGGCTGGCCGTGCAGCATATCGGCCAGCCCAATAAATTAGGCGGCCAAAATGGGCTATCGCAAAAACAGCGAAAGCGCCAAGGCAAACCCACCGATGATACTTGCGATGACCGTGCCCCGGCGCAGTTTTTCGTCTGCACCTTTCTTTTCATTAGGCCCAATGTACACCACATCATCGGGCTGCAACTGCACGTTGAACTCAACGAAAGTGGCGAGGTCGGTGAGGTCAACCACAAGTTCGATGGGTTTCTGTTGCACTTGCCGGATGACCTTTACCTCATGCCCCTTGGCATAAGGCGAGAGGCCCGATGCCGAGCCGATGATTTCCACAAGCGACATTTGCTCGTTGTCGAGCGGGTAGCGGCCAGGCTTGTTCACCTCGCCCAACACTGTCACGAAATGGTTGACCACCCTTGCATTGATGACGGGGTCTTTTAGCAGGGTCCGGTATTTCTCCTCCAAAAGATAATTGACTTCCTTGATGTCGTACCCCGCCACTTTCACCCTGCCCACCTGTGGGAGGTTCACCTCGCCGTCGTTGTCCACCACGAGCCACTTGCCGGTCACCTCGTCCGAGTTATAGACGCTGTTGACGGAGCCGATGCTCAATTCTTCGTGGCCATAAATGCTGAGGCTGAGTTTGTCGCCCGGTCGGATGGAGGCTTCCCTGGGCTGGAAGTACTGTTTCAAAACATTGCGGTAGTCGGTAGCAGGCCCCGAACTTTGGAAGAGCTGTTGCGGGGGCGTACACGATGCCAGCAATGCCGCAAGCAGGAGCAGGTATGTCAGTTGCCGTACCATGGTTGGATGTTTTACATTATCACTTGCCCTTTTTTAGCCATCAACGTGCCAGTCAAAAAACGGTCTTAATTCATTGAAATTCAAATGGTTAGAATTTACTCAAAAACTACTTGCCTCTTGTTTATGGAATGGTTTCCCATTTTGGGAACGTGCCAATGGGGGCCTTTTGACCCTTGCTTCGCAATGAAAAAACTACTCCATCACCGCCACCTCCGTCCTGCGGTTCTCGGCACGGCCTTCGTGGGAGCCGTTGGTGCGCTTGGGCATGGCCTCGCCGTAGGACATCATTTCAATGTGCTCCAGCGGCACGCCCTGCTTGCGCAAATAATCCCGCACGGCCTTTGCACGGCGGAGGCCAAGTTCATAATTATAGGCTACGGTGCCCTCGGTGTCTGTATGGCCAGAGATAAATAATCGGACATCGGGCGTGGCTTTTAATTGCTCCGCAAAAGCGTCCAATTGCGCTTTGAAGTCCTGTGTGATGGTTGCTTCGTCGGTGATAAACTCTACCACAACAGAGGGTTCCATCTCTGCGGAGGTTATATCGGAAGGGCAGCCGTTGTGCTCCTTTAAGCCCCGTAAATATGGGCAATGGTCATCAATATCCGAGACGCCGTCCCGGTCGGTATCTGGGCAGCCGTGGAATTCGGGCAAGCCCTTGATGAACACGCATTGGTCATCCTTGTCGGTCACGCCATCCTTGTCGGTATCCCGGTCCCAAATGGGGCAGCCCTTGTTCTCAAAATGGCCATAAATTTCGGGGCAGGCGTCCATTTGGTCGTAGATGCCGTCCTTGTCCTTGTCGTTGCATCCGTTGAACTGAGGTTCGCCTGGTTCGAGCGGGCATTCGTCAAGGGCATCGGAGATGCCATCCTTGTCGGCATCCAGCGAGGCGGCAGCGGCGTCATCTGGGCAGCCTTGGCGCTCCTTTGGCCCCGGTACTTTGGGGCATTTGTCTCGGTTGTCGTAGGTGCCGTCTTTGTCGGTGTCCTTCATTTGCTTTTTTTGGCTTTCGCCAAAACGGAGGTACAGCCCAAGCTCGAAGGCACCTTTTCCGCCAGTAGCTTGGTCCAGCTTTGAAACATTGGCATCGTAGCTTAGCCAAAGGGATTTGTCGGCGATATCAAGCCCCATTTGAATGATGACGGCGTCGCCCCAGCGATAGGCCATGCCAGCGTTGAAGTCGGCGTTTTTGTCAAAGCTGCCATTGATTTTCACGCCCCCCAAAAACGCCCGGTGCGTGCCCTGTTTTTGCAGGATAAAATGCGGCGTGAGGACGAACTGGTTATCCACTTTCATGTCCAAGCTTCCATGCACCACGGTCTTGGTGGGCAGGTCAGATTTTTCACCAAAAAAGCCCTCATTCGGTAAGTGAATATGCGATAGCGACAGGCCGAAACTGCTTTTCAGGTTCTTGGTATTACCCCAATAGCCTTGCCATAACAGCCCGGTGGACAAATCGGTAAAGGAAGCCTTGGTGCGCTCAAAAGTCTCCTGGCTGGGCAGTGCGGAATCGAAGCCGATACCTTCCGAGTATTGGTTGTCAAAAGTGAGCAGGGCGGGGTTTATCCGTTTTTGCATTTTACCCACACCAACCCCCAGCGATAGGGAACCATCTTGCGCCATGGGCTTGTGGTACACCGCTGTGAACATCATGCCCGTTGTTTTCAAGCTGGCGGGGCCTGCATGGTTCTGGTGCAACTGGAAGCCAAATCCCATTTGCTTATACTTGGCTTCAGCGGTGGTGCCCATCGTGGTGTACCCCTTCAGGATACTGGCCCACTGGCTTCGGTATTGCACCCCTACCTGGTAGTTGTAATTGCCCGCAGCCGTCAGCGCCGGGTTGAACAGCATGCCCGCTGGCTGGTAGTTGGACAGGTGGATATCCTGCCCATTTGCAGCGGTAGCTGCAAGCAATAAGGTGAAATATATAGCGTATAATTTGTTCATTATCGGTTAAATCAAACGTGGTTTATCCGGTTAATAGTGATTGGTGATTGGTGATTGGTTCGGTGCAACTCATTCATTGTTAATATCTTGCGAACCAATCACCAATCACCAATAATTCATCGCAGCAGCGTCACCTTACCGGCTATATCGTGCTCTTTTCCATCGGCCACAATTTGCAGCAAATAGACATAAGTGCCGGGCTGCACGGGCAGGCCGTTCCGGTTGCCATCCCAACCTGTGGTGGGGTTTTGGCTCTGGAAAAGCAACTCCCCCCATTGGTTGTAAACGGCCATGAAAAACGGCCCGTTCACCAAACCCCTGACCCGCAAGATGTCGTTCTCGCCATCGCCGTTGGGCGTAAATGCATTGGGGAGGAAAACGCTTTTAGACTGGGTTACCTCCACCAAATCCGGCTTTAGTAACTTGTGTTCGCAGCCGTTCACATCTTTGGCAATGAGCTGTATGGAATAATTTCCTTCGCTGGAATAAACATGCGTGGGATTGGGCACTTGAGAGCCGTTTTGAGCGCCAGAAGTAGGGTCACCGAATTCCCATTCAAAGGAAGCGGGCTGGTCATTGCCTGTGCTTGTGAAAGCGACGGGTTGCCCCGGTACCGCTTGTTTTGGCGAAGCATCAAAATCAAAAGCAGGTATTTGCGGGGCCAATATTTCGACCTCGTTGGACAGTGCCGTGATGCCCGTATTGGGGTCGGTGGCCTGAACCATGTATAGGCCAGCTTCTGTGACTTCGAGGGCCTGGCCATTTTGTCCGGTGATGGGCCAGCCATCCCGGAACCATTGGTTTCCGGCAGCAACCGAAGCGGTCAACTCAACCTTTCCATAGGGGCAAAGCCGGTTGTTGCCTTGCACCAATACAGTAAGGACATCGGGCAAGGGGATGACCTCCACAAGCACGGGCGAAGAGATGCCCGTACAGCCGTTCACCGTTGTTTCCACGAAATAACTACCTGATTCTCTGACAGTGATGGATTGCGTGGCTTCGGCGTTTGACCAAAGAAAATCGCCCATGCCCGTGGCAAATAAGATGACCGAGTCGCCTTCATAGAAGCTCAATGGGCCAACGGCTGAAATGCTTGGCTTTGGTGTTGGCAATATGGTTATTTCAATTGGATTCGAGGTAAGGACTTGCCCATTGAATGTTGTTTCCGCCAAAATTGTATGAGGCCCGGGTGTTAGCTGGGTGGTGGTAAATTCGCTGCCCTCATTGTCCTGCACCATTGCCCCATCCAAATAAAAGCGGTAATTGTCAAAGTCGGCAGGTACTGCGGATAATGAGAAGGGTTCGCCCTCGCATACATCCATTTCGCCATTGATATTGAGCAGCGAAAGGGTAACTGGCGGTGCCCCATCAAGGCTTATTTCACGGATGAGGTGGTTATAGGCATCGCAGGCAAATAGGCTTCCAGTTTTTTGTGACCAGGCAATGCTTGTAATACCCTTAAAAGAGGCTGCACTTTTGAAGCCATCTTGGCTGCCCTGCGTTTGTGCGGTACCTGCAAAAGACTCAACCATGCCGTTCTCGCTTATTTTACGAACGACATAATTATAGCCGTCTCCCACGTAAACATTGCCATCG
>JANPLH010000267.1:0-1898 GCA_031426435.1 Saprospiraceae bacterium | reverse complement strand
AGCCCAGCAGTGGAATCGGTGATGGAAGCGCCTATTTTGCCGCATGCCCCTATTGGTAAGGCCCCAAAGGGACAAGCAGAAAAACTGGCTGAGGAAGAAGTCATTCAATGGAAAGCCCAAATCGAGCGACTGATGACCGACGAACGCCTCTACCTCGAACCCGAACTGACCCTCAGCGACCTCGCCCGCCGCTTGCAGACCAACGCCTCCGTGCTATCTGCAGCGGTGAACCGGGCCTTTGGCAAAAACTTCAACGACTTCGTGAACGAGTACCGGGTGGAGGCGGTGAAAAAACTTTTGAAAGACCCCTCAGTGAGTCACCTCTCCCTCCTCGGCATTGGGTTGGAGTGTGGCTTCAACTCGAAATCCACCTTCAACCGAGCATTCCGCAAGGTGACTAACGTGGCGCCGAGCGAGTGGGGCAAGGAGTCTAATGCCTAAACCTCTCCCCGCTTCCCATATTTCCGCAGCGTTCGTAACGCCAGCAGCAGGCTCACCAAACAAAGCACCGCACCCATCAGGAACGGTGCACCTGTGAACTGAACTGGGGCATTTTTCATGGTGAAATACGAGAACAATCCGGTCATCAGTACTGGCCCGATGATGGAGGTTATGGCGATGAGGCTGGTAAGGTAGCCTTGCAGCTCTCCCTGTTCGTTAGCGGGCACCTGGTTGGAAATGATGCCCTGCAATGCTGGCCCCGCAAAGCCGCCCAACGAAAAAGGCACCATGAAGGCAAACATCATCCAGCCCTCAGTGGCAAAAGCGAACAGCACAAAGCTGATGGCATACACGGACAACCCGAAATACAGCGATCGTTTTGCCCCAAAGCGGGGTATGACCACCCTCGTGAGGCCGCCTTGCACAATACCCGTCATCAGGCCGACGAAGGCGAGTGAATAGCCCACCATGGCAGTGTCCCAGTTGAATTTTTTGATGGTGATATACGTCCAGGTACTCTGGTTGGCGTGCCCGGCAATGTAGATGGCCATGAGCGCCCCGGCCAAGCTCAGCACCACGGGGTAGCGGCGCAGGTTGAGCAGCGAACCGAGCGGGTTGGCCCGCCGCCAGTCAAATGGGCGGCGGTTTTCGGGAGCCAATGATTCGGGCAGGATGAAATAGCCATAGAGCCAGTTGAGCAGCGCCAACGCTGCTGCCACAAAGAAGGGTGCCCGCAATCCAAAATGCGCAGAAACCACCCCACCAATCAGCGGCCCGATGATGAAGCCCATACCGAATGCCGCTCCAATGAGGCCGAAGTTTTGTGCCCGTTTTTCTGGTGGGCTTACGTCGGCGATATAGGCCGAACAAGAGGAGAACGAGGCCCCGGTGATGCCCGCCAGTACCCGACCCAAGAAGAACCACCAGATGTTCGGCGCAAGCCCAGAAATAATGAAATCAATGCCGAAAGCAAACAGGGAGGCTAATATGACGGGCCGCCTGCCGTACTTATCGCTCAGCCCACCCACGATGGGCGAGAACAGAAACTGCATGGCCGAGTAGGTTAGCATGAGCACCCCGCCCCATCGGGCTGCAGTGGAGAGGTCGCCCCCGGTCATTTCCTCCAGCAGGTTGGGCAGCACGGGGATTATCAGCCCGAAGCCGATGACATCCAACAGCAGGGTAATGAAAATGAAGCCAAGGGCGGGGGAGCGGGACATAGGCAATGACTGGTAACTTGTGATTGGCGATTAGGGAGCGCAAAAGTATCATTCAATGTCGTTTTCATTGGCCAAAGATTAAAGAACAATCAACCCGTGCTCCCGCAGCGCCGCCAACTCCACTGACTCCAGAAACTCCGCAAAGCTGCCCTCCGCATTATCCTCGAAATCCTTTTGCAGCTCCGCAAAACTCATCACCGCCTGATCCCCGATTTGCAGCAGCGGCAGCACGTCCAC
>JANPLH010000266.1:0-3797 GCA_031426435.1 Saprospiraceae bacterium | reverse complement strand
ATGTTGACCATACTCGACACCGCAGCCCAATCAACGCAATGGCGCACATCATCGGCGGAGTGATAGCGTATTCCTACTACGATGAAAAACCATGCGTATTTATCCCATCAAAGCAAATCGAAATGCCATAACTCACGTTATGATTATTTATGTTTTAGACACGCCCTGAATCATTATAAATCATAAAAATCAGCGTCCATCAGCGTCAAAAAACAAAAAACGATTTCTCTTATTCGCCATTCCTAAATCCCATTACATTTGCCAAAAAGCAAAACATGAAATCCAGCATCACTTACCTGACGTTATTTTTCGCCCTGTTTCTCACCAATCATTTGGCGGGCCAAACCGCTCCCATAATGAAAGCGGACAACCGCTGCTACGAACTCCGCATTTACCACTGCAACAAGGGCAAGCTCAACGACCTCAACCGCCGCTTCCGCAACCATACCACCAAGTTGTTCGAGAAACACGGCATGACCAATGTCGGCTATTGGACGCCCTTGGACAACACGGATGAGAAGCTCTACTTCGTGCTTTCGTACCCCGACCGGGCGGCGAGGGAAGCGTCTTGGGAAGCCTTCGGGGCCGATACGACTTGGCAGCGGGTGTGGAAGGAGAGCGAGGCCGCTGGTGGCATCGTCGCAAAAGCAGAGAGCATTTTCCTTGAAACCACCGACTTCTCCTCCAATAATTTCACCGCCAACCTAAATAGCGGCATGTGGGAAATGCGTATATACCATTGCACACCAAACAACCTCGGCTACCTGCTTGACCGCTTTCGGTCGTTCACGGTGCATCGTTTTGCCCGCTATGGCATGGTCAACAAAATCTACTGGACGCCCACCGATGCCGAGCAAGGTGCCGACAATACGCTCTACTATTTCCTGACGCACGCCTCGCCAGAAGCAGCCAAGGCCTCCTTCGATCTGTTCCGCAACGACCCAGAATGGATTGCCGTGCGCAAGGCATCGGAGGTGAAAGGAGGCGGTTCGCTCACAAGCTCCATTGAGTCCATTTATATGTGGCCGACGGATTATTCGCCGGTGCGGTAGGTCAATGGTTCGTGAGGTTTCAAGTTTCAGGTTTCAGGGATGTACCTGAAACTTGAAACCTTCACAAACCATTGTAAGTGTTTCCCTTTGCGATTAAAGCTTTTCCAAAATGGCATCTTTGGGCAATAGCAGCTTGTCCAATGGTGGGTCTTTTTCCAAATCGGTCAGGATGCAGCGGCGGCCTATGGGCATATTGTCCACGTAGGATTCCTCGGCCATCGTCAGGCCCTGCCACATATAGAGGCGAATTTTAGGGCTGGATTTGGCCCAAACATCGCATTCAATTTCGCCGACCTTGGCCTTGCCAGCGGGCACCATGCCCATGTTCTTCAGCATTTCATTGCCCACCAGCACCATGTCCTTGGTCTTGTACCTGGCTGCCATCGCCTCCACTTGGTCGCTGTCGAAATATTGCGCCTTTTTGGTCTTTGGCGAATAAACGTAGCGTCGGCCACCATCGAGGTACTGCACCTCGTTCGTCTCTTCGTAAAGGTTTTGCACCTCGGTGGTGGTTCGGGTGAACTTGGCTTCCCGCCAGCCCCAATGGTCGAAAAAGACATGTTCCGTGCCGTTCACCGCCCCATCGATGCGGAAGATGAACGCCCCTTTTTCGATGCCGTACCGCTTGTAGCCTGCCGCCACCAGTTCATCGGCGGTGCGTGGCCCTGTGCCTTCCGGCAATTTTGCAATTGGCTCGCTTGAAGTGGTTGGGTTGGAGATGGCCACGGCCTGGGCTTGTGGTTGGGCGGCATTGGCGGATGCTTGCTTTTCTTCGCCCGTGCAGGCGATGACGCTCAGGAGCAAAAGCGTGGCGGGCAATAGTTGCCAGATGGATTTCATCGAAAATGGATTGTGATATTGGGGAGGGCAAGACTGGATGGAGCAATTATTTTGCCTAAAATGCCAAAGCCGCTTGGCTTACTTGGGATTCAGGTCGGATTTGCTGGTGCAATGCCGGAAACCCATCAAAAATCGCAACTAACAACAATTTTAGTGACTTAACATCGCTTTCTCTGTCTATTAAATCAAATGTCTGTGTTCCTAATTAATTTATGGAAATTGCGAAGGGCTGCTTTGAAACGTCAAGGCAGCCCTTCTTTCTTGGCGCTTTGGCAATTTATTGGAATGAATGCAGGCCGTTGATTTTCTGCGCTGAAAGCATTTCCAAAGCCTTGCTCAAAACCTCAATTTATATGGCCCGCATACGGTTCCCTTTTGGATTGTGCTCCACTTCGGCGAGGCCAAGCTCCTCCATGAGCGGCGGCACGTACATACCAAAACGGCCACGGTAGCCTTTCTTGAGGCCGTACCAACCACCAACAGGATTGCTTTCGGAGCGGCCCCAAGCCTCCACGGTGCCTTCCTTAGCAGGTTTTTGTTCGTCGGCAGAGCCGAGTTCCATCCAGTCGCCGTGTGCCTTCAGCATGGCATGCAGGTCATTCAGGCATTGGGCGTCGTAGTGCAGGGTGGTGCTGCCCACTTTGCAGACGATAATGTCCTTGCCGTCCTTCACGTCACGGTACATTTCGTAGTTTGAGGTAAGGGGTGGCGTTTTGAGCTGCCACGGGCTTTGTTTGGTGCCTTTTTCCATAGGTTATATGAATTAATTAGGTGAATTAAAGAAGTTGAAATCGGTGGAAAATTACATCATGCAATTGCAATAATGCAAACTCATTGCATGAATTGCTGATTATCAACGAAAATAATCACCAAACTACCTCCACGCTCTCACCTTGTTTAACTTCCACCTCCCAGCGACCGTCTTTTCCATCGGTAATCCGTGCCGTGCCACCCGTCCTTGAAAATACTTTGACCTTCACCGGAGCGCCGTCCTTCCAGTCCATGTCCAGCACGAAGCCGCCCCGTGCGCAAAGGCCCTTCACCGAACCGCTCCGCCATGCATCGGGCAGGGCCGGTAGCAAGTGTATCTGCTTTTCATCGCTCTGAACCAGCATCTCGGCCACGGCAGCCGCCCCGCCAAAATTGCCGTCAATCTGGAACGGCGGGTGCGCATCGAAGAGGTTCGGGTAGGTGCCGCCGCCCCGCTGGTAGTCGGTTTTCATGCCATCCGGTGGCACGAAGCGCAGCAGTTCCCGGTACATCTTGTAGGCCCGGTTGCCGTCGTGGAGCCTCGCCCACAGGTTGATGCGCCAGCCTTTCGACCAGCCCGTGGTCTCGTCGCCCTTGATTTCCAGGGTGCGGCGACAGGCATCGGCCAGCGTAGGCGTTTCCGCTGGCGTGATGTGGTGGCCGGGGTGCAGCCCGAACAAATGCGACTGGTGGCGGTGCTTGGGGTCTTCGTCCTGCCAGTCGTGGTACCACTCTTGCAGGCCGCCTGTCTTGCTGATTTGGTAGGGGGCGAGTTGCGCCAGCGCTGTTTCCATTTGCTTTGCAAAATCGGCGTCCGTTTTCAGTTTTTTTGCTGCCGCAATGGTCTGTTCAAACAGCTCCCGTATCATAGCCAAGTCGGCGGTGCTACCATAAAAAGTGGCCCCGTGGTAGCCCGTGGGCGTCACGTATTTGTTCTCCGGCGAGGTGCTCGGCGAGGTGACGAGCCGCCCGTTTTTGTCCTTTATCAGCCAATCAAGGCAGAACTCGGCAGCGCCTTTCATCAGCGGGTAGCCTTCATTTTTCAAAAAATCCAGATCCTGTGTGAAGGCGAAATGCTCCCAGAGGTGCGTGGAGAGCCAGGTGCCGCCCATGTTCCAGTTGGCCCACACGGGGTCGCCCTTGCCGAAGTCGCCG
>JANPLH010000265.1:0-11949 GCA_031426435.1 Saprospiraceae bacterium | reverse complement strand
CGGCGATGCCCGTGGCAAACTCCGAGATGAACTCACCCGTGTTGGCGTGGAACTTGGAAATGGTGCCCGTGTTCAGGTTGGTGACGAGCACGGTGGTGTCACTTTCCAGGAAAAGGATGTCCTGCGGCCAAGCGAGGTGGTCGTCAATGAACAAGGTGCCGTTCTCGCCGTTCTCATCGAATTTGAGAATTTGCCACGGCGAGTTGTTGAAATTGCCTGCGTCGCTGATATAGACGTCGAAGCCTTGCCCGGATAGTTGTGGAGTTGCGAAGCAAGAAATAAGGATGGCGAGTGCGAAACTTGATTTAGTCATGATAGCGAGATTTTGATGAAATAAAGGACAAAACAAGCACCCATGCACCTATGCGGGGTTTCGCACTATAAAGAATTACCAATTTGAGCGCAAGGATGGCACTGTCCCACACCCAACTTCTCAATTCCCCCGTACCTTTGCCCTCCCAAAAATCCCCCAATTTCTAATTTCCAATTTCTAATTCATTTTTTTGAACTACCTAACTTTAGAAAACATCACCAAGAGCTACGGCGAAAAGACCCTGTTCCGCAACGTCAGCCTGCAAGTGAACAAAGGGCAGAAAGTGGCGCTGATCGCCAAAAACGGCAGCGGTAAGACCACGCTTATGCGGGTCATCGCTGGCACCGAGCCGGGCGAGGGCGAGAACGCCAAGATTCAGTTCCGCAAGGAAATCAGAATAGGCTACCTGCCGCAGGAGCCAGAGTTTGCCGCTGGTCATAACGTCCTCGACGCCGTGTTCGACAGCGAGACGGAGACCATCAAGGCCATCCGCCGCTACGAGTTGGCGCTGCTGCACCCCAACGACGAAAAGGAACTGCAAGCCGCCCTCAGCCGCATGGACGACCTCAAGGCGTGGGACTACGAGTCGAAGGTGAAGGAAATCTTGTTCAAGTTGAACATCACCAACCTTGAGCAGTCCGTCACGACGCTTTCCGGAGGGCAGAAAAAGCGCATCGCATTGGCCAAGCTGCTCATTGAGGAGCCGGAGTTCCTGATTCTGGACGAGCCAACGAACCACCTTGACCTCGACATGATTGAGTGGCTGGAGGTCTATCTCAAGCAGCCAAACCTCACGCTGTTTATGGTGACGCACGACCGCTATTTCATGGAACGTATCTGCGATAATATCCTCGAACTCGACCGGGGCGAATTGTTCAAATACACGGGCGGCTACAAGGATTTTTTGGAAAAAAGGGCGCTCCGAATGGAGAACGAGGCTATCGAACTCGACAAGACCCAGAAGGTTTACAAAAAAGAACTCGAATGGATGCGACGGATGCCGCAGGCCCGCAGTACGAAGGCCAATGCCCGCATAGACCGCTTCTACGACATCGAGGACAAGGCCAGCAAGCGCCTTGACGCCGATGCCATCCAAATTGAAATAAAGGGGCAGCGCCTCGGCGGCAAAATCCTCGAACTGCACTATGTGAGCAAGGCCTACGGCAACCTAAAGCTCATCTCCGATTTTCACTATAAGTTCAAAAAAGGCGAAAAAGTGGGCATCGTGGGCAAGAACGGCGTGGGCAAGACCACCCTCCTGCACATGCTCACAGGCGAGGAGCGCCCCGATACCGGGCGGGTGATTTCTGGTGAAACCGTTGTCTTCGGCTACTATACCCAAGACGGCATCAACCTCGGCAAGGAGGATAAAAGGATGATTGATTTCATCAAGGATATTGCTGAATACATTCCGCTGGACAAGGGGCAAAAACTGACGGCGGCGTCGCTGCTGGAGCGGTTCCTGTTCACCAGGGAGCAGCAGCAGGTCTATGTCTCTCAACTCAGTGGCGGTGAGCGAAGGCGCTTGTATTTGCTGTCAATTTTGATGCGAAACCCAAACTTCCTCATCCTCGACGAGCCGACGAACGACCTCGACGTGATGACGCTGAACGTGCTGGAGGATTTCTTGCAGGAGTTCCCCGGCTGCGTGGTCATCGTTTCGCACGATAGGTTTCTTTTGGACAAACTCTGCGACCACCTCTTCATCTTCGAGGGCAACGGCCAAATCAAGGACTACAATGGCCGTTACATGGACTACCGGGCCGAGCAGCAGGAAATGGAGCGGGAGTTGCGCCAGCAACAAAGCAACACGCCAGCCAACAAAACCGAACAAGCACAACAGGTGCGCACTGGTGCTGGCCTGACGAACAAGGAGAAAAACGAGCTGAAAAAACTGGAGCGGGAAATCGGGGAACTGGAAGTGCGCAAGGCGCAATTGCACGAGAAATTCACGCAGTCGAACCTCAGCCTTCCCGATATTGACAAAATGACGAAGGAACTGCAACAGGTGGAAAGCAGCCTGGAGGAGAAGGAAATGCGGTGGCTGGAGTTGTCGGATATGTGAAATCGCTAAAGTTTTTTGCTCATAAAAAAGCGCATACTCATGAGCAACAAACCATATTTTAAAAAAATGATGAAGTACTTTTCATTAGCACTTTTATTGGTAATCGCTTATGCCTGCACCCATCATAGCACGGCGCAAACAGAGATGCCCGCCACCAATTTGCCGAAGGCGACGGATACCGTAAAAGCCCAAGTCATTGCTGTGGCTGATACCACGCCGCTTCCCCCCGTCGCAAAGGCAGTGCAGGAGTTTTCTATCGAGTACATTATGGGCAAGTTCGACCCGGCGCAGCACCCCGACTTCGTAGTCGTGGACAAAAAATACGCCGACAGGGAGGGTTATTTCCTTCGGAAAGATACTTACGAGAGCTTCGCAAAAATGTGGGAAGCCGCCAAGGCCGACGGTATCTCGCTGACCATCGTTTCCGCCACCCGCAACTTCGAGCGGCAGCGGGCAATTTGGGAGGGCAAGTGGACGGGCCCGCCGCCTTATCGAGAACGGCTCGAATGCCGCTAAAAAATATCCCGACCCGAAGACACGTGCCCTCAAGATATTGGAGTACAGCTCCATGCCCGGCAGCAGCCGCCACCATTGGGGCACGGACGTGGACCTCAACGACCTGGACAACTATACCTTCGAGCAAGGCCCCGGCAAAAAGGTCTATGAATGGATGAAAAAATACGCCCACGAGTACGGCTTCTGCCAACCTTACTCCAAGAAGTCTGCTGAAGGCGGCCGCCTCAATGGCTACAATGAGGAGAAATGGCACTGGTCCTACATCCCCGTAGCTAAGAAACTGACCGATCTTGCCGCCCGCCGCATGACCGACGATATGATTGGTGGCTTCAAGGGAGCGGAAACCGCTATTGAAATCAAGGTGGTAGAAAAATATGTGCTGGGGATAAACCAAGACTGCCTTTAAGGTTGAATTGGTTAAAGTGGTTGAATTAGATGGGAGACTGCCCATTTCAACCATTTCTCCCCGCTTACCCTTCGCTTTCTTCCAGCTTTTGCTCAAACAACTCCTCGGAATGGCCACCCTTGCGGTTTTGTTCGGCCAAGGTCCAATGGTCGGTGGCAGAGGTCTGGAGCCAAAGGTTGCCGGAGCGTCGGAAGACCTGGGCATTCAGGCCGTATTTTCCCAAGAACATCTGTTCAAGTTCGCTCACCGACATATCCTCCCGGATGTAGAGGTCGCCTTCGGTGTGAATGGTGCGTACCTCATCAATAAGCCGCTCACCGCTCAGCTTGGTCTTTGCAGGCGAGGTCTCGCCCACTTTGTGGCTGCCCGTATAAAATTCGAGCCGGAGATAGGAGAACTTCTTGTGAAAGTCCATCTGCAAGTCCATGATTTTTTTGCTGTTAACTATCAACATGAGGCAGTATTTAGCACCGATAATCGGCAAGTGAAAGATGGTTGACTCTCGTTACAAAATCTATTGCTCAACTTAACAAACCATCAAGGATGTTTGTCGCAAGTTAAGCCCAAGCGAATGCTCGCTGGAGTGCGAAAGCTCAATAGGATGGCTGATTTTGGTCAGGCAGTTAGGGTGGAAACACCTACTTTTGCGCCTGATTTTCACCATTATTTTATGAAAAAACAAATTAACCGAATTTGGCCGATGCTGCTGCTGGCAATGCTGACAGCTTGTACCGAGCCGCCACCACCCACGCTTGCCTACAAGGAGCGGGAGATGGTGGACAGCCTCTACCGCATGGCCGTGGACTCGCTGAAACCGATGTACGACAGCCTCTGTGCTGCCCGTTTCGACAGCGCCGTGCAGTTCAAGACCGACTCGATGATCAAGGTGCGCACCGCCCAAGTGCAGGAAGCGCTTGAGCGCCTTCGGCAAGAAACCAACCAGTGAAGTTTTTCTGATGAAAAGAACGAGCCTTAAAATACTTTCGATTTTGCTGGCAATCACGCTGCTTGTTGCTTGTGACCACAAGCCTGCCAAGACCAAGGAACAGGTGATGCAGGAGCGCCTGAACGAGCGCCTTGAGCGGTGGCGGACCGATATGGACAAAAAATGCAGGAAGGAAGTGGAGACCAAGGCCGTGGCCCTTGCCGATTCCATCATCATTATCAATGCAAAGCAGAACCGAGACACCTCCATCCACCTGCTAATTCCCGGTAGGCCCACCCGCCCAAACTATAAACCGCCCACCGATTCGGTACCAGTCAAGCCGTTTTTGAAGAAAAAATTGGAAAAAGGAAATTAAGAAATCGAAGATTTCTATTTAACTATCATAACGGGCAATTCGTAGGTTTGCCAATAAACATTGAGCATCATGGCTAAAAAAGCAAAACCCATAGAAAAAAAGCAACCCAAGGTTCATGACGAACTCAAGGGCTTCGACATTAAAATCAATGCATTCGGTGAGATGACCTCCAACCTGAACGTTGAGCGGCTCAACCAATTTCTGAACGAAAAGGTGGACGACATCAAGCTGCGTGACCGCAACAAGTCAAAGGACGAGGAAGAATGAGTGTAGGTACAAATTATTTCTCCCGAACGATAAATAACTGATTTTCAACGACTTGAAATTAAAGGACAGGTTAAAAAATTGCCCAAGCCATTTCAAATCTCTCCATCTGGTGCAACCCTTTCGCAATCTGCCTGTCAATCATTACTGAAAACTAACTGAATTTGGACTACGGAAGCACCCATCGGGACATCGTTGAGAACTGCATGAGGGGTGACCGCAAAGCGCAGTTTGAACTGTACCGGCTGTACTCACAAGCCATGTACAACGTATGCCTCCGCATGGTGAACAATAGTCTCGACGCCGAGGACCTGCTTCAACAGTCGTTCATTGACGTTTATTCAAAATTGAACAGCTTCCGCTATGAGTCCACCATTGGGGCTTGGATAAAGCGGATAGTTGTCAACAATTGTATCAATTTTTTAAAAAAGCGAAAGCTAAAGATAGAAACCTTGGACGACCGCTTTCACCATGTGGCAGACCATGAGCCGGTAAGCGAAACCCACCTGAACGTGAAG
This sequence comes from Saprospiraceae bacterium, assembly GCA_031426435.1. Taxonomy (GTDB): domain Bacteria; phylum Bacteroidota; class Bacteroidia; order Chitinophagales; family Saprospiraceae; genus UBA6168. The sequence continues at coordinate 6,566 of JANPLH010000265.1, read as the reverse complement.
GCCATCAATGAAGCCATGACCAACCTGCCGGACGGCTATCGGGTGGTGTTCAGCCTCTACATGTTCGAGGGCTACGACCACAAGGAAATCGGGGAAATCTTGGACATCACCGAGGCTACCTCCAAGTCACAGTTCAGTCGGGCCAGAAAGCGGCTGCGGGAATTGCTCGAAGGGCAACAATTAGTCCTGGACGGGCATTGACGAAAAAAAGAGAGAAATGAGCAACTTAGAAAAATTTATCCTTGAAAATAGGGCCGACTTCGATGCCGACGTGCCAAGCCTGAACGTTTGGGCGAACCTCGACCGGCACCTTGACCACCAGCGCCCAACTATGCGCCTGGTTTGGATGAAACGGCTGCGGGCTGCCGCTGCTGTGCTTGTATTGCTGATGGCAGGTGGTGCTGTGGGCGCTTACTTGACCAACCAAAGCAAGTCCGTAGAGTCGTTAGCCGATGTGTCGCCAGAACATGCAGAGATGGAGCGTTACTTCAGCTCGCAAGTCCAAGAGAAATTGGCCAAACTCGCCAGCTACAAACAAGATGGGGTGGTGAAAGCCGACATCAAGGAATTGGACGAATCCTACGAACAGCTTCGCCAAGAGCTGCAAGATGCGCCGGAGGGAGCGGAGGAGAAAATCATCCAGGCGATGATAGAGACCTACCAGACCAAAATTAACATCCTCGAACAAGTACTCGAAAAAGTGGAAAGCGTTAATCCTACAACTATAAATTCAGCAGAAAATGAAGTCAGTCTTTAAATATCAAATGCTTTTGGTGTCGATTGTTTGGAGCTTTGGCTTGGTGCCGCACATCAATGCCTCACCAATTGATCCGATTTGGCATTTCACCACTTTCGAGGAGCCAGAGCCCTCGCAGCCCGACCCCAATGCGCAAGATTTTACCAAAACCATCAAAAGAGAGTTCCCCCTGAACGCCAGCGGCAGCGTGAACCTCGTAAACAAGTATGGTAAAATTGACGTGAAAACTTGGGACAAGAACCGTGCAAAGGTGGAAGTGACCATTGTGGTAAAAGCTACCAATGAGTCGCAAGCGCAAACAGTCTTTGACCGCATTCGTATTGAGTTTGCCAACGACGACAGCTACGTGAAGGCTGAAACCATTATTCAGTCGAACAAAAGCTCGTGGTTTGACTGGGGCGGCAGCGACAAAACGGAGTTCCAAATCAACTATCAAGTCTATATGCCTGCCTCCGCCTCCCTCGACCTCAGCAACAAGTATGGCGACGCCCTCGTGGCCCCGCTGACGGGCAAGGCGAAAATTGATGTTAAATACGGCAATTTCCGGCTGGAAGGTGCCAATGCTGGACTATCCCTCAGCCTTGACTATGGCAACGGCACGGTCGTCAAATCTGGCGACGCCAACGTTACAGTCTCTTACAGCAAACTGAGCCTGAACGACATGCAAAGCGTCAACCTCACCTCCAAATACTCAAAGCTGACGGTGGACAACAGTGGCGACATGATCGTCGATTCCCGTTATGACGAGTTCAAACTTGGAAAGGTTGGCCTGCTTCAATGTACCAGCAAATATGGCAGCATCATAGTTGGCAGCGCCAATAGTATCAAGGCGACTGGGCAGTACACCGACATCAACGTGGACAGGCTGAAAGGCAACGGCGATTTTGACCTTCTTTATGGTGGACTGCGCATCGAAAATGTGTCAAAAGGCTTTGAAAAAATCAACCTTATTGGCAAGTATTCCGACTTCAAGATTGGCATTGAAAACGGGGCCAGTTATACCCTTGATGCCAATGCCAGTTTTGCGGGCATTGCCTACCCTACTGGACTGGTGGTGACTTACGAGCAAGAGAAAGGCACTTCCCACCAAGTGAAGGGGCATACGGGTAATCAAAACTCCCGCAGTGCCATCAAGGCCAGCCTGAATTACGGTGGATTGAAATTGAAACAATGATAAATACTGGCAGCTTTGGCTGCTACGAAAGCTGAAATTTCATACTAATTCAAATTTTGGAAGAGGCCGCTTCGCTATGGAGCGGCTTACTTTTTGGTGCAACTGCCCCCCATCTATTGTCTAAAATCTGTTGTCTAAAATCTACAAAAATGGATTGTGTTCACGTTCATGACCAATCGTGGTAGAAGGTCCGTGGCCAGGGAACACTTTCACCTCGTCGCCCAATGGTAGCAGCTTGTCTTTGATGCTGGCAATGAGCGTATCGAAGTCGCCGCCGGGCAGGTCGGTTCGGCCAATGCTCTCTTGGAACAGCACGTCCCCAGCGATGAGCAGCCCACCTTCCCGAATGAAAAAGGAAAGGCTAGCAGGCGAGTGCCCGGGCGTTAGGATGGCTTCCATTTTTGTGTTACCGAAGGCAATCACATCCCCCTCCTCGATGAACTTGCCGGGCATCGGCGATGGCTCGCCAGTGGGCATTCCATAGAATTTGGCAATCTGCGGTACGGCCTCCAGCACGGGCAATTCGCCCTTGTGGATTTCCAGTTCCAGCTCCCAAGTGCGGCTCACAAAGGCATTGCCGAACACATGGTCGAGGTGGCAATGTGTGTTCAGCAGCCGCACGGGTTTTAGGTCGTTATCCTGAATAAATTTGTCCAATTCAATGCGCTCATGTGCCTCAAAACAGCCGGGGTCAATGATGGCGCACTCCTTTGTTTCATCGAAAACGATGTAAGTATTTTCTTGAAAGGGATTAAATGTGAAGATGACGATGGTAGCTGGCATTGGTAAAATTTTTGCAAAGCAACATGTTTTTGCCGGAAGGCAAAAAGGGTAAAAACAAAAGGGCTTCCGGTCGAACACCGAAAACCCTTTTATCTTAAACCCAAAGGGGTGAATCAAATAATGCCATGACCGCTTGATTCTAAGCCTTTTTTTGGTTTGACCGGAGCAGGTTTCGGCTCCTTGTCTTTCTCTTTTATTTTCGGCATTTGTATCTTGATATTTTTCAGCGGTGCAATAAGTTTTTCCACCTTTTTTTCCTTTGTCTTTGGTGCCGCAATGGTGGCAGGTGGTGCTATCGCAACTTTTAGGTTCAACGGGCTTGCCGATTGCAGCTTGGTGGAAGCCTTGAGGGTTGGCATTTCGCCGGGCACTGGTAGGTTGTCCCTTTCAAAAACTTCCTCCAGTACCACGCCTCCTGACGTGGAACGGGAAACAAGCGATGCAGCAGGTGCTATTTCGATTCTCTCCTCCTTTGGAAGGAAATGATGGAACTCGTTGGGGAACCAAATCGTCAGTTCCTGCCCCTTTTTGAGCTGGTAGCTCGTCAGCTTGTTCCATACCTTGAGGTTATAGGGCGCAATATTGAAGATGTCCGCCAGCTCGCCGATTTTATCACCCTCGGCCACCACGTAAATGGACATGAAGTACAAATCCTCTGGTTTGTAACTGGCCGAATCGGCTGGTACGGGCGTTACTTCAGGCAACACCTTCTTGCGAGGACTATCAGGGCGGCGGGCTTCAAGGTATTCCACCAATGCGGAGGAAGTGCGGCGTGGCACGATGACATCGTAGCCCTCCGTATTCTCCGGTATATATTCCTTTTTGAAGGCTGGGTTCAATTTTTTGACCACAAAAGCTGGCAGGCCAGTGACCGCTGCGATGGTAGCGAAATCCAGTCGCTCATAGACTTTTAAGGCTTCGGTCACCTGCATGTCGAGGCTTGGGTAGTCTGGTTCAATGCCGTGCAGGTGGTAGAAATTGGCGATGTAAGCGGCACCAAGAAAGGCCGGAACGAAGTTTTTCGTTTCCCTTGGAAGGTACTTGGAGATGGACCAGTAGTCGTTGCTCCTTGCTCGTTTCATCGCATTGTTGATGGTGCCTGGGCCGCAGTTGTAGGAGGCCAGCGCCAATTCCCAACTCTCGAATCGCTGAAACTGCTTGGCAAGGTACTGCATCGCCGCCTCCGTGGCGTTGTAGGGGCAGAAGCGCTCGTCCACCTCCTTGTCAATGGTGAGGCAGTAGTTTCTGCCCGTCTCCGACATGAACTGCCAAAGCCCCGTTGCGCCAGCTGGCGAAACCGCCTGTGGCACCAAGGAAGACTCAACGATGGAAAGGAATTTCAGGTCTTGTGGCAGGTCGTGCTCCTTCAGGTACTTCTCGTAGATAGGGAAATAGACGGAGGCCCTTTCCATGATGCGTTTTGCGTTGGAGCCTTTGTAGGCAAGGTGCTTTTTGATATAGCTTTCCACTTCAGAAGTGTAGCGGGGCGCTATCATGCAGTCCATCGCCTCAAAGCGGGGCCTGATTTCGTCAGCGTTGAAGGTGTTGTTGGCTTTTGTCGGAAGAGCGAATAGGGAAAAAATAAACAGCGTAGCCAATAATTGGCGTAAACTAGAAGGTTCCATGTAATAGCCTGATTAGTTAACAAATCCCGGTCGTGCAGCAGTGCAATAGGCGTTTATTCTAATTAAAACTGATGCTGTGCCGGCTCCTCTGTAGCTTTCGTCAAGATGTTAAACGAGGATAATTTTGTTCGTATCGGTAAGCCGTTTTTGAATCTCCTTAGACTGTGTGAGGCCGCAAATTTAGCCATAAGTTTCAGCCATGCAAGCCTTAAGCATGAAAAGTTTTCCACATCCCTTCTGAGCAGCCTTATTGCAGAGCAAAATAAAGAGGGATTTATAGGTGAAAATCAAAATAAAAAATCCCTTTTCATCCCATATCCAATCCGGCAGAAAAACCCAGCAACTCGGCCTCTTGAAACCTGCCCGCCATGAACTGCACACCGACCGGCAACCCGCATGGATGCTGGCCTATCGGCAATGCGATGGCGGGCATTCCCACCATGTTCGCCTGCACCGTGAAGATGTCGGCAAGGTACATCGCCACGGGGTCGTCGGCCATCTCGCCGATGTTCCAGGCGGGGGTCGGCGAAGCGGGCATTAAAATAAAGTCGAAATCTTTCAAAATTTCTTCTGTGCGTTCCAAAATCAGCCTCCGAACCTGTTGCGCTTTGGTATAGTAGGCGTCATAATAGCCCGCACTGAGCACGAAAGTACCGAGCATGATACGGCGTTTCACTTCCGTTCCAAAGCCCTCCGTCCTCGATTTTTTGTAAACCTCATGGATGTCCTTCGCCCCCTCGGTGCGGTGGCCAAAGCGGATACCGTCATACCGGCTGAGGTTGCTTGAAGCCTCGGCGGTGGTTAGCACATAATATGCCGGAATAATGTAATCAAGGTACTCGAAACCGACTGGCTCCACAGTATGCCCGTCAGCCTTGAGTTTTTCGATAAAATCGAAAGTGAGTTTTTTGACCCCTTCGTCCATGCCGGGATGTTCGAGGGCCGTGTCGAAATAGGCGATACGGGCTGGATTGTCAAAATTTGATTTGGAGTACGACTCCACGGGCCACTCGCTGCACGTTGCATCATACTCGTCTTTGCCAGCCATGACTTCCAGCAGGAGCGCAGCATCGTCCACGTTGTTTGCCAAAATGCCAATCTGATCAAAACTGGAGGCATAGGCCAGCAGCCCGTGCCTCGAAATTCGACCGTAGGTCGGCTTGAAGCCCACCACGCCACAGAAGGCCGCTGGCTGCCGCACCGAGCCGCCCGTGTCACTGCCGATGGAGGCAAGGCAGGTTCCCGCCTGCACTGCCACCGCCGATGCGCCGCTGCTGCCGCCGGGCACCTTAGTAGGGTCGGCGGCATTGCGGGTGGGGCCGTAGCAGGAGGTTTCGTTGGTGCTGCCCATGGCGAACTCATCACAGTTCACCCGTCCGATGATGATGGCATCCTCGGCCAACAGCCGCTCCACCGCCGTGGCGGAGAACAGCGATTTGAAGCCCTTCAATATCTTGGAGCCAGCCGTGACTTCGTGCCCGGCATAGCAAATCACATCTTTGAGGGAAATGACTGCTCCGAATAGCTTGCCGACCGAGTTTGGGTCTTGTCGGAATTTTTTATCAAGCTCGTTTGCACGCAGACGAGCTTCCTCCGCAAAAACTTCGATGTAAATGTTCAGGTGGCGGGTGGCCTCGATGCGTTCGAGGTAGTGCTCAACGAGGGCGGCGCAGGTGGTTTGGCCAGTAAAGAGTGCATTTTGGGTATAAGAAAATGATGTCAATTCACGCATTTTTGAATGGTTGATTTAAAGAAGCTGTGCTTAAAAAGTCATCAAATCACCGCCCCAAACTGCCCCAAAAACCGCACATCATTCTCAAAGAACAACCGAATATCGTGGATGTCGTAAAGCCGCATCGCCTGGCGTTCGATGCCCATCCCGAAGGCATAGCCAGAGTATTTTGAAGAGTCAATGCCACAGTTTTCCAGCACCTGCGGGTCCACCATGCCGCAGCCGAGGATTTCGAGCCAGCCAGTGCCCTTGCTCAGGCGGTAGTTCTTCTCGTTGTCCATGCCAATCCACACGTCCATTTCAGCGCTCGGTTCGGTGAAGGGGAAGAAGCTGGGGCGCAGCCTGATTTTCGGCGTGCCGAACATCTCTTGGGCGAAGTACATCAGCGTCTGCTTCAGGTCGGCGAAGCTCACGTTTTCGTCCACGTACAGTCCCTCTATCTGGTGGAACTGCGCATGTGAGCGGGCGCTGATGGTCTCGTTACGATAGACCCGG
>JANPLH010000264.1:0-3860 GCA_031426435.1 Saprospiraceae bacterium | reverse complement strand
CACAGGCGCCCACTTGCTTCATGCCGCACTTCACAAGGTGCTAGGCAGCCATGCCCTTCAAAAAGGTCAGGATGTGGACGCCGCTCGACTCCGCTTCGATTTTTCGCATTTCGAGAAGGTGACAGACGAGCAGGTTCGGGAAATCGAGGCGATGGTAAACGGAAAAATCCGGGAAAATATCGCCCTTGACGAAGTGCGCAACATGCCCATCGAGGACGCCAAAAAGCTCGGCGCCATGATGCTTTTTGGGGAAAAATACGGCGAGACCGTCCGGGTAATCACCTTCGACAAGGACTTCAGCCAGGAGCTTTGCGGGGGCACGCACGTAGCCGCCACAGGCGAAATCGGCCTTTTCAAAATAGTGAGCGAGAGTGCGATAGCCGCAGGCATCCGACGCATCGAAGCTGTTACCGCCGCCAATGCAGAGCAGTATTTCCTCTCGCAAATCGAGGAATTAGACGAAATCAAGTCGTTGCTTAAAGGCGCACAGCACCCCGCCAAGGCCATCACCGCCTTGCAGGACGAAGTGCGCTCCCTGAAAAAGCAGGTCGAACAGATGGTACATGAGCAGGCCGGGGCCATCAAAGCCCAGCTAAAAGGCCAATTCGAAGAAGTGAACGGCGTGAAATTCCTCGCCGCCAAACTGCCGCTGCAAGACGCCAACGCCGTTAAGACCCTCGCCTTCCAATTGGAGCAGGAGGTTGGCAGTTGCGTCATCGTATTCGGCCTCGAAAGCGACGGCAAGCCGCAAATCATGGTCTCCGTGAGTAAAGAGCTCACCGACCGCTACAATGCTGGGAACATGGTAAGGGAACTGGCCAAAGATATCCAAGGCGGTGGCGGCGGGCAGCCGTTCTTTGCCTCAGCGGGAGGGAAGGATGCAAGTGGGTTGGAGAAGGCGGTAAAGAGGGCTAAGTTACTCATTTAATTACAAAAAAAGGCTGGTCAGAACAAGCGTTTTCTAGCTTGGAATCGTCATCGGTTTCCAACGAGAAATCCATTCGGACGCGTTGATATTGTAGGCCCTTTCCGTTGGGTCGTAGGTGCCGCCAGAGTAGGAAGGGAACAGTAGTTTCCCATCCCCAGGTTACGACTACGATTTGGTCAAAGCAATCAAGCTTTCTCCTTTGTCAAGCTGTGCAACATGGTTTTTGTGTGCGGCACTACGATCACTAAAATTCAAAAGCCTGAGTGCATTGCTGCACTCAGGCTTTTTTTTGTATATTATTGCATACCGAACCTCCCATCAAGCTGAACTATGCTTTATTACGCACTGGAAAAACTCATCCTTCCGACGCCGGGCAATCGGCACCTTCACGCCAGAATCCAGCACAACGAAACCGCCATCCTCCTTTAGCACCTTCCGAACAAAGTTCAGGTTGACAATATGCGACTGGTGAACCCGAAAGAAGGGCCCACTTTCCGTCAGATGTTCGAACTCGCCAATGGCCCTCGTCACAACGATGCGCTCGCCATTGGCCGTGAAAAAACTGGTGTAGCACCCATCGGATTCCAGCCGGATGGTCTCGTTCAAGGGCAGGATATGGATGCCCTCGGACAGGTGCAAGATGAGCCGGTCTACATGCCGAGGCTGTGACCCACGCATCAACAATTGAAGCTGGCGACTTAAGTGGTCATTAGGCGAAAGGCGGCGCAGTTTTTCCAGCGCACGAGCAAGCTCGCTGGACTTTATTGGCTTGCGTAAAAAATCAATGGCATTGTACTCAAAGGCCCGGCAGGCAGTATCGGGGCCATCGGCCATGATGACCACCTGGCAGGTATCCCTGAATGGCGTATCCAATAGTTCAAAACCAGCGCCATCAGGTAGGTCGGCGTCCAAAAAAACGGCATCAGGCGAGAGGGCGGCCAACAGGGGACGTGCATCGGCGATGCTGCCAGCCTCCTCCAGTACCTGACATTCGGGGTCGCATTTGCCTATCAGGCTGCGAAGCTCTTTGCGGAAAATTGGGTCTTTAGCGATGAGGACGATTTTTGTCATTGGTTCATGTGTTTAAGCCATTATTGTCATCAGAAGTGTTTTAGGTGTTGATTCAGGATATAGTTGGAAATTTGAGTGTTTTTCGGCGGGGAAAACCGCTTCTATTTGATTTGCTCGTTCCTCAACTTCTTTCAACTTCTTTTTCATTTTTCTAACAAGACAAAACTACGCTCAAGCCAGAATTCGGGGGTGGACATTTTGAATATTTTGTAAGCTAAAATTTTGCGCAAAAAAAATGTGAATTGTTGCTAAATTATTGAAATACAGTTTTTTAAGTTAAAGAAATGGACTATCATTGTCATTTAATAATCAGCAAATGCAAGATTCCAAACTTGTAAAAATTTTCAAATCCCTGACCACGGAAGAGTGGAAGTACCTCCGTTGGTTCGTTCAGTCCAATTTTTTCAATACCGACCCGAACCTTTTGCGGCTTTTCGAAGCCCTTGCTAAGTACCACCCGGACTTCAGTTCCAAGACCTTGACCAAGGAAATGCTATACAATAAAGTGTTCGCTGGACAAGCCTACCACGATGGGAAATGGCGCAACCTCAGCTCGAAAATGACGAAGCTGATGGAGGATTACTTAGTTTGGCTGGAACTTGAACAGCAGGAAACCACCCGCCAAAAACTGCTGACCGCTGCTTATGGCCGCCGCAACCTTTTTGAGCAGTTCGAGAAGGGCACCAATGAACTTTCGGAGAAGCTGGAAAAGCAAGGGGATCAGTCAGCGGATGCGCTGCGGGAGCGGGTGCTGGTGAACCGGGATTATTTTTTCCATGCACTAGTACCCAAAGTCAACAACCTTGGTCGGCTCCAATCGGCGATGGATGACTTGGACGGGTATTATTTTTCGGAAAAGCTGCGGTATGCCTGTGAGTTTTGGGTGTTGGGGAATATGGTGACAGGCGACCACAAAATCCGATTGATAAACGAAGTGCTTTCCATGGCAGTTCAAGGAATGCCAGCACCACCCATATATTTAGAATTGTACGCCAAAATTTACATGCTTTTTGAAAGTAACCAGTCATTAAGCGATTTCCAAGATGCCCAAAAACTGTTTTCAGAACAAATAGGTCACTTGGTGAAGGAAGATAGGCAGTTTGGATTAAGGAGTTTGTTGAATTATGCAATAAACCAAGCGAATACTGGGCAAACAGATTTTGGTAAGGTGATATTTGAGTTATATAAATTAGGACTCACTGAGAAAATATTGATTGAAGAAGACAAGATTTCTGCGAGCACATTCATAAATATTACTTCAACTGGTTCGGGATTGAAAGAATTTACTTGGACGGCTGCATTTATCTGCGAATACGAATCAAAAATAGATAAAAATGTGAGGGATGAAACCATCACTATTGGTCAAGGTTTTTTGAAATTTTATCAGAAAGACCATACTGCTTGTATGCAGCTATTAATGAATTTTTCATTTAATGACTTCAACAATATTCTATTGGCAAAATTGATTTTGATTAGGTGCTATTATGAACTATTTGAGAAAGACTTTTCTTATTTTAATTTTTATGTTTCTTATTCAAAAGCGCTTGAAAAATTTATACGAAGAGAGAAACATTTTCCAAAGAACAGAAAGACCATGTATTTGAATTTTGGGGCTGCATTAATGAAAATGGCAAGATTAAAATACGATAATAAATTGGATATGCATGCAAAGGAAAAAATTAAAGCGGAATTTCTTCCCAAATCATTGATACTCAAGCATTGGTTAATAGCAAAATTAGAAGAGTAAAAGAGCGCTTCCGTTTAAATGGAAGCGCTCTTGAATTGGGATAGCATTAATATACAAGGATGTCTTCCGTACCAATAATTCCACTCACCTCACTCCCACACACCGTCTTGAAAA
>JANPLH010000263.1:0-5088 GCA_031426435.1 Saprospiraceae bacterium | reverse complement strand
ATTGATTGCATTGACAAGCACAAACCACACTCCGAGAGCCGCCGCAAGGCTTATATGTGCGACATCACCTACGGCACCAACAACGAATTCGGCTTCGATTACCTGCGTGACAACATGGTGCGCTCCCTCGACGAGATGGTGCAGCGCAAGCACCATTTTGCGATGGTGGACGAGGTGGACTCCGTGCTCATTGACGATGCCCGGACGCCGCTCATCATCTCTGGCCCCGTGGGCGAAGGCGAGGAGGAACAAGAGTACAAGCACCTGAAACCGGAAACAGAAAAACTGTTGGCCGCACAGCAAAAGCTCGCCAGCCAATATTTGGCCGAGGCCAAAAAGCTCTTTGCCGAAGGCATCGTAGGCAATGAAGAAGGGGAAGCTGGCTTGGCCTTATTGCGGGCGCACCGGGCACTGCCCAAGTACAGGCCGCTTATCAAGTTCCTCAGCGAAGAGGGCGTGAAGGTCATGCTCCAAAAGGCGGAGAACCAGTACATGCAGGAGAACTCGAAGCACATGCACATCGTGGATGAGCCTTTGCTGTTTACCATTGATGAGAAAAACCGTAGCGTAGAACTCACCGATGGCGGTGCCGAATGGCTGGCCAAGGGCAAGGAGGACCCCGGCTTTTTCATCATGCCCGACTTGGCAGCCCGCATGGTCGAATTAGGCAACAACACCGAAATGACCAAGGAGGAAAAGGAGGAAGCAAAGGTGAAACTATCGCAGGAGTTTGCAGTGAAATCGAGCCGCTTGCACGCCATGCACCAGTTGCTGAAGGCATACACACTTTTTGAAAAAGATGAGGAGTACGTGGTCATAGAGGGCGAGGTGAAAATCGTGGACGAATCCACGGGCCGTATGATGGAGGGCCGCCGCTACTCCGATGGTTTGCACCAAGCATTGGAGGCCAAGGAGAACGTAAAAGTTGGCGAAGCCACCCAAACCTACGCCACCATCACCCTCCAGAACTATTTCAGGATGTACCACAAACTCTGCGGCATGACCGGTACAGCAGAGACAGAGGCCAAGGAGCTTTGGGATATTTATAAACTCGAAGTGTCCGTCATCCCAACCAACCTGCCCATTCAGCGGCAGGACTCGGAGGACGAGGTCTATAAAACTGCCCGTGAGAAATACAATGCTGTCGTTGACAAAATCGTGCAACTCAGCAAGTCGGGCCGCCCCATCCTTGTCGGCACGACCTCCGTTGATATTTCGGAGAAACTCAGCCGCTTCCTCAGCATGAGGGGCGTGAAGCACGAAGTACTTAACGCCAAACAGCACCAGCGTGAGGCATTTATCGTGGCCAAGGCGGGCCAGCAGGACGAGAACGGCCACGGCAACGTGACCATCGCCACCAACATGGCTGGCCGGGGTACGGACATCAAGTTGGCTCCGCCAACACTGTTTGATGTCGTGAATGTCGGCGGCGGAAAGGGCGGCTACCCCTACACCCTCAAGCAGCGTGGAACGGGCATGGAACTTATCATTGACAGCGATAAACATGAACTGGCATCGGCCTTCCAGCTAAAGCCGGAGGCAAAAGTCGTGGGCGGCTTGGCCATCGTCGGCACCGAGCGGCATGACAGCCGCCGGGTGGACCGCCAGTTGCGGGGCCGTTCTGGCCGCCAGGGCGACCCAGGTTCTACGCAATTTTATGTGTCCTTGGAGGACAACCTCATGCGCCTTTTCCAGAGCGAACGAATCGCTGGCCTGATGGACAAAATGGGCCACCAAGAGGGCGACGTCATCCAGCACTCGATGGTGACGAAGAGCATCGAACGGGCCCAGCAAAAGGTGGAGGAGAACAATTTTGGCATCCGTAAGCGACTGCTGGAATACGACGACGTGATGAACATCCAACGGGAGGCCATTTACAAAAAACGTTACAATGCCCTCAGCGGTGAGCGCTTGCAGGTGGACCTCGACATGATGTTCCGGGGCATGACCGAGAGCATCATCTCATCGCACAAGCTCAATGGTGATTTCAATAGCTTCCGCCAAGACTGCATCGGCGAACTGGGCTTCGAGCCGACCTTCACAGAACAGGAGTTCAATACCACCAAAGTAGAAGACCTTGTGGAGCAGTTCCAAGAGCAGTTCTATGAATTCTACCACCGCAAAGAGCAGCAGGTATCCAATATCCTGTTGCCAACGGTGAAACAGGTTCATGAACGGGAGGGCCAGCGCTACCGCCGCATCGCCGTTCCATATTCTGATGGCCGAAACCGCATGCTGCCCATCGCCGCCGAACTGGAGGACGCTGTACGCACCAACGGCAAGAGCATCATGCGGGACATCGAAAAGGCGGTGACCTTGTCCATTTTGGATGAAAAATGGAAGGAGCATTTGCGCAGCATGGACGAACTGAAAGAGTCCGTGCAGTCGGCCAGTTTCGAGCAGAAAGACCCACTGGTTATCTATAAAATGGAGGCTTACAAGCTGTTTGAGGACTTGATTTACCGCATCAATGAAGAGGTGACCTCTTACCTCTCACATGGTATGTTGGCCATGCCTGCCAACCAGCAGGTGCAGCAGGCCCGTGAGCCACAGCGAGTGGATATGAGCAAGATGCGCATCAGCCGCCCCGGTGAAGGCTCTAGCGGCGCACCCATGACGGAGTCGGAAGCCCGTGCAAGGGCCGCCGCCGAAGCTGCCTCGCATCCAGTTCGCCAAGAGACCGTGAAGCACAGCGAGCCACGGGTAGGAAGGAACGACCCTTGCCCTTGCGGGAGCGGGAAGAAGTACAAGCAGTGCCATGGGAAGTAATAAGTTGGCAGTTAGGCAGTTGGCAGTTGGCAGTTTAATTGCTGCAAAACCAAATTTGCAGCAATTCTAATTCCCGCTTTTGTGAAATCAAAAAACTTAGTTTTGCAGCCGAATTTAACAAAAACAGCACAATGAAAAATCTATCACTAATTCTAAACATCGTTCTCTTGGCCGCTGTGGCCTATTTATTCTTCGATAAATTTTCGGGCCCAAAGAAACCCGTGAATTCCGAAGGAACTGATGTAGTGGACAGCAACGGGGTAGTAAAACCCCTCAGCATCGTCTATGTCAACATTGACTCGCTGCACGAAAGGAGCACGGCATACCAAGCCATCAAGAAGCAGCTTGAAAAGAAATATGCCGATACCGAAGCCTCATTAAAGGCCAAACAAGCCGCCTTTGAAAAAGAGTACAAAGAGTACATGGCCAAGGGACAGTCTGGCACCATCACGCCCAACGAAGCCCAGAAGTACGAAGAAAGCCTTGGAAAAAAACAGCAGGCCATGCAAGCACAAGAAGAGAAGGCAAGCCTTGAACTGAAGAAGCAGACCGACAATTTCGATGAAAAGTTCGTTGGCGATATAAAGCACTTCGCTGACTCCCTTCGCCAAGCCAACGGCTATGACTATGTCCTGCTGCACGGCGGCCTCGTCAGCCCAATGCTTTCCGCCAATGAAGGCTTGGACATCACGCAGGTAATCGTGGATTTGCTGAACACCAAGAAGTAAATCGAAAGATTTTTCCGTTTATTTTCAAAAACGGTTTGGTGAAGCGAAACTAAGCCTTATCTTTGCACCCTCATTCAAACGAATGCGTTTGAATTTGTCAATATCGCGGGATGGAGCAGTTGGTAGCTCGTCGGGCTCATAACCCGAAGGCCGCAGGTTCAAGTCCTGCTCCCGCCACAAAATCTGAAAACCCTTGCATTTGCAGGGGTTTTCGTGTTTAACGGTAACAACCTACTCTTAGGCACCTGACTGTCGGCGTGAAACTTCATCATGTCTTCAGAAAAAAAATTTGCGCCTACCTTTCACGACTTTATTTAACAGATGGTCGTACTTTTGGAAGCTTTGCTTGGCCATGTCATTAATGAGCTTGTCCACGATTTGCTTGCGGGAGGGATTCAGGAGCAACTCGGTCTTGAAACCATAGTTTTTATTGAGTTCCTGCTCAATGTCCCGCACCTGCTGTGTGCTGCTGGATGGGAAGTCGGGCCAAGCGTCGAAGTCCTGGACGAGGAAGAAGATGGCGTAGTCGTTGCCTGTGCGGGCATGGGATTGGGCAAAGGACAGGATACCCATTGATATGAACATAGTCACCAATGCAGCATGTATCATATACTTCGGAGAACCGATGCTATCTGACAGGTACATCTCTAAAATTTATCACTTGGTAACCCGATTCTTTAGTCCATACCCTAAGTTCCATTAAGGAAATTTTCTGAGGGTTGGAGGTGACATCTCGATAATTCAAAACAAGGGAATAGGTAACATCTTTGACTAGTTTGTCTGATACTTCATTAACATGAAAGTTGTTGCCAAGCTTGATACCATTGCTGTAGAATTTGAGCCCTTTTTCGTCCCTTATGGGAGATTTTTCGTCGCCGTAAATATAAATTTCCCTGTCTTGGTTTTCGCTTTTAACTTCAAAATTAAAATCTATCCCACTACCAGCCTTGGTGCAAGATTTCAAGGTAAAAACGTATTCGTTCAGCCGTTCGGTTTGAATGCTTTTGCCACTTGGCGTACCCCCTGACCCGGACAGAATATCCAAAGCACCGTCCAAAATCTTCTTGCCCCGCTTTTCCTTTTTAGGTTCTTCACTTGTGGTTTCATTTTCAGAATCGTCGGTGGTTGTAGGTGCTGGCTTCTTAGGCGTTGGCTTTTTCTTGGACTGGGTTTTTCCAGACGATTCAGGTTTACGCTGCTCGGCTGGGCTTTCATCATCATTAGACTGGTTGGAGGTAGTAGGTGGTGAGACTTGTATAGCAGTAGGAGCCTTTGTCTTTTCAAATCCTTTTGGGAAAAACAAAAAATCACCATCTGGCTCGTGACCATCAAAGGAGGCAGCATAAGGTTCCGGCTTAACGCCTTGCATGCGGTAAGCCACATCCTCAAATGATAGAACTTTCTTTTGGGACCAATTGCTGTTTAAAATATCTATTAGTTCATTGGCAAATGGCGACTTGTCACGTGTTTTTTCTTTCTCGCTGGAAGTCAAAAGCAGGCGGCTTTTATTTTGGAGTTTGTGATTGATGAAGGCTCGCCATGCGACATCGTTTGCAGCATTCTCATCTTCCTCGACCGGGCGTCCCCGCAT
>JANPLH010000262.1:0-7096 GCA_031426435.1 Saprospiraceae bacterium | reverse complement strand
GATTTGCCCTCCAGTTTTTGCCCCAGGAGAATATATGCTGGCAATAAAGGAATGCCCGTGATGGCAAAGGCGAACCATGTCCACATCAGGTTATTGCCGCCTTCGTGGAACTTGGTGAGCACGATGGCCGTATCCTGCCTTAATATATCGGGATATTCAAAAATAATGGTGAGCATGGTGTATGGGATAAATACGGCAATAGCTCCAGTTATGAGCAAGCCTCCGATTGTTTTGTTGATATTCATTGTTGATGATTTTAAGATTGAGAAATGATTTAGTGGTTATTGTTTTTTGAAACAAACCACTTTACTGTTTCTTGGACAATGGTCAATGGATTCGTCGAATGGTTGCCGAACCGGGCTGCATATTTGTCATGGTTGACTAAGTATGGGTGCTCAAATTGGTACGACAGTTCGTGAAATTCCCGGATTAAGGGATTAAACAAACCCGCCGCCCAGACCGCCACTTTTGGCAACACCAATACCTTTGCCTTTTTATTGGTTTCTGTTTCAAAAAGATGCACCCATGTATTCAGGCTTATGGCCGGGGCATTCGGCACATGCCATATTTGCCCAAATGCGTCGGGGGTGGTACCCACATTTACGATGGCTTTCGCAAAGTCGTTGATATAAGTGAAGGCATGCGGCAGGTTCGGCTTCCCAAACAGGATAATCTTTTTATTTTGGATTAACTTCTCCATGAAATCAGTCCCAAAAACGCCTTTATGGATACGTGGCCCGATGAAATCCGCCGCTTTTACAATGGCCACCCGATTGCTGAATTCAAGCCCGGAATGCAACAGCGTATTGATGACCGATGCCCTGATGGACCCTTTTTTTGTTTTCGCTGTATGTGGCAGGTTTTCGTGCATTTCTGCGCCCAATACATCGCCATACGAATACATATTGTCGGCAAAAACCAGTTTAGCCTTGGTTTTTGACAGTGCATCAGCCAATGCCGTCGCTGTCGCCGGATAAAACTCGCCCCATAATTGGTATGGCACATCCGTGCAGCTGAATATTACCTCCGCACGTTGTGCAATAGATTCCATCCCGCTTTTATTGGTGACATCGGCAGCTATTAACTCCACATTCTGGGGCGTTGGTATGTCCATTTTCCCTGTTCGGTTAACCAATAAAACCTGTTCTTCAGGATTGTTTTGGAGCAAAACCTCCATGACGGCCATTCCCAATTGTCCTGTTCCCAATATTGCTTTCATGATGTTGTAATGCTTGAATCATTGCCGCCGATAATGCCGTTTTTAGCACGACATTATCGGGAAGGCTGCAATCCTGTTTTTAAAAAAAGAAGGAGTAGTTGATGCTTGGAGTTGGGTTTATTTTTGTCTCATGCCCTTTTGACGTCAGCACAATCGCCCCAATTCGGATGTTGATTCCTTTCCAGACCATCCAACGAAAACCAGCTTCGTATGCCAAGGCGTTTTCGTTTTTATAATCCAGATTTAGGCCCCGCAAATAAGACCCTCCCACATAAAAGGAGGAGGGGTTTTCCTTTTTTCCCACTGGCAAGAACCAGCCGGTCCAGCCGAACTTGAGGAATTTGGTGGTGACGCCCGACTCCAATGCCGTGATATAATAGCCGCCATGAACGGATACGTTCTTATAACGGTACTCCAGCCCGATGGAAGGGTTGCGAAATCCGTTGACACTGATTTCGTTTTTTGAAAAGCGGCTTTGCGAAAAGGCAGCAGCGGTCAGTAACAGCATGGTAGCTGCCATAAAAATTGATTTAAAATTCATTTTATGATTGATTAAAATTGTGAAAAATGCTTGCTTTGACTCAATCAATTAATTGTTCCAACTTGTAAACACTAATATACAGAGCGGCATTGCCACCAATATACCAGTAGCCTAAATGTGCATTGAAGGCACATCGTTTAGCAATAATTATTTTTGAAAACAACAACAGCGGCAACAACAATAAGCTATAAAAAATCCTTGACTTGTTTCATCGCTATATGTTTTATTGATTGATGATGCAAAGATAGGGCGGGCCAAAACCAAGAACACTGGACAAATGTCCTGAAATGATTTATCGGATATTTTTTCTGATTCGGCTGAGGTGGCGGGGCGTGACGCCCAACATGGAGGCCAAGTATTGCAGCGGTATTTGCTGCAAAAGATGCGGCTCATCCCTCAGCATTTTTGCATAGCGCTCCTCCCCGCTCAAAACAATCATGTCGTGGCGGCTGGCATCAATGCCGCAGACCGTGTGCTCCAACAGGGAAATATAAAAGTCCTTGAACCGGGGCATTTCATCAACCAGCTTTTTGAGGTTTGTCCGGCTCAGCAAACTGAGTTTGCCGTTTGTCAATGCCCGGATGTTTTCCAGAGAAGGCACTTGGTTCACAAAACTCAAAACAGAGGCGAGGAAAGTGTTCTCAATATTCAGATAAGTTGTTCGCTCCTCGCCATCGAGCAGGACATAATACTGGAATACGCCGCTTTCCACAAAGCCGATGTATTTGGCAACCGAGCCTACTTTGACGACATAATCGTTCTTTTTGAACTCAAGGCAAATAAATGCATCCATTACCTTTTCCAAGTCTTCGCCTTTGAAGCCGATAAGCTCGAAGTATTTTCTTACTTTTTCCATTTAGTCTGTGTTGAAATAAATGGCCAAAATACTTCGTGTTATTGAAAAAGTACAACGATAATGGCTTCACTCATTTTATTTCTGGTCTGCCATTCCACAAAAAAGCGGCAGCACCCTCCAAAAGATGTCGCCGCTTTCCCCTCAATTTCCCAATTTCCCACTACCTCTGCCCCCGGCCCACCACCCGTTCTACCTGCTGCTTACCCCCCTAAAAAGGAAAACTGGCCGAACCCCAACTAAGGAGCCGGCCAGTTCCAATAAAACAATTTCGGTCGTTTTACTGCGGATTATTTGGCCACAATAAACTTCCTTGCCTGTGCCCGCTTGCCTTCCACCTGTATGTTCATCCAGTACATCCCGTCCCGGAAGCCATGCAGGTCAAACGACACCGGCCCGTCCGGCAAGGCATCCAATTGGCGCTGTTCGATGACAATGCCCTATGCGTTGCTGATTTGCAGCAGTGCCGGTTTTCCTGCGTAGGCAGGCATGGCCACGTGTACCTGCCCGGAGGCCGGGTTCGGGAACAAGGCATAGTTACCCGGCAGTTCGATGAGCACCCTTTTCAGGCCAGAATTGTCTGGATTGTCCTGCTTGCTTCGCAAGTTTCCGGACGGGGTTGGCTGTTGCCAAGTGTTTGTTCTTCATGATTGAAATTGTTTTATTTAGGATGAATGTTGCAGATTAGATTTTGGCTTTTCCATCGCAAGCAGTTCGTGATAGCTTTCCACGCCTTCCCTCATCCACATCTCCCGGAAAGGCAAGGTGTCCATGCCGGACAAATCAAGGTGGTCGAAAAAACGATGCTCGTGCAGCCGCAGGGTTCCCGTATTTTCTTCGTGTTCGCTGAGCATGCCCCGCATGTCCATCACGCCGATATAGGTTCCGGTTTCGTCATGCTGGAAGGATTGGTACAACTGGTAGGTCGGCTTCCAACTGCCTGTGTGGCTAAGGGTCAAATCCAGTATGACCTCGCCTTTGTGGCAGCGCACGGTTCCGGTCATGGTACTGCCGTCGGGCGAGGCAGAAAACTCGATGGTAATGTCCTCCATGAAATGCGGCAACCGCCACAGGTCAATGGCATGGTCCCTCGCTTCTTGGCAGCTCGAGGCTACCACGACGGGATAGACTGCGGCATGGGGGTGTTGTTCCATGATGCCGAGACGGGGCACTGCGTACAGGGAAACGACCAGCTCCTGGTAGGGACCCACCGGGCTTTCCGAAAAGTCGAACAGTGTGAACCCTATCAAACTGACCCCATGATTGGACTCTACGGTTTCGATGCCCTTGGGCATGAGCCTGCGGGCAGTTTGAGTCGGTATTTCAAAAATGGCATTGATGCCCGTGGTAAATGGATATTGCACTATTTCTTGCATGGTATATTGAATTCAGCTAAGATGGAAGAAATGGTTTTCGCAGCGTATTCAAGTTGTTCGATGGTATGCAAAGCGGAAACAGAAAGCCGGAAGCGGGCTTTGCCTTTGGAAACGGCAGGATAGGTCACCGGCTGCAAAAAAATGCCCTCCTCCCGGAACCGCTCCGCCATGCTGAACACTTTTGCATCGTCATAGACCATGATGGGCATGACCTGGGAGACCGAATTGCCAATGTCCACGCCTTCTTCCTTTAGGCGATTTTGCAGGTACGCCACATTGTGCCAGAGTTGGAGCCTGATTTCCGGGTTGGCGGCAGTGTAGTCCAGGGCGGCAAGCACACCGGCGGAAACGCACGGAGGCAAGGTGCAGGAGAAAAAACGGGAGCGGGCGTATGCTTCGAGGTACTGGATAAACTGGCGGTCGCCGCAGGCATAGCCCCCGATGCCGCCCAGCGCCTTTGAAAAAGTGCCCATGTGAAAGTCCACGCTGTCCTCGAGTCCGTAATGCTCGGCAACGCCACGTCCGTTTTCGCCGCAGACGAAGGCAGAATGTGCCTCGTCTATCATGATTCTGGCACCGTGCCTTTTGGCGACCTCCACGATGTCCGGCAAGTTGCAGTAGTCGCCGTCCATGGAATACACGCCTTCCACGACGACCAATTTTCGCCCGCCCGCTGCGGCGAGCTTCCGTTCCAGGTCAGTTGCGTTATTGTGCCGGAAAAAGATGGTTTGCGCTTTCGACAGAATGGCTCCGTCAATGATGGAGGCGTGGGAAAACTGGTCGAGAAAAACAGTGTCGCCCGAACGCATGATGCCTGAAATAATGCCGAGGTTGGCAGCATAACCGGAGTTGAAAGTGGTGCAGGCTTCTTTCTTTTTGAAATCAGCCACAGCAGCTTCCAGCTCCCGGTGGATTTCAAACATCCCGCTCAGGTTGGGGCCCCCGGATGCGCCCAAGCCATATTTGTCGAGGGCAGCGGCAGCCGCTTCTTTTACGATGGGCGAAGCTGCCATGCCTAAATAGTTGTAGGAAGAAAAATTGAGCAGCCCTTCCAGGTGTTTTCCCTGATTGCTGTGAATGGAAATGGTCGTGCCGGGTGCCGAAGTAAAAGGCTCCCGGTAAATATGGTAGCCGCCGGCAAAAGCCTCCTCGTACCATTGGCTATAGGAGCGGATAGTGTCGTACACATCGTTGCCCGACCCGAAATAGAAATTGCTGAAATCGTATTTCGTGAAGGGGACAAAAGCATTGGTTGCGGTTTCGGTTGACATGACATGATTGTTTTAATTTGAAAATCTGGATGAACATTGACTAGCTGGTTAGTTTTCCGGAATGGTTTGATTTGCATCAGTAGAAATAGGTACTTTCTGCATGGCAAAGGTGGGAGCAGCGTGAGCCAAACGCCCTTCACTATTTCGGAAAAGGCATGGATTATTTCGGAAAAGGGAAAAAAAATGGGTACGTGGCTTACCGCCATGCACCCATTTTTTCTTATTTTACTGAAAACCAGTTAGTTGCGAAAACTGCTCGGCGCAGCCCCGAACTCCTGCGAAAAAGTCCGGGAAAAATAAAACGGGTCAGTAAAGCCGACGGAGTAGGCAATCTCGGAGACGTTCATAGCGGTCGTTTGAAGCAGGATTTTACCTTGCTGCAAGCGCACACTGCGGATGAACAGGGACAGCGTTTTGTCGGTGAGGGCTTTCACTTTACGGTTCAGCGACGACTCGCTCATGGTCATCGCACGGGCGAGTTCCTCGTTGCCATATTGGGCATCGTCAAGGTGGTCGAGGATGAAGCGGGTGGCTCGTTTCAAAAAAGCATCGTCGGGACTGGCGACTGCCTCCGCCGGGGCTTCTTTAGCGAGGGCGACGAAGTTCTTTCCGGCATATTTTTCCTGCAGGCGTTTGCGCAGCTCCACCAATTTTTCCAGCCGGATGAACAGTTCTTCTTTCAGAAACGGTTTCGACAAATAGGCGTCCGCCCCGACGCCAAGCCCTTCCAACCGGGACTGGACATCTGCCTTTGCAGTGAGCAAAACGATGGGGATATGGCAGGTGCGCTCGTCGTTTTTCAGCGTTTGGCAGACTTCGAAGCCGTCCTTTTCCGGCATCATTACATCGCTGATGATGACGTCGGGAATGCTCTCCAGCGCCTTTTCGATGCCGATGGCGCCGTTCGCTGCCCGCACGACGGCATAGCGACCTTGCAAGCTGGTCTGGATGTAAAATGCCACATCGTCATTGTCCTCGATGAGCAGTAAAAGGGGCAGGTCGTCTTTTTCCGAAGGGAAAATTTCTGCTTGCGGCGCTCCTTCAATTGCAGCGGAAAACAGCGGCGCTGCGAGGTGGGCAGTGGCGTCGGTCACGGCGAAAGGCGCATTTTGGCGAATGGGCAGGCTCACCTTGAACTCCGTCCCTGCCCCCCGGTCTCCTTTGCTGCTTTTCACGCTGATTTCCCCGCCCATCAATTCCACTAATTCTTTCGTCAGCGCCAAGCCGATGCCGGTGCCAGTGCTGTTAGTCCCGACCGAGGTCGGGAGAGAGCTAACAGCATTTTCGACAGCACTGCCTGCCTGATAAAACCGCTCAAAAATATGGGGCAGCTTATCGGGCGGGATGCCGATGCCGTTGTCTTTTACTTTCATCAAAAGCTGCCCGTTTTCCTGCCGCAGGTGCAGGCTGATTTCGCCATCTTGTTTTGAAAACTTGATGGCATTGTGCAGCAGGTTGGCGACGATTCTTTCCAACTTTTTTTCATCAAAATCCATCATCACCTGCTCCGTCTCTTGGGAAAAAACGAGTTGGATGTTTTTCTTGGCGGCAAGCGACTGGAAGGACTCGGTGAGGTATTGGACGTAGGGAACGACATCGGCTTGCGCCAACTCCAGCTTTAGTTGCCCCGATTCCAATTTTGCCAAATCCAGCATCTGGTTGACGAGCCGCAGCAAGCCCTCGCTGTTCCTTATGCAATAGTCCGTGCAGTTTAAGCCCGGAAATTTGGTGAATTAAAAAAGGTCGTGAAGTTTTGCGTTGCGACACCAAAACTCACGACCTATGGACAGTACCCAATGGATACTGGCGTCAATATTCGAAAGAATGGACGGCGCT
>JANPLH010000261.1:0-4970 GCA_031426435.1 Saprospiraceae bacterium | reverse complement strand
AGTGGGCCCAATCGATCGCCGAGCAAGGCTATGTCGTGGTCCAACCGAACTATCGCGGCTCGGGCGGATATGGCCGCGCGTTCCTTAAGGCCGGCCGCGACAACGGTTTCGGCACGCGGATGCAGGACGACCTCAACGACGTGGTCGATCGCCTTGCCGCGCAGGGCAAGGTCGATCCGCAACGCGCCTGCATCATGGGTTGGTCCTATGGCGGTTACGCCGCCGCGCGCGGGGCGCAGCGCGACCCAAACCGCTGGCGCTGCGCGATTGCCGGCGCGGGGGTCTATGACCTGCCGTTGATGCGCAGGAGCGACAAGGAAGAGCTCGGCAAGTTCGCCGCGGGCTACCTGGCCAAGGGCGCCGATGAACTCGACGTCGTCTCGCCCGCTCGCCATGCCGAGACCAAGTGGTCGCCGATCCTCGTCGTCCACGGCGCCAAGGATCCGCGCGTTCCGCTCGAACAGGCGCACACCCTCGTCGCCAGCCTCAAGAAGGCGGGCAAGGTCAAAGGCACCGATTACAACTACATCGAGCAGCCCAAGAACGGCCACTACGGCATCTACTTCACCAAGGAGGAGCGGCTTGAGTGGCTTGGCGGCACCGCGGCATGGCTCGAGCGGTTCAACCCGGCGTACATCGCGGCGGACGCGGACTTTGCGGCGAAGCCGGCCGCCGATCCGGCGGTGACCGGGATGACCGCACGACTGGCAAGATAACCGCCGCCAGACGCCGTTAACCGAACTTTCGCGCGGCCTTGCTAGGGCCGGTCCCCGCAACGTGAACGGGGAACCCGGTTGGGCGCCGAATTCGTCATTGAACGCCGCGCCGAAGCGCGCCGCCGCCCGACGACCGCGCGCGCGGTTGTCGCGGGCGACAGCGTGCTCGTCGCGGGCAGCTGGCGACGCTGGGCCGATGCCGGCGCGGTCGCTCGGTGGGACGCGCTGGCGCGCAGTGTCGACGAGCCCAACCCGTTCCTCGAATCGTGGTATCTGCTTCCCGCGCTGCGCCGCTTCGACCCCACAGGAAAAGTCGAGATCGTGCGCTTCGAGCGCGGGGGCGACCTGATCGGGCTGATGCCGGTCGAGCGCGCCTGGCAATACGGCCGCTGGCCGCTGCCTCACCTGCGCGGATGGCTGCACCCCAACTGCTTCACCGGCGCGCCGCTGGTCGCGCGCGGCGCCGAAAGCGCATTCTGGGCCGCGTTCCTCGCCTGGGCCGACGCGCACGCGGGGCCGGCGCTGTTCGCGCACATCTCGCAAATGCCTCTCAACGGCGCGCTCGCCGCCGCGCTGTTCGCCGAAGCCGGACGCGAGGGAAGGCGCGTCGCGCTGGTGCACCGCGAGGAGCGCGCGTTGCTCAAGTCGGCGCTGTCGCCGGCCGAGTACCTCGATCAGGTACACCATCACCGATGCGCTCATCCCCGCCAACTGGCAGGTCATCAATGGCAGTGGCACGGTGGTCTGGTCATCTTCTGCGGCAACCAACACGGCCAATATTCCCTTCAATTTCCCTGCGGGCAATTACACCGTACATGCCGAGGCTGCCAATGCCAGCAGTTTTTGCACCGATGGCTACGATATTTTCATAGAACTGAAAGCTGCCCCGCCCGCCCCGACGGCCATCCTCGGCGAGAACGAAATCTGCCCCGGCACGGCCTACGCCTACGAGGCCACTGGACTGGCCACCACCGATTTCACCTGGACCTTCACGGGCGGTTCTATCTCCTCTTTCAGCGGAAACCCGGCCACCGTCATCTGGAATGTGACAGGGCTGTACTCGGTCTCCGTGGTGCAAACAGCGACCACCGGGCTTGCTTGCACTTCGCCTCCGGCAAATTTGGCGGTCAGCTCCATCCCCGCTTTCAGCATCACGGGCGATGGGCAGGTCTGCCGGGAGCAAACAGGAACTTATACCGTTCCATTTTTTGAAAATATTGATTATCAATGGGTTATCAGCCCAGCCTCAGCGGGAACAATCGTCAGCGGCACTGGCTCGGAGCAGGTCGAAGTGCTGTGGCATAACGACGGAATGGCGAGCGTGGCAGTCACCATTTGCGGAGCGACCCAAAACTACAACGTGACGGTGCTGCCCCTGCCGGAACCTGTCGTGCCAGATGTAATGGCTTGCGTTGGCCAAACGACCAGCGTAAGCACTTCGGTTGCTTACACCACATACATTTGGAAGGACAATGCTGGCGCAACGGTCTCCACCTTGACCAACCCTGCACTTGGCCCCGGCTATTACGAAGTGGAAGTGATAGACGCCAACGGATGCTTGGGCGACACGATTTTCGTGGTGGAAACCAACCCAGCGCCCAATGTTTCCATTTCGACGCCATCCTACCCAGCGCTTTGTCCCGGTGGGGCGGGTGCCACGCTTTACACTACGCAGAGCAGCCCTGCATACAGTTACCAATGGCAGTTCAATGGGACGAACGTTGGAACGAATTCGCCCAGCTACAACGGTACGCAACCCGGTGATTACCAAGTCATTGCAACGGATGTCAACGGCTGCACAGCAGTTTCCAATATCATCACCCTGGTGGACTGCGCCGCCGTTGGCGGCACTTGCGTTGCTGGGCTTTGCCTCGGTCTCGGTGGTGGGCCACCCATACCCGGTGGCGGATGCGTACCGGGTGGCACGGTTGATTTCTCGAACAGTACCACCGCCAACTGCAACATACTGAGTTTCACGAATACCAGCACGAACTTCGTTCCCGGCAGCTTCACTTGGTACTTCGGCGATGGCAGCACCAGCACTGCCGACAACCCCCAGCCGCATACCTACACTGACGAGGGCTATTACACGGTGCTGCTCGTCGGCTCGGTCAACAGCATTCCACCTGGTGGAGCATGTCAACTCTTTGTGTTCTATGATGTGCTGATACCCGTGGATGCCGATTTTGAAGTGGCCAACGCCTGTCCCGGTGCGCCAGCGCAATTCACCGACCGCAGCGTGTTCATCTCCCCGGCCAGCATCACCAATTGGGATTGGGATTTTGGCGACCCGACAAGCGGTGCGTCCAATACCTCCACACTCCAAAACCCAATGCACAGCTTCGCAACGGCGGGCAACTACACCGTCATGCTGACCATTACCGAGGCCAGCGGCTGCACGGTGACCACCACGCAGCAGGTGACTGTGCTGACATTGCCAGCGGTCAGTTTTTCGTTGCCTACGGCAACTTGCGAGAACACCTCCCTGCCTTTCGATGCAATCGTCGGGGCAAACGTGGCCAGTGTTTACTGGAACTTCGGCGACCCTACCAGCGGTAATGGCAATACCTCTGAATTGGTCAATGCCTTCCATGAATTCGATGCGCCGGGCAGCTATGCGGTGCAACTGACCGCACTCAGCATCGAGGGCTGCACCAATGTTTTTACCGACAATATGACCATCACGCCGAACACCCTGTCGGGTGTCATCAGCACTGTGCCGCCTTCGCCGCTCTGCGAAGGGGAGAGCACGACGCTGACCTCGCCCCCAAATGGCGTCAGTTGGTCATGGTCAACGAATGCTACTGCAAACAACATAAGCGTAAGTGAATCAGGTGTTTACACCGTCACGCTGACCAATGCCGAGGGCTGCACCTACGCTCCGCCGCCCGCCACGGTGGATGTTTTCGGCGAGCCGAACGGCATCATCAAGGGGGTGGAGTTCAACGAGTTCGGACAGCCAGTGGCCTTTTTTGAAAACAGCCAGTCGGTCTGCGAGGGGGAGGCCGTGAACCTCATCGTGCAGGGCAGCCTGAACAACAGCTATGCCTGGTCGAATGGCCAAACGGGGGACGCACTGGAGTTCAGCGAGGACAAGGGCAACCTGCTGGCCGTGGGTACCCATGTTTTCAACCTGACGGTGACGGACGTAACCACGGGCTGCACGGCCACAGAAGGGCCGTTCACCGTGACGGTAAACCCTTTGCCGACCGTGGCGATTACCAGCAGTCCTTCAGGTTTTATTTGTGAAAACACCAACGCCGCCCTCAGCGTGACCAGCCCGAACGCCAGCTATAATTACCAATGGAACACCGGGGAGACCGGAACGAGCATCAACGTATTTGCCGGAGGCAGCTATTTTGCTACCGCAATAAACCAGTTTGGCTGCACGGCGCAGAGCAACGAAATCACCATCCAGAACGCCCCCGACGTGGACCTGGTGCCCGCTGGTTGCCATTCCCGCTGCCAGCCCGACACCATGTGCCTTCCCATCGTGCCTAACATCGCCAGCTTTCAGTGGCTGTTCAATGGCAGCCCGATGAGCCCCCCAAACGGCACATCCACTGACCCGATTTTCACCCAAAGTGGTGAGTATTCGGTGGTGATGACAGACGTTTACGGCTGCACTTCCACCAGTGAGGTGTTATCGCTCAGCCTCTACTCCGGCTTTGGCGACATCGTTGGTGAAGTGTATTTCGACGTGAACGGCAATGGCATCATTGACGCCCCAGACACGCTCGTGAGCGGCATCAACATCTTCCTGAACGACGGCTCGGCGAATATTGACACCGTAACCAGCACGTTGTCAACGGGTTATAATTTCGTGGACATTCTCTCCGCCAATTATGACCTCTACCTCGATTCGTTGAACTTGCCTGCGGGCTGGTCGGCAGTGTGGTCGAGCTCCAGCCTGACGCTCTCAGGCTGCGACGTGGAAGAGCAGTTCGATTGGCTGCTGACCTCCAATTGCGCAGCAACAACGGGCAGCGAGACGCTAACCGCCTGCCCCGGCTCCAACGCCATGTATGCCGGAACCCCAGTTCCGGCGGGAACCTCCCAAGATTTCATGCTGACCAATTACCTCGGTTGCGACAGCATCGTAACGGTGACGGTGACGCCATTGGCCACCAGCACTGGGAGCGAGACGCTGACGGCCTGCCCTGGCACCAGTGCCACGTATGCCGGAACCCCAGTTCCGGCGGGAACCTCCCAAGATTTCATGCTGACCAATTACCTCGGTTGCGACAGCATCGT
>JANPLH010000260.1:0-25201 GCA_031426435.1 Saprospiraceae bacterium | reverse complement strand
ATACCTCATACCTCATACCTAATTTGGCTTCCAAGCTTCGCACATAAGATTCTTAAAAATTTAAAACGTATAAAAATGGCTGATTTGAAAGCTCTTGCTGAACAGTTGGTAGGCCTCACTATCAAAGAGGTGACTGAACTGACAGGCATCATGGAAAATGATTACGGTATCAAGCCTGCTGCTGCTGCAGTGGCTGTTGCTGCTCCGTCTGCAGATGGCGGTGCCGCTGCTGTTGCCGAACAAACTGAATTCGATGTTATTTTGACTTCTGCCGGTGCTGCCAAATTGCAGGTAGTGAAGGCTGTTAAAGATGCCCTTGGTTTGGGTCTCGTAGAAGCCAAAGCATTGGTAGATGCTGCTCCTGGTCCAGTGAAGCAGGGTGTTTCCAAAGACGAAGCTAACAAGCTGAAAGCAACTTTGGAAGATGCCGGCGCACAAGTGGAACTGAAGTAAGCTGATACCCGGTACATTCCGGGCTATTAGCAAAAGCAGTTATTTACTAATCCAATTCAATGTTTAGTCACAACTTTTTTGCTACATAGCATTTTTTAGAACAGGAGGCTTAACTAAACCGCCCTCGGCGGTTTGGTTAAGCCTATTGTCGTTTCTTATGTTGTTGTGCGCTTTCGCTTCTTGAAAGGCAGGCAGTTAGGATATTTCTATTGAGTTGCTGCGGATAAGGTAGGGTAGGGCATACATTTGATATATTACTAAAAATATGCCATTCATTGAAAGTCCTTGATTATCCGATTATGCTTGAATGCGGGTGTGACCGCAAACACCATCACAAATAAAATTTGTTGCAAAATATGGCATCACTTCCAAATGTCAGTGTCACTGAAACAGGCAGGTTGAGCTTTGGTAAAATCAAATTGCCTTCCGAGCACCCTGACCTGCTGGAAATCCAATTGAAGTCCTTTCAGGAGTTCTTCCAGTTGGAAACCACGCCGGAAAACAGGGGCAATGAAGGTCTTTACAAGGTTTTCAAAGAAAATTTCCCCATTACCGATGCCCGGAACATCTTCGTTCTGGAATTCCTGGATTATTATGTGGACCCGCCACGGTACACCATCGAAGAGTGTATGCAGCGCGGTCTAACCTATAGTGTTCCGCTCAAGGCAAAGCTCCGCTTGTCTTGCAACGACGTGGAACACGTTGACTTTGAAACCATCGTGCAGGACGTGTTCCTTGGGAACATCCCCTACATGACACCGAAGGGTACCTTTGTCATCAACGGTGCCGAGCGGGTGGTTGTGTCACAGCTTCACCGCTCACCAGGCGTTTTCTTTGGGCAGAACTACCACCCAAACGGTACTGCCATCTATTCCGCCAGGGTAATCCCGTTCAAGGGTGCCTGGATGGAATTTGCCACGGACATCAACAACGTGATGTACGCCTATATTGATAGGAAGAAGAAGTTCCCCGTGACGACCCTGCTCCGAGCCATCGGATTCGACAACGACAAGTCAATCCTTGACCTCTTCAACCTTGCCGATGAAATCGCCAACACAAGGGACAACATCGAAGGTGCCATTGGCCGCAAGCTCGCTGCAAGGGTACTCCGTTCCTGGACAGAAGACTTCGTGGATGAAGACACGGGCGAGGTAGTGACCATCGAGCGTAATGAAATCATCCTGGAACGTGACGTCATTTTGGATGAGGACAATATCGAGCAGGTCATAAAATCCGGACTTGCCACTATCATCCTTCAGCGGGAAGACATCGAAGAGGATTACACCATTATATACAATACCCTCCAGAAGGACCCGACCAGCTCGGAAATGGAGGCCGTCAACTACATCTACCGTCAGCTTCGTGGCGCAGAGCCACCCGATGACGAGACGGCCCGTGGTATCATTGACAAACTCTTCTTCTCCGATAAGCGCTACAACCTCGGTGAGGTGGGTCGTTACAAAATCAACCGAAAGCTCGGCATGGAAACCTCGCTGGAGACGCTGGTTTTGACCAAGGACGACATCATCGCCATCGTGAAATACTTGGTTCGCTTGATGAACCAACGGGCGGAGATTGATGATATTGACCACCTCAGTAACCGCCGTGTTCGCACCGTGGGCGAGCAGCTTTACGCCCAGTTCGGCGTGGGTCTCGCTCGTATGGCCCGTACCATCCGGGAGCGCATGAACGTGCGTGACAACGAGGTGTTCACACCGATTGACTTGATCAACGCAAGGACTTTGTCCTCTGTCATCAATTCGTTCTTCGGCACCAGCCAGCTTTCGCAGTTCCTCGACCAGACGAACCCGCTTTCCGAAATCACCCACAAGCGCCGTATATCGGCACTTGGCCCAGGTGGTCTTTCCCGGGAGCGTGCAGGCTTCGAGGTGCGAGACGTTCACTACTCGCACTACGGTCGCCTTTGCACCATAGAGACGCCCGAAGGCCCGAACATCGGTCTGATTTCTACGCTTTGCGTACATGCTAAAGTGAACAAAATGGGCTTCCTCGAAACGCCTTACCGCAAGGTAAACAATGGGGTTGTTGACATAACCAACGCTGCCCAGTACCTTTCTGCCGAGGCGGAAGACAACCTGAAAGTAGCGCAGGCCAATGCACCTTTTGACCTTGATGGCAAGTTCCTCGATGATAAAATCAAGTCGAGGGAGCATGGCGACTTCCCAGTACTTTCACCAGATGAAATAGAATACATGGACGTGGCCCCGAACCAAATTGTGGGCGTTTCTGCATCCATGATTCCGTTCCTTGAAAACGACGACGCCAACCGTGCCCTCATGGGCTCAAACATGCAACGTCAGGCTGTGCCACTCATCCGCCCATCCGCCCCAATCGTGGGTACGGGCTTGGAGGGCAAAGTGGCCCGTGACTCCCGGATGCTCATTAACGCAGAAGGCAGTGGCGTGGTAGAATACGTGGATGCCACCGAAATCGTCATCCGCTACGACCGCACCGAAAACGAACAGTTGGTTTCTTTTGAAGACAACCGCAAGACGTATAAACTTACCAAGTTCCTGCGTACCAACCAGGCGACTTGTGTGAACCTGAAACCCATCGTTCGCAAGGGCCAAAGGGTGAACAAGGGCGAAATCCTTTGCGACGGCTACGCTACCGACAAAGGCGAGTTGGCCCTTGGTCAAAACCTGAAAGTGGCGTTCATGCCTTGGAAGGGTTACAACTTCGAGGACGCTATCGTGTTGTCTGAGCGGGTTGTTCGGGAAGATATTTTCACCTCCGTTCACATTGAGTCATTCGATATGGACGTGCGGGACACGAAATTGGGCGAGGAAGAACTCACCAACGACATCCCGAACGTGAGCGAAGACGCCACCAAAGACCTCGACGAGCATGGTATCATCCGCATCGGGGCTTGGGTAAAAGAGGGCGATATCCTCATCGGCAAGATCACGCCGAAAGGGGAAACCGATCCGACACCGGAGGAAAAACTGCTCCGTGCTATCTTCGGTGACAAGGCTGGGGATGTAAAGGACGCCTCGCTCAAGGTGCCGCCATCCATCAGTGGGGTGGTCATCAACAAGCAACTTTTTGCCCGTGCGAAGAAGAGCAATGTTCAAAAGACGCAGGAAACCGAGGTGTTGAAAAAACTCGACGACCAACACGCCATTGCCACCAACGAATTGAAGACCATTTTGATTGACAAACTCCTCGTTTTGGTGAAGGACAAAACTTCGCAAGGCGTGAAGAGCATCTACGGAGAGCAGATGATCCCTAAAGGGACGAAGTTCACCCAAGAATTGCTCCGTAATATGGAGTTTACGCAGCTCGATTACAGTGGTTGGACCAACGATGAATCCATCAACGAGTTGATTGCCAGGCTGTTGCACAATTACAGCATCAAGCTCAACGAGGAGGTGGGCCGCTACAAGCGGGAGAAGTTCAACATCAGCATTGGTGACGAGCTGCCTGCCGGCGTATTGAAACTCGCCAAGGTTTACATCGCCAAGAAGCGCAAGCTGAAAGTGGGCGACAAGCTCGCAGGCCGCCACGGTAACAAAGGAATCGTGTCCCGTATCGTGCGCTTGGAGGACATGCCGTTCACCGAAGATGGCGAACCCGTTGACGTGGTATTAAACCCGCTGGGTGTACCTTCGAGGATGAATCTCGGCCAAATCCTTGAAACAGTATTGGGCTGGGCTGGCAAAAAGTTGGGTGTTCGCTTCGCAACGCCCATCTTCGACGGTGCAAACCGGGACGAAATCGAACAATACATCCAACACTCAGGACTGCCTTCACTTGGCCAAACTTGGCTTTCTGACGGTGAAACAGGCGACCGTTTCCACCAGCAAGCTACAGTGGGCGTCATCTACATCTTGAAACTCAGCCACATGGTGGACGACAAGATGCACGCACGTTCCATCGGCCCATACTCGCTCATTACGCAGCAGCCGTTGGGTGGTAAGGCACAGTTTGGTGGCCAGCGTTTTGGTGAGATGGAGGTTTGGGCACTCGAAGCATTCGGTGCTGCGCATATCCTCCAGGAGTTGCTCACCGTCAAGTCGGACGACATCATAGGTCGTGCCAAGGCTTACGAGGCCATCGTAAAAGGCGATGTATTGCCAGAGCCTAACATCCCTGAGTCGTTCAACGTACTCGTCCACGAGTTGCGTGGTTTGGCATTGGATATCAAGTTTGAATAATTAGTAGTTTGGTGATTGGTGATTGGTGATTAGTGATTGGGGGAGACCCTGCTCACCAATCACCAATCACCAATCACCAAATTACCAATCACCAATAAGGTATGTCTTTTAAAAAGAATTTTGCAGCCCCCGGCTCCAATTTTGAATCCATCACCATCAGCCTTACGTCTCCTGACGAGATTCTGGAGCGCAGCTACGGTGAAGTTTTGAAACCGGAGACCATCAACTACCGCTCCTACAAGCCGGAACGTGATGGCCTTTTTTGCGAGCGCATTTTTGGTCCGGTAAAGGACTATGAATGCTACTGCGGCAAGTACAAGCGTATCCGTTACAAGGGTATCGTTTGCGACCGTTGTGGTGTGGAGGTGACAGAGAAGAAGGTTCGCCGTGAGCGCATGGGCCACATCAAATTGGTGGTACCCGTGGTGCATATCTGGTTCTTCAAATCATTGCCCAACAAAATCGGTTACCTGCTTGGTCTTTCTTCCAAGAAGCTCGAAAGCGTGATTTACTACGAGCGCTACGTTGTCATCCAGTGGGGTGCCGCTGTGCGCCCGGACAACGCTGACGAAGACCAGGCACTGTTGTCCGAAGAGGAGTACATGGACATCATGGACGCCCTTCCGCCGGACAACCAGCAGTTGGACGATACCGACCCGAACAAGTTCATCGCCCGCATGGGTGCCGAGGCCGTGCGTGACCTGCTCAACCGCCTCGACCTCGACCAACTCAGCTACGACCTACGCCATCAGGCTGCCAACGAAACCAGCCAGCAGCGCAAAAGCGAGGCACTCAAGCGCCTCCGGGTTGTTGAAGCCTTTCGTAATGCGCAGACCCGCATGGAAAACCGTCCAGAATGGATGATTATCCAGTACCTGCCAGTTGTTCCACCGGAACTTCGCCCACTCGTGCCACTTGATGGTGGCCGCTTCGCAAGCTCCGACTTGAACGACCTTTACCGCCGGGTTATCATCCGCAACAACCGTCTGAAGCGCCTTTTGGAAATCAAAGCACCTGAGGTGATTTTGCGGAACGAAAAAAGGATGCTCCAAGAGGCCGTTGATTCCTTGTTCGACAACAGCCGCAAGTCCAACGCCGTAAAGGCCGAAGGTGGCCGGGCGCTCAAGTCGCTCTCCGACATCCTCAAAGGCAAGCAAGGCCGTTTCCGTCAGAACCTGTTGGGTAAACGGGTGGACTACTCTGGCCGTTCGGTCATCGTGGTAGGCCCTACCCTCAAGCTGCACGAATGTGGTTTGCCAAAAGGCATGGCCGCCGAGTTGTTCAAGCCATTCATCATCCGAAAGCTCATCGAGCGGGGCGTGGTGAAGACGGTAAAATCGGCCAAAAAACTCGTTGACCGCAAGGACAGCGTGATTTGGGACATCCTCGAAAACATCTTGAAAGGACACCCCGTGCTCCTCAACCGTGCCCCTACGCTGCACCGTCTGTCCATTCAGGCGTTCCAGCCAAGGCTCGTGGAGGGCAAGGCCATCCAGCTTCACCCGCTGGTTTGTGGTGCCTTCAACGCCGACTTCGACGGTGACCAGATGGCCGTGCACGTGCCATTGAGCCAAGGCGCTATTTTGGAGGCGCAGTTGCTCATGCTTTCATCGCACAACATGCTCAACCCACAGGACGGCTCGCCCGTTACCCTGCCATCGCAGGACATGGTCTTGGGCCTGTACTATATTACGAAGGCAAAAAAATCCACCGCCGAGTTGATAGTAAAGGGCGAGGGCGGCAAGTTCTATTCTGCCGAGGAAGTTCGCATTGCTTTCAACGAAGGTAAACTCGAACTACACGCCTCCATCCATTGCCGCTGCCAAGTGGAGAACGAGAAGGGCGAATTGGTGAAAAAAGTCATCGAAACCACTTGTGGCCGGGTGCTTTTCAACGAAGCCGTGCCAGAGGGCGTGCCGTACATCAACGAACTGCTCACGAAGCGGAACCTGAAGAAAATCATCTCCGACATCCTGCGCCGTACCAACTTCGCCGCTACCGCCGACTTCCTCGACGCTGCGAAAGAGCTGGGATTCACCTGGGCTTTCAGAGGTGGCCTTTCGTTCAACTTGGGCGACTTGATCACACCGTCCGTCAAGGACCGTATTTTGAACCAAGCTCAGACAGAAGTGGACGAGGTTTGGGAGAACTACAACATGGGCCTCATCACGTTCAATGAGCGGTACAACCAAATCATTGACAAGTGGACCTACGCCGACAACCGGGTAACGGACGCCCTGATGAAGGAGCTTTCGACGCACAAGCAGGGCTTCAACTCTGTGTTCATGATGCTCGACTCCGGTGCCCGTGGTTCCAAGCAACAAATCAAGCAGCTTTGCGGCCTCCGGGGCCTCATGGCCAAGCCGAAAAAGTCCGGCGACTCTGGTGGAGCCATCATCGAGAACCCCATCCTCGCAAACTTCGTGGACGGCCTATCGGTATTGGAATACTTCATCTCTACGCACGGTGCCCGCAAGGGTCTGGCAGATACGGCCTTGAAAACGGCTGACGCAGGTTACTTGACCCGTCGTCTTGTGGACGTATCGCAGGACGTGGTCATCATCGAAGAAGATTGCGACACACTGCGTGGCATTGCTACGCAAGCCCTCAAGGACAACGAAAAGGTCATTGACCCGTTGGCCAACAGGATTGTAGGCCGCTTTACCCTCCACGATATTTACCACCCGGTTTCGGACGAACTCATCCTGAAAGCAGGGGAGTACATTACCGATAACCATGCGAAGTACATCGAGGACGCTGGCATCGAAGAAGTGACCATCCGTTCGGTACTCACTTGCGAGACCAAGCGTGGCGTTTGCACGAAGTGCTATGGCAAAAACCTCGCATCTGGTCGTGTGACCGAGCGTGGCGACGCAGTGGGCATCATTGCTGCGCAATCCATCGGTGAGCCGGGTACTCAGTTGACACTGCGTACCTTCCACGTGGGTGGTATCGCTTCCGTGACCAAGTCCGAGAGCGAAATCTCCGCCAAGTTCGATGGCAAAATCGAGTTCGACGCCATCCGTGCGACGACCTTCAAAGACAACGACGGCAACATGGTGAACGTGGTGCTATCCCGGACGGGCGAAATCCGCATCACTGACGAGGAAGGCAAGCGCCAGTTCTCCGCACACCACATCCCTTACGGTGCTACGCTGCACGTGAAGGAAGGCCAAATGGTTTCCAAAGGCGACCCGATGTGCGAGTGGGACCCGTTCAACGCCGTTATCGTTTCCGAATTCAAGGGTATCGCACAGTTCGATGCCATTGAGGAGGGCGTTACCTTCCGTATGGAGCGTGACGACCAGACGGGCTACGCCGAGAAGGTCATCATTGAGAGCAAGAACAAGAAGAAAGCGCCAAGCATCGCCATCATCAGCCCCGATGGGGAGGAACTGCGCCGGTACAGCTTACCGGTAGGTGCCTATATCTCCATCGAGGACAACCAGGATGTGAGCGCTGGTCAGAAAATCGTGAAGATTCCACGTAAGCTTGGTAAAATCCAGGACATCACGGGTGGTCTTCCGAGGGTAACGGAGCTTTTCGAGGCCCGTAACCCATCCAACCCAGCTGTCGTTTCCGAGATTGACGGTGAGGTGCTTTTCGGTAAAATAAAGCGTGGCAACCAAGAGGTCACGGTGAAATCAAAAGACGGCCAAATCCACCGCTACCTGATTCCGCTTTCGAAGCACGTACTGGTGCAGGAAGGCGACTTCGTGCGGGCTGGCACTTCGCTGTCCGATGGTACCACTTCACCGAAGGACATCTTGGCCATCAAAGGCCCATTTGCGGTGCAATCTTACCTCGTGAACGGGGTTCAGGAGGTTTACCGCTCGCAGGGTATCGCTATCAACGACAAGCACATCGAGGTAATCGTGCGGCAGATGATGCGCCGGGTAACCATCGTTGACCCAGGGGACACGACCTTCCTCGAAGGCGAAGCCGTGGAGAAATGGGAGTTCTTGGAGCAGAACGACTGGATTTATGACAAAAAGGTTATCACCGAGCCAGGCGAAAGCAACCGCTTGAAAGCTGGCCAGTTGGTGAACCTGCGCCAAATCCGGGAGGAAAACTCCTACCTCAAGCGCAACGACCGCAAGTTGGTACAGTACCGTGACGCCGTGGCGGCTACTTCCAGCTCCATGCTGCAAGGTATCACCCGTTCTTCGTTGGGTACAGAATCCTGGATTTCAGCGGCTTCGTTCCAGGAGACAACCAAGGTACTCAGCACCGCAGCCATCGAAGCCAAGCCAGACTTGCTCTATGGTCTGAAAGAGAACGTCATCGTGGGCAAGCGTATCCCGGCTGGTACGGGCATGCGCAAGTTCGACGACCTCTTCGTGACGAGCATGGAAGCGCACAAATCCTTCAAAGAGCGCCGTGCGCTGATGGAAGAGGAGGAGTATGACGAGGCTTACGGAGAGTGATAGGAAATTAGAAATTGAGAAATTTGGACAATGATGTTCCAATTTCCGTTTCAAAGATATTAACAGATAGTGTAGCCCTTCCTGCGGATTAGCAGGAGGGGCTTTTTTTACTCACCACACCAACCGAAATCCCACTTCATCATCCTTGGTGCTCGCCTTCTTCGCATCCCGGTCGTAGGTGCGGGCTGCGTAGGGTTCACTGTCCCAGGCTCCGCCACGGATGACCCGACGGTTGTCATTGCCGTCGAGCCAAGCGGAGCCGTCGGCGGGGGCGCCCTCGTAGTCGGGATGCCAGCGGTCTTGGCACCACTCGGCCACGTTACCGGACATCTGGAATAGGCCGAGGGAATTTGCTTTTAGCATGAAAATATCCACGGTGCGCAAGCGTGATTCGCCCTTTACTACGAATTTCCTATCGGGCAAATCCTCGCAGTTGAAGTTGAAATTGGTCGTCTTGGCGATGTTGGTACCATCGCCAAAGCGGTTGTCCTTGCCAGCTTGGCGGGCGGCATATTCCCATTCGGCCTCGGTGGGCAGGCGGTAGCTGCCGCCCGTCATGCGGTTCAGTTTTTTGATAAAATGCTGTGCCTCGTCCCAGCTTACCTGCTCCACGGGGCATAGGTCACAATCGTCGAAACGGCTGGGGTTCTTGTTCTCGCCCATGACGGCTGCCCACAGCGCCTGCGTCACCTCGAAGCGGCTGATGCTGAAATCTGCCACCTTCACGTCGTGCGATGGCTCGGCAGTGGCCGAGCAGCCAGTTGTTTCTAATTTCAGGCTGCAGCCCATTTTGAAGGTGCCGCCTTTCACTTTGACCATCGTGGTTGGCAGCCAGTTGATGGGGTCTTCCTTGGCCTTCACCTTGTTGTCCCACCGGATTTCATCGGGTTTGGCAGGGCCACCACTGTTGCCACCGCCACTTGGCGTACCGCCACCTTGCCCGCCACTTGGTGGTGGCCCGCCACCTGGCCCACCACTTGGTGTCGTTCCGCCGTTGGATGGTGCTGATGTTTGTTGCCCATTTGCAGGGTTGCCAGCACCGCCCGCAGGATTGTTTGGGTTAGTTACGCTGCCGCCCGCAGGGGCCGTGCCGCCGCTTTGCGTCGGGGTGTTTGGGTCAACTGCGCCATTGGGGTCGCCGGGGGCATTGACCACGCTGGTAGTTGACGGATTACCGCCATTTGGCGAGGATGGGTCGGTTGTGTTCTCATTGCCTCCCTTTTTATAGGTAGAGGACCGGGTGGTTTCCGACCTGTCAACGGGCCTGACCTTGTGTGTTTGCCGGTACACCGTAACGGCAGAATCCACGTTCATTCTGGGAAATTTCTTGCCCACCAAGTCCCTGGCTTGTCCGTCAAACTCGCTGTTCTGATATTTGGCCAAAAAGCCGATGAGCAGTTCGGGCGAATCTTGCGCCACGGCGGCATCGAAGTCCTGTTTTTCCTGGATGCTGATCGCATCCAGGCCAGGCTCACTTGGTTTGAACATCGCCCACATCAGCCAACCCAAGAGCAATGCCAGCAGCACGCCGATGGCCACTTTCTTCCATGGTTTTTTCTTTGGCGTCTTGTCACCGTCGTCCCCTGCCGCTGGCCTGGCGGTAAGGGCGAAGAGGATGCCGGCCTTGCGCATCGTATGGTCGCCCGCTTCTTCTGGTACGGGTTCCGAAACGATGTTGATGACCCTTTCGAGGGTGATATCCTTCTTGCGGTCTTTGCCGTCTTCGTAAATGATGAGGGAGATGATGAGTGCAAGCGGATATGTGCCTATTTCAAGTGGTTTTACGAAGAAAGTCCACTCCGTGAACTCGTCCTGCACGAGGAACTGCTCTGGCGTAGAGCGGCTGGAGATTTCAAAATACTCGCCGTCGCCCTCTTCATCCACAAGCTTTACCTCCATGTTCTTGGATACTTTCAGCGCCTCGATGGTTACGTCCACCGTCGTGTCGAGGGTATCTTTCAGCAGGGCTTCGTCGTAGGCTACCCGCACGATGCACTTCGATTTTTTGAGGTGCTGCATCTTATCAGGGATGCGGTAGAGCACGCCACCCATATTGGCCTTTTTAGCCGTTTCCGCCGAAAAATCGCTTTCCAGAAGGCCACTGAAAAAGGTGAGAATTTCGTCCCGAAGCTTGTCGTACTGGAGTGTGGCTTGCTCGTTGGAGACGACGTTTTTGATGCGCTGGTTGTCAATTTCTTTGTGACGTGCCTTCAACTGCAGCAGCATATTGTACTTGGGCACGTCTGTTGGCAGGTGCTTTTCCAATTCAGCGAGTGCAGCCTCCATGCCTTCGTCGGTCACGAGTTCCCTCAGTGTTTGTTTCAACTTGGTCAAATCGAGCATAATAGGATGCTTAGTGTTTGTTTAAAATAAAAGCCTTGGGAGGAATGAGGAAGTAAAAGTAGCTGTTACCTGCTTATTTCCAGCATTTATCCCCATTTTTTGAAGAAGCTTACCAGTTGGAAGGAATCATTTTTTTAAAAAATAGAAGTCCTCCCCATTCATTCCAGTACCTTTGTCCGCCCTTTTTCAAACCGGGGCAGATAACATGGACCTAACCACCTTTCGGCAGCGCTTCAAGGAATTGGACTAAACGGAGCGCATCCTGCTCAAGCTCCTCGCCATTGCTTATGAGCCGGTTACGAACAGCCCTGCATTTTTTTGAGAAAAAATCCCTGCAAGGAGCAGTTTGCTGATCATTGGAGGAGGCAAATGAGCCAACCCCGGTAGGCTCAAGCAGCCTGCCGGGGTTGGCATTTTGGTAAATATAGGTGGTGTTTAAATCCTCGACGCTATTTTGTAAGTTACGGGGCCACCCCCTGCCGCACTAACTACCACACCGCCTGTCAACGGGTATGCCTGCCGCATATAAACGATGCCTGTAACGTGGGCCGCACTCTTTCCGGATCCCGAGGAGGTTGCATAAGTGCTGCCTATCCAGGTCGAATAAACAGCCGTGCCTACTCCTATCCAGTCAACAGGACCGCTGCCGTAGATAGACAATGGGTTGAAATTGTTGAAATTCGAAGTAGCATTCCAAGCGCCGGCGGATGTCATGTTGGCGATGGTCAGGACCTTCGTACCATTGATTCTGGCATTCTGATAATTGCCTGCGTAAGCGGCATTGTCCCCAGCCGCAATGACCACCCAGGTGCCATTGGTACCAAGGGCCTGAACCGCTGTGGTCAGTGCAACCGATGAACCAGCATATCCGCCAAGGCTAAGATTGACTACGTCACCAGAAATGTCATACAAAGCCACGTGGTTCAAGCCTGATAACAATGTGGCGAGCATATAGGTAGGGGCCGCACAACCGCTCATGATTTTAACAGGGATTACAGGCGCACCTGCCGCCATACCGACCACACCAAAAGTATTGTTTATCGCAGCAGCAATGCCAGCAACATGCGTACCACGACCATTGCAATCCTCAAAAGTCCCACCGACGAACGTAACTGCATAAGGGGCAACGGCGACGACGTTCAGGTCTGGGTGTGTGGATTGAATGCCCGAATCCAGAATCCAGATTCTTTGGTTCATCCCGGTCGCATCGCCAAGGCCTCCATGCACATTTATCCCCGGAGGAGTTTCCTGCTGGCTTTTTTCAGCGCCTTCATTGCCCTTGCCCACCTGCACCACTTCGTCTTCCATGGTGACGAGGATATCTTGCTCTATGGTTGCCACACGAGGGTCGGAGAGAAGGTCGGTAAGTTGGCCGTCAGTCAGTGTCGCAGCAAACCCAGCAAACAATTGCCCATAAGTTGCCGATACATTCGTGAGGTTGATACCTTTCTCATCAAGGAAACTGCTCACGCCCGCTTCCACTTCTTGGCTGCGGCTGACGCTGCGATCCTCCAACCCTGTGGGGCGTACCTCGCTGGGCACTTCATCCAGCACTGCCGGGCGCAGGTAGGTGTCTTTCAGCATGACAATATAACGTCCTTCTACTCCATACGCTTTGTCCAGGAAGAGGTTGTCGGGATACTGCTCCGCCAGGGTTTCAATGCTGGTACTGTTGTTCTTGATGCTCAAAGTTTCGTCAAAATCAGCTTCTTTTTTGCAATTGCTCAGTGTAAAGCAAGCGATGAGCAGTACTGTAAAAGCTGCCGTTTTGAACACAAACTGGGTAAATGGCTGTTTACGAAATTTGAAAGTTTTCATGATTATAGATTTTAAATTTTAAAAATGATGGTGATTGTTTCCAGTCCGTAAAGCCATTTGGAAAGGCTTCATCAGATGGATAACCTTACATTTGGTCATGTCGCCGGATGTTACACGCCATTCAGCCATTTTTTGAAAAAACTCCCCAACGAATGGACGACTTGTCATCTGCTGTAAGGGCAAATGAAAAACCCGGCAGGCTCAAGCAGCCTGCCGGGTTTGTGGGTTAAGGAAAAAGAGGACCTCTGGCGCTGCCGATGGTTCTTTTCCGTTCACTTTATTTTTCAGTAAACAGCAGCTCCTTATCTGCTTCAACTATTTCCCGATTCAATCTCCAGGCTTTTACTTCGAAACCACCAGCTGCTTCGTCAGCATGTTGCCGGATGAACTCATCTTCACGAAGTAAATCCCGCTGGAGAAACCGCTGACATCCAGTTCGATGGCCTCGCCGACAGGGTACTGGTTGAAAAAAAGCTGCTTGCCCGCCAGGTCGAAAACGCCAAGGCCTACTTCGCCGCTAAAATCATGGGTGATGGTCAGCCTGTCCGAAGCGGGGTTGGGTCGCATGACAAATCCATCGCTGACCCCGGTGGAAGCAACCGGCGGGTGGACGGTATTTTCTCCATCCTGTTCCCGGTCGTCGGAGCCGGGTTCTCCCTGGAACAGGCCGCCGCATCCGTCAATGAAAGCTTGGAAGACTACGTAGGTTTCGGCAAAAAAACCGGGATTGAGCAGCACGTAGTTGGCGGCATCGTAGGTGACGTAGGTGATGCCGAGGTCGATGATGTCATTGGAGGCGGTGATGTAGTCAGAGGCTTCGTAGTCGAAAAACCCGGAGCTGAGGGGGGCGGTAATTGAGATACTAGTAGGGCAACTACAGTCGCTCAAACACCCAAAGGGAGGATCCATCCCCAGAAGCGGAATCATCGCGTTGATAACGGTCACGGAAGCCGATGACCATGTGGTGGAGGTGCTCACCACCTCCGCCATGATGTGCGAGTTTCCGTCAGTATCGTGTTCCGCACCGAAGTTATGCCCGATTTCGTGCGCCGTCATTACCCGCAGTTTGTCTGCATTGGAAGTGTAATCCGAAAGAATGTGGTAGCGCAAACTCCCGCAAATCCCCCCGGTATAGGCTTTTCCGACGATATCTTCGTCAAGGTCCCGGTTCGTCCACAATTGCCCCAGGTCGTGCGTTGCAGAAAAACCGGCAGGCCCCCAATCTTTAAATGAAATAAGCAAGGCCAAAGAGTTGGTCGAGGATGTCCACGGGTCGCTCGTCGCGACGACAAACTCCTGCACGATGGAAAATTGGAGGTCGGTGGAAAATTCATTGTCGTAGTTCGTCTGAACATTGTTCATGACGGCGATGCTGTGGCTGATCACCGCGCCCACCGAGCCGTACTTCGTGTACATGGACAAGTCGGAAGCTATCGCCAGCTCGACCGTGTAGCAGCTTCCGGTACTTTTCGAGCCGTCATGGGGGGAGTCAGCGCCTCCTTTGGGCGTGTGCTGTTCCAACTCGTTCATGCCACAACGACCGCCCGTGGGCTTTACGTCGCGGCTCGAATAAAGGACAAAATGATTTTTGGGCCGGCCCGGCACGAAGTGCCAAAGCGGTTCGATGAAAAACATCTCATCGCCATCCCGGACAAAACCATAGAGAAAATCCGCTGCCACGGTGAGAGCCACCGATCCCCCTCCGGCTTCACCGCGGAGGCGACCCCGAAAGGCAATATTTTCATCACTGCGGGGCATTTCTTCGATTCCCGTGTTGGTCATCACCCGCACGGTGTAGTTGGGCGCCCGCATGTCGGCTGGGACCAGTTCGATGTCCCACCGGTAATCATCGCCCCATTGAAGGGTAAATTCCAACTCCTGGCTGCTCGATTTAATGAACCGGTCAAGGGATTCCATGTCCAATTCATAGGTTTCGAAGTTGTAAAACTGGGCGCTCAGTTCGGGATAGCTTCCTGCCTTGATGGGCAAACCTTGAAAAACAGGTTTTTGGGAAAATGCCATCGAGGAAAGCAACAGGAAGGAAAGGGCAGTCAAAATGGAAAAACTTTGCTTTTTCATGGCTCAACGATTTTCAAGGTTAGAAATACGGGTTGTCAGCGAGTCATTCTCCTTTTTCAGTTCGATGAGGTAGAGGGTCAGTTCCTCGATTTTTTCCAAAAGTTTGGCATCCATCGAGGCCACGTCGAGGCCGTCGCCCACCATCTGTTCGGCGGAGGGAACGCCGGGCAGGTGTTTGTTTTCCAGGATGAACTCCTCCACGCAGGCCAACGGGCTGAGGGGATAGTCTTCGGCGAAAACATGGTCCGACCAGTCGGCGGTGGTTTTCACGGCTACCTTGACCTTTTCAGTGAGGATGCCGTCTTCGACGTAGAGTTTGTAGGAGCCGGGGGTGGTGGTGCTGCCGATAGTCACTTTGCCGTCGTCGTCGTTGATGACCATGGCGACCATGGCGGTGGTGTTGGGGTTGGACACGAAATTGAGGTTGCCGCTGGCGTCCACTTTAAAGTCAAAGTTTTGCCCGTCTTGGTCTAGACGGAATTCGCCGTTGCGCACGTGCAGCTTGGCGCTTGGCGTGGTGGTGCCGATGCCGACGTTGCCGTTTTCGTCGTCAATGTACATGACAGTGGTGGTGCCGCCGTTGGGCACGAAATTGAGGCTGCCGCCGGCGTCCACTTTTAAGTCAAAGTAGCTCGTGCCGTTTTGCATTCGAAAGTCGCCATCCTTCAAGTGCAGCTTGGCGCTTGAGCTTGGCGTTGTGCCAATGCCAACGTTGCCGTTTTCGTCGTCGATGACCATGGCGGTGGTGGTGCCGTTGTTAGGCACGAAATTAAGTTTGCCGCTGGCGTCCAACTTGATATCAAAGAAGGCCGTGCCGTTTTGCATTCGAAAGTCGCCGTCCTTCACGTGCAGCTTGGCGCTTGGCGTGGTGGTGCCGATGCCGACGTTGCCGCTGGAGGAGCCGATAGTCATGGCGGTGGTCGTGCCGTTGCGCACGATGCTAAGGTAGCCCGAGGCATCCACTTTGAAGTCAAAGTATTGTGTACCTCCTTTGTCGAGACGGAAGTCGCCGTCGCGCACATGAAATTTGGTGAGCGGACTGCTGGTGCCAATGCCGACCTTTTTGGTGAGAGTGGTGGGGTAAATGGAGGTCGCGTTGGAATTCCATTGAGCGACTGCGTTCAGCGAAAAGAGGAACATTGCCGCAAAAACGGATGCTCTGATTAACCCCGCAGGGAAAAGTTGGAACTTGTTGAATTTGAAAGTTTTCATGATTCTAGATTTTAAAGTTTAAAAATGATGGTGATTGTTTCCGGTTCCGTAAAGCCATTTGGAAAGGCTTCGTCGGATGGATAATCATACATTTGGTCACGCTGCTGGATGTTACACGCCAACTGACCATTTTTGAAATAAAATCTCACGGCATACATGGTATATTCCCAGTGAGCCAGGCAAATGAAAAACCCGGCAGGCTCAAGCAGCCTGCCGGGTTTGGAAGCCGGCATTTTCCGGGGTGGCTTTCTGTCTGCCGGTTAAGGATAGGCTACGACATTGAAGGACGTGATGCCGCTGTAACCCCAAACCTTCACCTGTATTTGATAGCTGCCTAAGTAATATCCGCATTCGGTGACAGGTGCGCAGTCGGAGGGGTCGGAGGCAAAAAGGACAAAGGGTAATGCAGGTACAAGTTTTCTGTAGAAGTACGTACCTGCGCAATCAGCGGTGATATTCACATGAACATGGTCGGCGGTGGTGGTAAATGACAGTAACAAGGTCATGGGAACCCTGTCCACGACGGCGTTGCTTTTCGGCTCGTACACCAAGGTCAAAGCAATTGCTCCGGGTT
Organism: Saprospiraceae bacterium; assembly: GCA_031426435.1. Lineage (GTDB taxonomy): Bacteria > Bacteroidota > Bacteroidia > Chitinophagales > Saprospiraceae > UBA6168. The sequence continues at coordinate 8,117 of JANPLH010000260.1, read as the reverse complement.
CGAGCTGCTGGGAAATGATTTCAAAATCAAGTGTAGTTTTTACTGCCGGAATATCTCCTTCTGCTTCTGAACCGGCCTCTGCGTGAGATTCCTCTTCGAAAATTTCAAAAACAGGCTCGATGCTGAAAAGTGTGGACACGTCTAGCTCATCAAACAAGGCCGGGTCGTTCGTGCTGAAGCGGATAACGGCGGTGTTTTTGCCGGAAGCATCTGTGAAGGCGACTTCCTTGCTGACCAGCGCCTGTTCCTGCTCGGTCGGCGGATTGATGGCTTCCGGTTGGAACTGCTCCTTCTGGCAGGAGGCAAAAAACAAGGTAGCAAAAGTGATCACTGCGAAAGTGAAGGTGGCGAAGCGAAATTTGAAGGTTTTCATGATTATAGATTTTAAAGATGAAAAATGTGGTGATTGTATCCAGTCCGAAAAGCCATTTGGAAAGGCTTCATCGGCTGGATGAACATACATTTGACCACCCCACCAGACGTTACACGCCATCCTACCTTTTTTTGAAAAAAAACTACACTGATAGAAATTTTAAAAATCCAACCCGCTTCTTCTGGATACCAGAACGCCATACTACATTTGCAAGCATCGGCTTCTAAACTCACCATTTTTCCATGGAACAAACCTGGATGACCGCCGACTACATCGCCGCTATTTTGACTGGCGACCACACCTTGCTTCGGCAGATGTACCAACGGTTTTTTCCGCTTATCAGAAATCTGGTACAGCAAAACGGCGGTTCGGAAGATGATGCCAAGGACGTGTTCCAGGATGCAGTGATGGTCATCTATGAAAAAGCAAAGCATCCCGATTTTCAGCTTACCAGCCAGTTCAGCACTTACCTATATGGCGTATGCCGGAACCTATGGTTAAGTCGCCAGCAAAAAAAATCTTCAAAAGAGGTAACAATTCCCGATGATGCCAAATACATGGCCGACAAGCTCCCCGACACGGACTATGCAGCGTTGGAGCAGCGCAAGCTCTATGACAAAGCATTTGTTCGGTTGGGCGAGGATTGTCAAAAGTTGCTTTCACTTTATTTTCAAAAAATGCAAATGGAAGAGATTGCCAGTCTAATGGGTTACGGCAGTGAAGGCTACGCCCGTCGCCGGAAGTTCATGTGCAAAGAGCATTTGACGAATTTGGTGAAAAGCTACCCAGAATACCAGGAATTACGCAACGATTACTGAAACGTCATGGAAAAATTTGACCTATTCGACTTGATAGAAGCCTACTTGGATGGTACCCTGCCCGAAGAAAAGCGCTGGGAAGTCGAGCGGCGCATGGTTGAGGACGATGGCTTCCGCCAAGAGGTAGCGTTGCACCGGGAACTGCAGAAAAATTTCAGCGACCCGGGAAGGTGGCGGTTGCGCTCTGCATTGACGCAGGTGATGGAAGAACCTTTGCCGTCCGTTGAGGATACACCAAATCCCGTACAGCATCGTGTTTTTCAAATGAGCTGGAAAAAAAGGTTGATTTCCATCGCCGCAGTCCTACTGGTTGGTATTGGGGTTTTGTACCTGCTCCAGGTCTTTGGCGAACGGCCAATCCAAAAAACAGTGGAGGAACAGCACACCGAGAAGCCATCTGCGCCTATTGCAAAAGGAAATGACAGCATTCCTGTGCAGGCTCCTGAAGAACCCGCTCCTCCAAAGCAGAAACCCAAAGAAAACTTATACATAGCCGAGGCAGACCCTGCCAATTTTATCCCCAATGCTTCCATGGAAGCATTCGTTAGCAGCGGCGTCAGAAGCGAAAACATGGATGTAAAAATCAGTAACCCGTCCAATGGCGCTGACTTTGTCGTGAATAAAAATGGAGAAACCAGCGTCCGATTTGCCGGAACGGTGAAAGGTATTTCAGAAAATAAGCCGAGGGCGCTCGTCCTTGCTATCTTCAATAACAAGGATGCCGTTAAGCCCTTGCTATCTGTGCCACTGGACTTGAAAGCTGGTAGCGGCGACCCGACTTTTGATATGCGACAACAACTGAAATACCATCCGGGGCTTTATTACTTCACCATCGAACTGGAGGGGGAGATGGTGTACGCAGGGAAGTATACAATTGGCAAACTCAAAAAGTAAAGCCTCTTTCCGCTCATCAAAATTCTTTTTATCATGAAGTTTTTGATAATCTTTGGACTATTGATGCTTCCTTTTATTGGCCTATCACAGGAGGAGGAAGAGGACACAGTTACCATCGTCAACCGATCAGTTAACTGGCAGCGAGACATTGAAAACGCCATCAAAATAAAGGATAAGCGAAAAAGGAATTTGGGAAAGAAACACCCTCATTATGCATCAAGCCTTTACGGCTTGGCAAATCTGTACAGGAAAGTGGGCGATTACGCGAAAGCCGAACCGCTGTACCGCGAAGCCAAAACTATTTGGGAACAAGCACCGCGAAAAGAAAATCCTAATTACGTTAAATGCCTGCGCAACTATGCAAATATGTATGTGGAAATGGGTGATTATTATAAAGCTGAACCACTTTATATCGAGGCTAAAACCATCATACAGAAATCATTGAGGACAGAACATTCTAATTATAGAAAAATCCTCAACAGTTTAGCTGATTTATACACAGAAACAGGTAATTATGAAGAAGCATTGATACATTATCTTGAAGTCAAAGCTATCATGGAGAAAGCGCCGGACAAGGAGCCTTTAGATTATGCGCATAGCCTGGACGATGTGGCGAATATATATAGTAAAATGGGGAATTATGAAGAAGTAGAATCGCTCAGCCTCGAATCCAAAGACATCAAGGAAAAAATATTGGGCAAGCAACATCTTGATTATGCGCGCAGCCTGGACAACCTTGCGAATTTATACCGTAAAATGGGCAACTATAAGGCAGCCGAACCCTTTCTTCTTGAATCCAAAAACATCAAGGAAATAAAGCTGGGCAAAGAACACTCCTATTATGCGGCAACATTAAATAGCTTGGCGGTTTTGTATATGGAGATAGGTGATTACAACAAAGCCGAAAGACTATTCCTCGATGCCAAAACGATCCGAGGAAAACAACTTGGCTATGAAAATCCCGATTATGCTGCATCCTTGAATGACCTTGCAATTTTGTACATAAAAATGGGCAAATACGAGGAAGCAGAGGATAATTGCCTTCAAGCCAAAGCCATCCGGGAAAAGGTGTTAGGAAAAGAACATCCAGATTATGCACATAGCCTGAATGTCCTGGCGAACTTGTATAGGAACATGGGCAAATACAAGGAAGCCGAACCCCTTTACATCAATGCCAAAGCCATCCGTGAAAAAATACTGGGCAAAGTGAATATCAATTATATTAGGAGCCTGAACGACCTGGCGATTTTGTACATGAACATAGGAAATTATCAGAAAGCCGAACCCCTGTTCGAGGAACTTGCCCATTTGAATCAATCTTTAATAAGCAGGGCCATACACCACTTGTCAGAGCGGGAGTTAAACATCTACTTAAATACATTCTCAAAAAGCCAAGCCCAATTGTTATCTTTTGCCCAAATACCAGCCAATAAAGATGCTCACATCACTTCTACTTGTTTTGATAATGTCCTTTTCTATAAAGGCTTTTTGCTCAATACCTCCAACCGGATAAAACAACTGGCCCTTTCTCCCGCCTTGGGCGGGATCACCACCGAAAAATTCAACCAGTTGAAATCCATCGAGCGCCGCCTCGCTGCCGAATATTCCAAGCCCATTACCGAGCGAAAGAATGTGTCTGAACTCGAAGCAAAAGTCAACGATATCGAAAAAGAACTTGCCAGGACTGTCGCAGGATATGGCGAAGCCATGCGGCAGGTGCGCTGGCAGGAAGTACAACAAAAACTGAAGCCTGGCGAAGCGGCAGTGGAGTTCATCCACTATCGCTGCCACGACAAAAAAAAGAGCGACAGTACCATGTATGCCGCCCTCGTGCTACGACCAGGTGATGAAGCACCGCAATTCCTGCCATTATTCGAAGAGCGGGATATTGCACCATTGCTGAAAAATGCAAAAGGTATTAATATCAGGGGCATCAATGATTTGTATTCGGTAAGCGAGCAAATGTCGCTGTACGATTTGATTTGGAGGCCATTGGATGGTTTGCTCCAAGGAACGAAAACGGTCTATTGCTCGCCCTCTGGCCTGTTGCACAGGCTCAACCTGGGCGCAATACCAATAGATGGACAGCAAACTTTTGGGGACAAGCATCAATTGGTTTTGCTGAACAGCACCCGGCAACTGGTCATTCCAAATATCGCCAAAAATGCTGGGAACACTGCGTACATCGTGGGCGGGGTGCGCTACGAAATGGACAGCAGTGCCATTGCTCCTGTCAATACAGACTTTGCAACCCGTAGCTTGTCGTCACCTGATGAACTACCTTTCCACACAGATTCGACGAGCAGGGGCGGCTCCTGGAACTACTTGCCCGGTACTGCAACCGAAGCACTCGACATCAATCGCATCCTGCGCGCTGCGCACCTGACAACTCAACTCGATACCGGCTACCTCGCCATAGAAGAAGCTTTCCGCAGCCTTGGAATGAACGAACATTCTCCCCGCATTCTCCACATTGCCACCCACGGCTTCTTTTTTCCAGACCCGAAGGAATCAGTCAGCAGTCGGCAGTCGGCAGTTGGCATCGAACCAGTATTCAAGATTTCCGATAATCCAATGATTCGCTCAGGGCTGATTCTTGCTGGAGCACAACAAGTCTGGGCGACTGGCAAAGCACCTGAAAACAGGGAGGACGGGATATTGACTGCTTATGAAATCAGTCAAATTAACCTGTCGAACACGGAACTCGTCGTCCTCTCCGCCTGCGAGACAGGCTTGGGCGACATCGAAGGCAATGAGGGAGTCTATGGCTTGCAGCGGGCGTTCAAAATTGCCGGGGCGAAGTACCTTATCATGAGCCTCTGGAAAGTCAACGACCTCAGTACCCGTGAATTCATGACGGAGTTTTATCGGCAGTGGTTGGACAAGGGCATGACAATTCCAGCGGCTTTCCGAACAGCACAAGCCAACATGAAAGCTAAGTATGTGGGCTCGCCATTTTTATGGGCAGGATTTGTATTGGTAGAATAAACCAGCAGCCATAAGTGTCAAGAAAAGTGTCACTTGTGCCTCCTCCCACCCAAAATTTCCCCTAAAAAATCATTTCTCAAATAATTAGAAATCCTCCCCATTCATTCCAGTACCTTTGTCCGCCCAATTTCAAACCGGGGCTGATAAAAAATGGACCTAACTACCTTTCGGCAGCGCTTCAAGGAATTGGACGAAACGGAGCGCATCCTGCTCAAGCTTCTCGCCATCGCCTACGAGCCGCTCAACCAGACCACGATGGTCAACCTCCTTCGGGAATGCGACATCCGCACCGAGCGGGGCAACCATCTCCAAGGCCCACAGGTGAAGGAGTACCGGGAACTGCTCGACGCTGGCGGCTGGCTGCATCTGAACCTCAAAAACGAGATGCAGGTGGCCGAGAAGTTCCGGGAATTGGTGATGCGCATGGCTGTCATTGACAAGGAGTTCAAGGGCTATGTGCGCAATATACAAAAGGTGCTGCCATACCGGGAATGGATGTGGGGGCCCCGCAACTACGAAGTCTGCATCCGGGAGCTGCGCATTGCCCTGTATGAGGGCAACCAAAAGCGGGTGGATGAGGTCATTGCCGATGTGGAAAGATTTTTCGGCGACGCTTGGGGAGCCTCCAATTTTTTCAAGAACTTCTTTTCCCCCTTCGACCCGGAGTGGGTGGCCACTTTCCCAGAGGTCATTCAAGGCATGGCCCTTGGCCAACTCGTCACGCAGGCCATGGCTGACCTCGCCCCCACTGCCGAATACATTGATTATCTCGAAAAAAATGCCTGGCTGACGGACAAGGAAAAGTCCAAGGTGGGGAACGTCATCCTTTCCAACCTGCTGCACCGTCAAGGGCGTTTCGATGAGGCGTTGAAATTGGCGGAAAAAGAGCCGTCCACCTTCGGGCGGCTGCTGCGCATCGGCACGGCGTTGTTCTTCAAGCGGCAGAACAAGCTGGCGCTCAACTATTTCGAGGAAGGCATGAAGGCGTTCCGCAAGGACATAGGCCTGCGCAAGGGCACCTTTCCTGCTTTTTACGGCGTCGTCCACATCTTGGCCGTCCTGCGGGCGAAGGACAAGGAATACCTCAAGACCGCCCTCAAGCTGGCCGAAGACACCCCCGCCAACCCCTACGGCCTATTGTTCGAGTTCGTCGCAGCGGGCGTGCAATACCAGCTCAATAACTTTGCCGATGCCCAGGAGTACCTCGACGATACGCCCGATACGCCCTTGGAGTGGATTTTCTACACCGCCGCCCACCACTGGAACAGCATGGCGCTGCCCGCCCACGTGCCAGTTGTTTTGAAAAAATACCTGCACAGCGCCGCCAAGAACGGCTACCCTTGGGTGGAAATGGAGCTTTCGGCCTTGCTCGGCGTTTTTGAAAAAGACAAAACGCTGGCGGAGGAGTACGCCGAGGCTGCCGCCAAATTGGAGAAGGAGATTGGCTGCGAAAGCATCCTGAGCCTCTTCCCCCGAACCGAGTCATGGGAGCGCTCCCTGGAGGCCCTGTTGCAACTGCAGCCAAAAAAAGGGAAAAAAGCGGCTTCGCCCGGCGTGGAGAAGCAGACCCGCCTAGTCTGGTGGGTCAATTTCGACCGAAACGAGGTGCAGCCAGCCGAACAGACCTACGGCAAGGGCGCTTGGTCAAAAGGCCGAAACGTGGCGCTCAAACGCCTCAAGGAAATGGGCGTGGAGAATATGACCGAGCAGGACAAGGAGGCAGCAAAGTCCATCAAAATGAGCAACCACGGCTATTACGGCGGCGTGGAGTATTTTTTTGAATTGGAAAAACTCTACCCGGCACTGGTCGGCCACCCGCTGCTGTTCCTTGCCGACAACCCAAGCATTTCCGTGGAGCTCGTTGCGCAGCAGCCGCAATTGCTCGTAGAGCAACAAGGAGACGATTATGAGCTGCGCTTTTCGCACGAGTTCAAAATAGCGGGCGTCCAAATGACACGGGAGACGCCTACCCGTTATATTTTGATGAAAGTCAGCGACCAACATGCCGAGATAAACCGCTTGCTCGAATTCGGCAGACTGCGGGTGCCGCCCAAGGGCAAGGAGCGGCTCATCGAGGCGGTGGGCAACCTGAGCAACATTGTCACCGTGCAGAGCGAAGTGGGCGGCGAGGCCGTCAACCTGCCGACCATCGAGGGCAACACCGCCACTTTCGTGCATTTGTTGCCGGTCGGCAATGGGTTCAAGATGGAGTTCTTTGCAAAGCCCTTCACTACCGACCCGCCCTATTTCAAACCGGGCGAAGGGCGGGACAGCGTCATCGCCGAGGTGCAGGGCCAGCCCACCAAGGCTACCCGTGATTTGCGCAAGGAAAAAGAAAATGCCAAGCGGGTGGAAAACGCCTGCCCGACCTTCCTGCGGGTGGGCGGCGAGAACCGGGAGTGGCTCTTCGACAATGCCGAGGATGCCCTGACCGCCCTGATGGAACTGGAACCCCTGCGCTCGGCGGGCGAGGTGGTGCTGGAGCACCCCAAGGGCGAGAAGCTGCGCATTGCCGGGCAGGTCGGTTTCGACCAGCTTTCCATTGGCATCAAAAAGGAGCGGGACTGGTTCAGTTTGGAAGGCAAGGTACAGGTCAACGAAAACCTCGTCATGGACTTCCGCCAATTGCTCGACCTCTCGCAGAACGCCAAGGGCCGTTTCGTGCAACTGAGCGACGGGCAGTTTTTGGCGCTCACCAGCCAGTTGCAGCGCAAACTGGAGGAACTGAATAACATATTTACCAAAACAAAAAACGACCTGCGCTTCCACCCGCTGGCGGCGCATTCGCTCGAAGACTTCACGGGGCTGCTCCACGATGTGCAGGTGGACACGGCCTGGAAAAAGCAGCTTTCGAGACTGCGGGAGAGCCGTGAGGTGAACCCGAAAGTGCCGTCCACCTTCAAGGCCGAGCTGCGACCGTACCAGGAGGACGGCTTTAAGTGGCTGTCGCAATTGGCGTACTGGGGCGTGGGCGCCTGCCTCGCCGACGACATGGGCCTCGGCAAAACGGTGCAGATTCTCGCGCTGCTCCTGGCGCGTCGCGA